>JAFXHL010000028.1 GCA_017536405.1 Oscillospiraceae bacterium
GCCTGTGAGTTTTTTAAAGACCGCAGTAAAATAACTCTGCGATGGAAACCCTAACATAAACGCGATTTCAGATGGAGAATATGACGAATATTTCAGCATATTTTCTGCCGTTTCGATTTTCTTTCTTAAAATATAATCGGTAACGGTTTCGCCTGTTTCTTTCTTGAAAAGCCTTGAAAGATAACTTTCGTTAAGCCCCGTAACCTTCGCTAAATCCGTAAGAGTTATTCTTTTCGAGATATTTTCATAGATATAGTCAACGGCAATGATTATCGGCTTTGAGAAAATCCTGCTTTTGCTTATTCTTTTCATTCTTTTGGTATAGTCTAAAGACATTTCAGCGTGAAGCTCTGAAATCTCCTTGAAAGACCTCGCCTTGTCCGCGCGGTTGATATAGAGGTCACTCAGATTATATGCCGTTTCGTGTGCCATTCCGCCGTCTATACAGTATCTTGCAATAAGCGCCACCGTTACAACAAAATGATATTTTATGTTCTGTAAAGGGTTTTCGCAGAGTTTTCCGAATCCCGTTTTTTCGGAAAATTCATTCTTTGAAAATTCCTTTATTTTTTCTACCTCGCCATTTTTAACGAGAAGATAAAACTCAAATTCCGAGCTGTAAGGCGCGCGGTATTCGTTCTCTTCTCGCATTATATATTCCTTGACGATAAGTTCTTCCGAAATGCTCATATTTTTCAACCTTTCTTCTGAAAAATTATATCTTCTGACGATATTATATCATAATTACGATAAAAAAGCAATCAAAAAGATATAATAATAGATTTTGTGATGTTATCATTTAGTCAACGAAATATCAGGAGGATTTTTATATGCTTAAAAGATTTGAAGGCTTTACAAAAGGAATAAACCTCGGTGGCTGGCTTTCTCAGTGTGACCACACAAAAGAACGTCATGAAACATTCATCACAGAAGAAGACATCAGAAATATTTCTTTATGGGGCGTTGACCATGTAAGAGTCCCCGTTGACTACTATATCTTCAAAGACGAAAACGGAAACACATTGGAAGATGGTTTTTCTCTTGTTGACAACTGCATTTCATGGTGCAAAAAATATAATCTCAATATGGTTTTAGACCTTCACAAGACAGCGGGCTATATCTTTGATGAAGAAGAAATCCCCTTCTTCTTTGAAAAGGATTTACAGGATAAATTTGTTCAGCTCTGGCGTGAATTTGCAGAACGCTATTCAAAATATAACGATATGCTCTGTTTTGAACTTTTAAACGAAGTTGTCGATGAAGACCTTTCTGAAACATGGAACGATATTGCCGACAGAGCGATAAAGGCGATAAGAGAAGTTTCAAAGGATATAAGAATTATCATTGGTGGCGCGAAACACAATGCAGCTTTCTGCGTTAAGAATTTAAGAGCGCCTGTTGATAAGAATATGGTTTTCACATTCCATTGTTATGAACCCGTTCTTTTTACTCATCAGTCAGCGCATTGGGTCAAGGGAATGCCTCTTGATTATTCAATCGGTTTCCCCATAGAATATGATGTTGCCAAATCAGAAACAGAAAAATATCTCGAAAGCGAAAATCAGAAGATTTATAACATAATGGAAAGTTCAGCTATTGACAGAGAATTTTTCAAGAAGTTTTTCTCTGAGGCTGTTATGATAGCAGAAAAATATGATATTCCTCTTTACTGCGGAGAATATGGTGTTATCGACAGAGCACCCACAGACGCAACTTTAAAATGGTATGAAGAAATAAACGCCGCTTTCTGTGACCTTGGCATAGCAAGATGTGCATGGACATATAAGGAAATGGATTTCGGCATAATAGATGAACACTATAAGGAAATCAAGGATAAACTTATAAAGCTTCTTTAATATATGAATGGAGGAATTTTTATGAACTTTAAAAAAGCGCTTGGCTTTACAGCGGCAGTAGTTATGATTTCAGGTATCTTTGCAGGATGTGCAAAAGAAGCAACACCCGACACAGCCCCCGAAACTTCTGTAACAAAAACAGAAACACCACAGCTCAGTGGCTATAACCTTCTCTGGAGTGATGAATTCGACGGCGACACCTTGAACGAAGAAAACTGGAACAGAGAACTTCGTGATCCGGGCTGGACAAATAACGAACTTCAGGAATATACAGATTCAGATGACAACATTTTCGTTCGTGACGGAAAACTCGTTCTTAAAGCGATAAAAACAGAAAAAGACGGAAAAGAATACTACACATCAGGAAAAGTAAATTCTCAGAACAAGAGAGATTTTATGTATGGTAAAGTAGTTGTAAGCGCAAAAGTTCCCGAAGGACAGGGACTCTGGCCTGCAATCTGGATGATGCCTCAGGACGAACAGTTCTATGGACAGTGGCCGAAATGCGGTGAAATCGACATTATGGAAGTCCTCGGAAATCAGGTAGATACAGCCTACGGAACACTCCACTATGGCGAACCCCACGCTGAACAGCAGGGAACAGTAGTTTTGACAGACGGCTCAACATTCGCAAGTGAATTCCATGAATATTCAGTTGAATGGGAACCGGGCGAATTCCGTTATTATATCGACGGCGAACATTATCTCACAATCAACGACTGGTTCACAGCAGTAAACGGCGAAGATGAAAAGCCTTATCCCGCACCTTTCAATCAGCCTTTCTTCGTTCAGATGAACCTCGCTGTCGGCGGAAACTGGCCGGGCAACCCCGATGAAACAACAGACTTTGACAACGCAGAATTTGAAATCGACTATGTAAGAGTTTATCAGAAAGACGCTTACGATACAAATGTAAAGAAACCCGAAAAGAATTTCAGAGAACCCACAGCCGATGGAAACCTTATCTATAACGGCGATTTTAAAGATGTTGAACCCTTGGATGACGAAACAAACTGGTTCTTCCTTCTTTTCCAGAATGGTCAGGGTGCCGCTGAAATCAAGGACGAAACACTTATAATAACATCAGAAGCAGAAGGCGATGTTGACTATTCAGTTCAGCTCGTTCAGCCCGAACTTCCTATGATTAAGGGCAAGAAATACCGCCTCACATTCGATGCAAGAGCAGATGAAGAAAGAGATATCGTTGTATGCGTTTCAGCCCCCACAGCAGGCTGGATAAGATACCTTCCCGATACAACACAGACCATTTCAACCGAATGGGAAACATACACATTCGACTTTGAAATGAAGGATAAGGATGATAACAACGGCAGACTTGAATATAACCTCGGTCACCGTGGCTCAACAGCAACATTCTATCTTAAAAATGTAAGAATTGAAGAAATCGAATAACTTCCCATAAAATAATACCATAAGCCCAAAGCAGGAATGCCCCGTAATTTCACGGGGCATTTTTGTTTGACAAAATACCCCCTCTGTGATAGAATTTATAAGGTTATTTTATTTTTAAGGAGCAGTTATGAAAAATATAAAGGGAAGTATTATTCTTCTTATCGCAGCATTCATATGGGGAACGGCTTTCGTTGCCCAGACATCAGCATCGGATAGCGTCGGCGCATTTACATTCACAGCACTTCGTTCTGTTATAGGCGCGGGATTTTTAGGAATTTTTCTTCTGATAAAAAAGGTTGTAACAAAAAAGAATAATGTTAAAGAAGACAAAAAACAAAGAAACCGAAGCCTTTTAGGCGGTGCGTTATGCGGAATTGTTTTATTCTTTGCAACAAACCTTCAGCAACTCGGCATCACTATATATCCCGAGGGCGTTGCATCATCAGGGAGAGCAGGTTTCATAACAGCGACATACGTTGTTATGGTTGCTATAAGCGGAATTTTCTTTCATAAAAAACTTCACCCTATTATATGGATAGCGGTTGCAGGTTGCGTTGCGGGATGTATATACTTTGTCTTTCGGGCGGCTTTGAAAGGGTTTATTCAGGCGATATTCTCGTATTCTTATGTGCGATATGTTTTACAGCACACATTCTTGTCATCGACAGATTTTCGGATATCGACAGTATTCTTCTTTGTTGTTTACAGTTTGTGGTTGTAGGCGTTATCTCAACAGTTCTTATGTTTATATTTGAAAAACCCGATTTTGCGGGAATTATGGCGGCGTGGCTCCCTATTCTCTTTACAGGCGTTATGTCAAGTGGAGTTGCATATACCTTACAGATGGCAGGTCAGAAAAACGCAGAGCCTGCTGTTGCATCAATCGTTATGAGCCTTGAATCAGTATTTTCTGTTTTAGCGGGATGGGTAGTTCTCGGCGAAACACTTCTCACAAGGGAACTTATAGGCTGTATACTCGTTTTTGCGGCGGTAATCATAGCGCAACTTCCCGAATTCTTGAAACCGAAAAAAGTTTCTGAAAATAACTAAAGTTAATGAATTTCCTGCCGATATATATTATGTGGTATAATACCAACATACTATTGAAAGGGAGGTCAGTTAATGGATATCAATGCTATCACAGGGTATTCGGGCGTAACATCCTATGCCAATAATCAGGTTAAGACCGAAAAGGTCAAGGCAGAATCGGCAGAATCAAAGGAAACAGATTCTTTCACAAAATCAGTTTCTTCTGACGCAACAGCAGGTACATATTCTCCCGAATCACTCGCAAAGACAACGGGCAAGGAAGCCGCTACAAAGATGGCTGAAAAACTCGTAGAAAACGAAGAAAAGTACTATGATTATGACAAGTCAACAGTTGACAAACTCATAGCAGAATCAAATTCGAAAATTTCAGCATTCAAGGAAATGCTTCAGACACTTCTTGCCAAGCAGGCTGACAGAAACGGCGGAGTTATTTCTTCAGAAAAGACAGGAATGGAAGCACTCCTCGAAAACGCAACAGTCGGCGAAGACGGAATGGTTCATTTCAACCGCGAAGATGTTGAAGCAGCAGGTCTCGGTGAGTTTGATGAAAACGGCTACTGGGGCGTTGAACAGACAGCACAGCGTATCTTTGATATGGCAATAGCTTTTGCAGGAAACGATGAAAATCTCCTTGCAAAGATGAAAGACTCCATATCACAGGCATTCGGCGAAGTTGAAGACCTTTTCGGAGGAGAAGGAAAACTTCCTGATGTAAGTTACAGAACACGCGACCGTATCAACGAAATGTTTGAAGAATACGAAAACGGCGGAACTGCAACTGAAGAAGTAGTTACTGAATAATTTTAAGGAGTGGAGATTTTCTCCACTCTTTTTCTTTCTCACCAAAATTCCTTTTTCTGAATAATATGTATTACCGACATCTTGTCGGAATATGAAGAATTACAGCGAAAGGACAGATACTATGGCGATAATCACGAATAACGGTGCGATAAATTTCATCCGTAACGGCGAAGAAGTCACCATCGTTTCAAATACAGTTGAAACCGATGTAAATGTAACCTATCTTGCAACATTCACAAAAACCGCCGCAGATGAAAGTTTCTCATCGGGTGGAAATGTCATCTATCAATTAAGAATTGCAAATAACGGAACAGGAACTCTCTTTAACCCCGTTGTTTCTGATAACCTCGGCGGAGTGAACACTCCACTTACAATAGATGAAACTTCTGTTTCGGGATTTTTATATTCTGAAAACGGCGTTGCAACTCCCGTTGAAGTAACACTCACACAGACAGAAGAAGGCGCAACATTTGCAGTTTCGGGAACAATCCCCGAAGGCTATTTTGTTGTTATAACCTATTCAGCCGATGTTGACGCGGCGCTTTCACCCACTGTAACAACAATCACAAACACATCGACATTTACAGCAAACGAAGGAACAGAAACGGGCGAAGTTTTAACACTTACAGATTCAGCGACAGTTACAAGAGAAGCTGTTACAATCGAAAAGGCGGCAACTCCAGATACAGTAAACCCCGGCGACACACTCACTTATACTTTCACTCTCACAAACGCTGATGATGAAGAAGTTGAGATAAATAGCCTCACAGATAATCTCCCTGATAACTTTGTTATTGATAATATCATAACAGCGAATATCGGCGGAACATCTGTTTTCTATGCAATAGGAACAGACTTTACTGTTTCGGAATCAAATCTTCTCACAATAAACCCCGCAGCAACAAGTACACCTCTTACAATCCCTGCGGCGACAGCAGGCGCATCGGGTGTTACAACCATTACAATCACAGGAACGGTTACGGCTTAAAAAATATCCCACTCATAACGAGTGGGATTCTTTTTATCTTAGAATACTTGTTTTATAAAAAGAAGTAATGTATAATTATCAGAGAGGATTTTTACATAGGGGGAAAATGTTATGTCAGAAAATAAAGGTAACGAGAAAATAATTACTTTAATAGCGGGAATTATTCTTGCCGTTATAGCCGTTGTGGTTGTAGTTGTTGTAGTGATAAATTCGACTGAGGTAACACCTTCGGATTCTGGATTTGATACAAGTCTGAGTTCGAAAACGAACGATGTATCTGATTTATACGGCATGAGTAAAGAAGAAGTAGAAAAGATATGCGGAAAACCTGAGGAACAGCTCGGTGAAGGCGAACAACGCAGTTTCGCTATATACGGGGACAATCATATAACTTATAACAATGGATTTGTAGAAAAAATCACTGTATCTTCATCTGATTTTCTTGAATTTGCAGGTTTCAGAGTAGGAGATAACCCATCCGAAGAAGAAATCACATCCAAAATAGAAGAATGCGGATTTTTTATTCAATCAGTATCTGAAAATTCTATTAAATGCATAAATGATGATTGCATGGTTCGGGTGATTTTTGAAGATGGCAGTATTTATAGTATACAGTTGACAGAAAATCCCGACCGTGGATTATCCGTAGATAATGATAAATCATATTATGATGATGATACAGATTCAGAAAAGGATTCGTATACAAACACTGGATCGATTCCTATGGATATAATGGATTTATATGGTATGAGCAAAAAAAATATAGAAAAGATATATGGTAAACCAAAGAATACATCCATAGCCCCAAACGGCGATTATGTTTCATGCAGTTATGATAATGGCGTTTATTTAACATATGAAAACAATATATTGACAAGCCTCTATTCAGGTTCGCCGGATTTTGCACATTTTGCAGGATTCAAACCGGGAGACACACCGTCTGAAGACGAAATTCTGTATGGAGCAGAAGAATATGGATACAAGACCAAAAAAATATATAAGAGTGATAATGGCGATACATATTGTATTGAGTTTGTAAAGGATGACCACAATGTTCTGATAGGATATATTGATGGTGAAATTACTGATATAATGATAAGTTTATTAGAGCATAAAGCCTCACCGTTTTAGAATAAAAAACTCCCCGTTCTTTTAAAGGAACGGGGAGTTTTATTTTTATTCTTTCATTTCTTTATTAACTTCATCAAATTCCGCAACGATTTCATCATCAGGAGCCTTTGTAAGAAGTGAAACAACGATGATAACAACAAGTGCTACAATGAAAGCGGGGAGAAGTTCGTAGATTGCAAAAACTCCACCGAGTTTGCTTATTACGAATTTCCAGAGGAATACCATAACGCCACCTGCGATCATTCCTGAAATTGCACCATACTTGTTTGAACGCTTCCAGAAAAGCGCTGTAAGCATAACAGGGCCGAATGTAGCACCGAAACCTGCCCATGCGAAAGATACAACTCTGAATACCGAACTGTTTGGATTCCAAGCGATAACAACACCGAGGATTGCTATAACAACGAGAACACCTCTTGCACAGAGCATTGATGTCTTTTCGCTCATCTTTACTTTAAAGAATCCCTTGAGGATATTTTCAGACATACTTGATGATGCGGCGAGAAGCTGTGAGTCAGCAGTAGACATTGTGCAAGCAAGAATTCCTGAGAATACAAGTCCTGCAACGAGTGCGAGAAGAATATGCTTTTCGCTCATGAACATAGCGGTCTTGATGATGATTGTTTCTGAATCAGAACCTGAAAGTGCGGGGATAATTCCCTGTGCTGTAAGAGCATTTCCTACAAAACCTATGAAAATAGCAACAGCCATTGAGATTACAACCCATACAGTAGCAACTCTTCTTGATGTCTTTATCTTGTTCTTATCTTTAACGGCCATAAATCTTAAAAGGATATGAGGCATACCGAAGTAACCGAGTCCCCATGCGAGAAGCGATGCTATTGTGAGGAAAGAATATTTATCTGCTCCGAGAGTTTCTGTGTTATGTATATGAGAAAGAGAGAAGTAGCCTGCGAGTTCGTTTGCGTTTGCCATAACAGCATCAAATCCGCCCGCTGTATGAACGCCGAAACCAACGATGCTGATAAGAGCTAAAGTCATAACGATACTCTGAATAAAGTCTGTGAAACTTGCTGCTAAAAATCCGCCAAGGCAGGTATAAAGAACGATGATAACTGCGCTGACAATCATAGCAATCTGATATTCCCAGCCGAAAAGTGTGCTGAAAAGTTTTCCGCAGGCCGCAAATCCCGAACCTGTATAAGGAACGAAGAATACTAAGATGATAACTGCTGAAATAAGTGTGAGAATTCCCTTGTCATCGCGGTAACGGTTAGCGAAGAAATCGGGGATTGTGATTGAGTTACTGCATTTTTCTGTGTAGATACGAAGTCTTTTCGCAACAAGAAGCCAGTTTAAATATGTTCCTATCGCAAGACCTATCGCTGTCCAGCCTGCTTCAGCGCCACCTGTAAGGTATGCAACTCCGGGAAGACCCATAAGAAGCCAGCTGCTCATGTCTGATGCTTCAGCACTCATCGCTGAAACAAAAGGACCTAATTTTCTTCCGCCGAGATAAAAATCACCGACATCTTTGTTTTTCTTTGAATGAAGTGCTCCGATTACAATCATCATTCCCATATAGAGAACGATTGTAATGAGAATTACTGTTATTGAACCCATAATTTTTTTGTATGATTTTAAAAATCATACCCCTCCTTTTTTCATAATATTTCACCGTTTGACTCAATTACTTTCTTATACCATAACGCAGATTCCTTTACGGTTCGTTCACCCGTTCTGTAATCCACGAAAATAAGACCAAATCTTCGGTCATATCCACTCGACCATTCAAAATTATCCATTACAGACCAATAGAAATATCCCATAACATCAACGCCTTCTTCAGCGGCTCTTTTAAGACCGTTGAGATAACGGTGAACGAAATCGATTCTCGATTCATCGTGAACTTTTCCGTCAAGATGAACCCAGTCGTGACAGGGCATTCCGTTTTCTGTTATGATAATGGGAAGTTTATATCTGTCATATAAAAACTTCGCCGAATAATAGAGTGCGTTTTCGCATACCGGCCAGTCCATAGCGTTTCTCGGCGAGCCGATATATGTGTTTGAAAGATAATCGCCTTTCACAGAATAAGGTTTTGTTTCGTAAATATTCACGCCGTAAAAATCAAGTGGCTGAGAGATTATTTCAAAGTCACCCTTCTTTATCACATCTTTGAGAATATTACCGAAAAGCTGATATGCCTTGTCGGGATAATCGCCGAGTATAACAGGGTCAGACCACCACGAGTTTGAGAAAACATAGTTTCCTTCGTCAAAATCGAAACTTAAAAATCTTGCTTTTTCGAGTTCTTTTTCTCTTTCATCTTTCGGCTCAACACAAGGCCCTGTCGGAGAAAATCCGATTTTAACATCGCCCTTTGCATTTTCTCTTATAGCCTTTACAGCCCTGCCGTGTGAGAGAAGAATGTTATGCCCCATTTTAATAATTTCCCCATCGGGAAGTTTTACGAAAGGAGCAAATTTTCCTTCTTTGTAACCTGTTCCCAAAAAGACCTGAGGCTCATTCATTGTAATAAAATATTTTACTCTGTCTGAAAAAAGTTCTGTGCAGATTTTGGCATAGTTTTCAAACCATAACGGACTTTCATCGTTCATCCATCCGCCTTTTCTGTGGAGCGAAAGGGGATAATCCCAGTGAAAGAGAGTTATAACAGGCTCTATGCCGTTTTTTATGAGTTCATCAATAAGGTTATTGTAAAATAAAACTCCCTTTTCGTTTATCTCTCCGATGCCATCGGGAAGAATTCTTGTCCAAGAGATAGAAAATCTGTAGAATTTAAGCCCCATTTCTTTCATCAAAGCTACATCTTCTTTATAGCGATGATAATGGTCACAAGCTACATTTCCGTTTTCGTTGTGAGCGATTTTCCCTTTTAAAGATGAATAATAATCCCAGATATTAAGACCTTTTCCGTCTTCATTAAAAGCACCTTCAACCTGATATGCAGCCGAAGCTGCACCCCACATAAAATCATTTCTGAACGACATAAAATCCCTGCCTTTCAAGATTTAATCTTTTTTTATAGCCTTTGCGGTTTCTGCCTGAATATTTGAGTCATAAGAGAGAACGGGCTCTACATCCTTTTTCTTTATCTTTCTGTCGATATAGTTCTGTGTGATTTTAATAACCATAGGCGAGAGTGAAACAACACCTATAAGGTTAGGAATCATCATCATTCCGTTGAATGTATCCGAAATATCCCAGGCGATAGAAGATGTCATAAGCGAGCCTGAAACTATCATAAGAACAAAGAACACACGATAGAATTTTGTTGCCTTTTCGCCGAAGAGATATTCAAATGATTTGCATCCATAGTGTGACCAACCAAGAACTGTTGTGAATGCGAAAAGAAGAATAGCAACTGCAACAAATATGTTTCCGATAGGGCCGAAAACTTTTCCAAATGCGTTTGCAACAAGTGTTGCATCATCAACCCCGGGATTTTTAAGACCTGTTTCAAGATTTATGCTTCCTGATGAAAGAACAACAACAGCAGTCATTGTACATACAACGAATGTGTCGGCAAAAACTTCAAATATACCCCACATTCCCTGAATAACGGGTTCTTTTACATTTGATGAGGCGTTTACCATAACAGCAGAGCCGAGCCCTGCTTCGTTTGAGAAAACCCCTCTTTTACAGCCTTGTGTTACAACCTCTTTTATCGAAATCCCGACAGCGCCACCTATAACCGCGTCAACTCCGAATGCGAATTTAAAGATTGATGTGAAAATATCGCCGACCATATCGATATGCATAAAGAAAACAGCAAGACAACCTACAATATAAGCTATCGCCATAAACGGAACAACCTTTTCGGCAACAGCGGCTATTCTCTGGATTCCGCCTAAAATAATAAGACCGCCTATAATCATAAGGATAATTCCTATGATAAGAGATGTCCATTTCACATTCCCGAATGCATATCCGAAATCAAGACCGAAATTTGTGAAGAATGCGTTTTCGAGATTTATTACAATCTTGTTGACCTGCCCCATATTTCCGATACCGAATGAAGCAAGGATTGCACATATCGCAAAGACAACTGCAAGAACAGAGCCGAGTTTCTTACAGCCCTTATAATTGCCGAGACCGTCTTTAAGGTAATACATAGCCCCGCCCGACCATTCGCCGTTTTTATTTCTTCTGCGGTAATATATACCCAGGATATTTTCCGAAAAGCTTGTCATCATTCCGAAAAATGCCGCAACCCACATCCAGAAAACAGCACCGGGGCCGCCTGTGCAGATAGCTGCAGAAACGCCTGCTATATTGCCTGTTCCTATTGTGGCGGCAAGGGCTGTGCAGAGTGCCTGAAACTGTGAAACTCCGCCTTTATCACTATTCTCGCGGACTTTACTTTCTTTCCCGAATATTCCGCCTATGGTCGACATCCACCATTCTTTTATATGAACAATCTGAAAGAATTTTGTTATTACTGTCGTAAGAATTCCTGTTCCGATAAGAAGGAAAAGACCGATTTTAACCCAGACAAAATCGTTTATGACACTATTGACCCTGACTATTGTGTCAAACATCTGAAAAAAACTCCTCTCTGAAAAAATCACACATTGATTTATTCTACCATATTTTGAGCCTCAATGCAAGAAAATTCGTGTAAAATCACATTGAAGACGTCATTTTTTTGTGATATAATTTTATCTGACGATATTTTTTCGGAAAAGGAGGCGGAAAAGATGACAAAAGCAGAGAAAAAACGATACGAAATGCTTAATTCAAATATTCCTTTGCTTGTATCAAAACTTGCGGTTCCTACAATAATAACAATGCTGATTTCCGCCTTTTATAATATGGCGGATACCTATTTTATCGGCGAGCTTGACGACACTCTCGCTACTGCTTCGGTAGGAGTTGCTATGCCTCTTATGAATATTGTTCAGGCGATAGGATTTTTCTTCGGACACGGCTCGGGAAACTATATGTCTCATGCCCTCGGAAGAGGAGATACAGAATCCGCCGAAAAAATGTCTGATACATCGCTTATCCTGTCTTTCTCGTTCGGTGTTTTCATTTCTGTTTTAGGATTTGTTTTTATAGAGCCTTTTGTTCTCTTTCTCGGTGCAACAGAACTTATAAAGGGAAGCAGCGCTGAATATATCTCTATTCTTCTGATAGGCGTTCCTTTTATAATGTCGGCATTCACAATGAATAATCAGATAAGATTCAAAGGAAATGCCTTTTCGGGAATGATAGGAATGGCAGCGGGTTCTCTTTTGAATGTTATTTTAGACCCCATCTTCATAACAATTCTTAAAATGGGGGTAAAGGGTGCGGCAATAGCGACTGTTATAAGCCAGATAATTTCATTTATCATCCTTCTTTTTATAACGGGAAGAGTAAAAGTAAGAAAGATAGAACTTTCATTCACACAAGCGATTTTTTCAGCACTTTTCAGATACGGAACGCCATCTCTTATGCGTCAGGCGGTTATAGGAATTTCCGCAATATGTATGAATAATATAGCAAAAGGCTATGACGAACCTATGATAGCCGCAATATCAATCGTCCAGAAAATAACCTGGATAGGTGTTTCTGTTATAATCGGATTCGGACAGGGCTTTCAGCCCGTCTGCGGATTCAATATAGGTGCAGAAAGGTATGACAGAGTAAGATATGCCTATAAATTCTGTACTGTTTTTTCAAGTATATTCATGCTTATTTTCGGTGCGGTTGTATTTATGATGTCGGATAATCTCATTTCTGTTTTCAGGGATGACCCTTTGGTTATCGCGGACGGAACG
Organism: Oscillospiraceae bacterium; assembly: GCA_017536405.1. Taxonomy (GTDB): domain Bacteria; phylum Bacillota; class Clostridia; order Oscillospirales; family Ruminococcaceae; genus RGIG4131. The sequence goes on from JAFXHL010000028.1 coordinate 12,990, forward strand.
CCTATGCTTCGCTTTCAGTGTATAACGGCGGTTACTCAGGGCATTATCGTTATGACAAATATGCTACTTCAGAATATGGGAAAAACTTTCCTTTCATCATTTTTTGCTATGGCAAGACAGGGGCTTTTCTATATTCCGATTATGTATATCTTTTCGTCCGCATTCGGAATGTTGGGGATATGGACAGCACAGTCCGCCGCCGATGTTTTAACCGCACTTTTATCGCTCCCTGCGATGTTTATGCTTTTAAAAGAACTCAGAGAAAAAGAAGAAACTGCAACGATATGATTTGTTGCAGTTTCATTTTTTATTTTGTATATTGAATTGTTTTCTGCAAAAACTATCTTTCGGATTATATAAAAACGGAGGATTTTTATTATGAAAGAATTTACCTATAAAATAAAAGATGAAGTGGGCATCCACGCGCGCCCTGCGGGATATCTTGCTAAAAAAGCGAAAGAGTTTGAAAGCGTTGTTACGATTGAAAAAAACGGAAAGAAAGCTACTGCCTCAAAACTTATGGCGGTTATGTCTTTAGGAGTAGAACAGGGCGATGAAGTAACTGTTACCATTGAAGGAAGCGACGAAGAAAAAGCGTCAGTTGAAATAAAAAAATTCTTTGAAGAAAATCTTTAAATCAGGGAGTTTATTATGACGATTTTTGAGGGAAAGGGAATATGCGATGCTGTCGCTATGGGAAAAATTTCTGTCATAAGAAAACAGAAAAAAGAAATCGAAAGAAAAAACATAACCGACACAGAAAGTGAAATAAAAAGACTTGAAAATGCTGAAAACGAAGTTTTATCCGAACTTGAAACGATAAGGGAAAAAGCTGTCGGAAAAGTCGGAGAAGAGGGCGCCGCGATATTTGAAATCCATAAAATGATGATTGAAGATGAAGATTATAACGACTTTATTTTAAATATGATAAAGGATGAAAAAGTGTCTGCCGAATACGCGGTCTTTTCTGCATCAAAAAAATTTTCAGAGCTGTTTTCCTCTATGGAAAACGCCTATATGAAATCGCGCGCTACTGATATAAAAGAAATTTCAGAGCGCCTTATAAATCATCTTTCGGGAGAAAATGAAAATATAACAGATGAAGAACAGGTGATAATCTGCGCCGAGGATTTATCCCCCGGAGAAACTATTCTTCTTGATAAAGAAAAGATACTTTCTTTTGTAACGGCAAAAGGTTCTCTGAATTCACACACTGCCATTCTCGCTAAAAGTATGAATATCCCCGCTGTTGTGAATGTCGGCGATGAATTTCTTTCTATCATAAAAAATGGTGACTACGCAATAGCAGACGGCTTTTCAGGGAAGTTCATCTTAAATCCCGATGAAGAAACTGTTTTCTATTATAAGAAAAAATCAGACGAATATAAAGAAAAAAACGACCTTCTTTTATCTCTTAAAGGAAAAGAAAACAAAACTATCGACGGCAGAAGAATAGATGTTTTTGCGAATATCGGAAACGCAGAAAGTATAAAGGAAGTAAAAGAAAACGATGCCGACGGAATAGGACTTTTCCGAAGCGAATTCATCTTTCTGGGGCGTGATGATTTTCCGACGGAAGAAGAACAGTTTTTTGTCTATAAAAAAATTGCAGAAGAGATGAATGGCAGAAAAGTTATAATAAGAACACTCGATATAGGCGCTGATAAACAGGCGGATTATTTCGGTATAACAGATGAAGAAAATCCTGCTTTGGGTCTTCGCGGAATAAGACTCTGCCTTTCAAGAAAAGATGTTTTTAAAACACAGCTTCGTGCTTTGTATAAGGCTTCTGCATATGGAAATATAAACATAATGTTTCCTATGATAACGAGCGAAAAAGAGGTTGATGAAATTCTTTCTCTCTGTGAAGATGTAAGAAAAGAACTCAGAAAAGAGGGAACAACATTCGACGAAAAAACCGAACTCGGAATAATGATTGAAACCCCTGCGGCAGCGATAATAAGCGACGACCTCTCCAAAAAAGTTTCATTTTTCAGCATAGGAACAAATGACCTCATTCAGTATACCCTTGCTTGTGACCGACAGAATTTATCCGTTGAAAAATTCTGTGATACACATCATAAAGCGGTTTTGAAACTCATTGAAATGACGATAAAAAACGCTCATAAAAACGGTGTCTGGGTTGGTATATGCGGTGAACTTGCCGCCGATATTTCTTTAACAGAAACTTTTATCCGTATGGGTGTTGACGAACTTTCGGTTTCTCCGCCTTATGTCCTGAAACTTCGTGAAAGAATAAGAAATATAGATTTATCAAAATAAAAAAGAGGTGTATTTTAAAATACACCTCTTTTAGTATTTAAGCGTTTTTAAATATGCCTTCTTTTCGTCTGAAATCCGATAACTCTCAATGGATTTCTGTATTGTCTTGTTATGCGTTTTTCTGTCGAGAACTTTATTCTCAATATATGGAATAACCGCGTCATACTGCTTAGCAAGTGCTGTCGCGAAATACCATGCAACAACCATATGAACATAATATTCATCGGTTTTAAGAGAAGAAATCATTTCTGTGTGTTCGATAGAAAAATTATCCTCTAAAAAAACCTTATCCATTAAAAGAACAACGGCAAAGCGGACAGAATATGTTTCTTCAGAATAAAGCCACTCTTTTATCTTCGGATAAATTTTCTGAGGATGCTTTAAAAAAACTTTGGGTTTAGCGCCGTCACAAGTAGCCCAGTTATCTATAAACGGAAGGAATTTCTGAAACTTTAAAAGACATTCGTCATAATCTTTAATCATAGAAATTATAAACGAATGAAGATTATTTTCCTCATAATATTTATGTGGCAGATCGGAAAGAAATTCATTTATATCGGGATGAGAAAAATATTCCTTCGCAAGTTTTTTTACAACGGGCGCTCTTACTCCTATTACCTTTTCCTTTTCGGTTGCAGGCATCAAAGCGGAATGAAAATTACGGTATTTTTCATCAGAAAGAGAAAAAAGTTTCTCCCTTATTTCTTCTGTTATATTACTCATTTTCCGCTTTCTCCTTTTTCTTTCTGAAAACGAGGAGTTTGCTGAAAACATAGTTTAAAATAAGAATCATAATCTGAACACCGAGTTTTATTGCCATTTCGTTGAAGAGAAGAAGTTCAACGAAAACAAACATCGAAAGAAGCTCAACGCAGAATGTGAAAATTCTTGCGGCATAGAAAGAGATGAATTCTCTTAAAAAGCCCTTGCCCTTTTCCTTGCTTTCAAAAACAAGGATTTTATTTGCGAAGAATGCGAATGTAACCGAGCATACCCAGGATATAACGGTTGCGAGCATTGTCGAGCCTTCGTTCATAAGCGCCTGAATTGAGGCGAGAGTTATGCCGTCGGCAAAAATGGTTTTTGTGTCAGCACCGATAAGGTGCGCTAAAAACTGCGTCGCGAAAGAAACAACGGTTGTAAGCCCGCCGACTATTATATACATAATCGGCTCTCTGTATTTTTTAAAGAGTTCAAGTATTTTTTTCATTTTATAAACTTCCTTCAAAAGTAATGTAGATAGTATAACATAAATATAAGTATTTTTCAATATACTTGATTTTTTTACTGCAATATGCTACAATTTTTGCATAAACAATAATATTATTTTAAATAGGAGAGAATATTCAATGCCCACAGACATATTGCCCAGTATAATTATAATCGCTGTTCTTCTTGTATTTTCAGCATTCTTTTCAGCGTCGGAAACCGCTTTTTCAACCTGCAACAGAATAAAACTCAAAACGCTTGCGGAAAAGGGTCACAAGGGTGCTAAAAGAGCGCTTAAAATAGCAGACGCTTTTGATAAAACACTCACAACAATCCTTATAGGAAACAATATAGTAAATATAGCTTCAACATCTATAACAACAACACTTTTCGTCATGCTTTTCGGTGATGCGGGCGCAGGAATAGCAACTGCCGTTATGACAGTTCTTGTTCTTATCTTCGGTGAAATCATCCCTAAATCACTTGCTAAGGAAACCGCTGACGACGGCGTTATGTGGATGTCTGTTCCGCTTAGATTCATAATGTTTATCTTAACTCCGTTTTCAGCGCTTTTCACACTTCTTAAAAACGGAATAATAAAACTTTTCAATGTCCGTTCAAGCAACACGGGTGTTACCGCAGACGAACTTCTCTACATAGTAAACGAGGGCGAAGAA
>JAFXHL010000029.1 GCA_017536405.1 Oscillospiraceae bacterium
AATTTTAGACATATATGATTTTCCTTTCGGTTAGTTTACCTTGTTTATGGGATTTCCTGCGAGATAGGCTTTAAGGTTTTCCGTTACTATCGAAAGAAGCCTTTCTCTTGTCTGTTTTGGAGCCCAGGCGATATGTGGAGTGATTATTATATTCTTTGCTGTGAAAAGCGGGTTGTCGGGGAGCATTGGTTCAACCGCAACAACATCAACCGCCGCACCGCCTATTCTTTCTTCGTTAAGAGCATCGGCAAGGTCTTTTTCAACAACTGTTCCGCCTCTTGATGTATTTATGAGAAAAGCGTTCTTCTTCATCATAGAAAGTGTTTCTTTGTTTATTATGTTCTTTGTTTCATCCGTTAAAGGACAATGAAGTGAAATTATATCAGCATTTTTAAAAAGTTCTTCTCTTGAAACAAATTCATAAGGATAAGCATCTTTAAGAGGGACTGTTCTTGTCGAAACGATAACCTTCATTCCGAAAGCGTCAGCGATTTTAGCAACAGCCTTTCCGATACTGCCGAAACCTATTATACCCATTGTTTTGCCGTAAAGTTCTTCTGTCGGCGAAAGATAATAAACAAAACTTTCTGATTTTATCCAGTCGCCTTTTTTAACAGATTCAGAGTATTCGTGGATTTTTGAAAAATGCTCTGCTATGAATGCAAAAACATGACCTGCAACAGCCATAGTCGAATACTGCCCCGCGTTAGTGACGGTAATGCCCATTTCTCTTGCGGCAACAATATCAATGTTGTTGTATCCCGTTGCACATTCACCGATGTATTTAAGGTTTTTACACTGCGAAAGAATTTCTCTTGAAAGGTTTGCCTTGTTGCAGAGCACTACCTCGGCATCGCCTATATACTCAACGATTTTATCGTGTGGAGTAACACCATAGGATGTAACCTCACCGAGCTCTTTCAAAGCGTCAAGTGAAAGGTCGTTGTTGTTTATTGCATTTTCTTCAAGAATTACTATTTTCATCTTTATCAGCCTCTTTTTCGGGTGTTTCTTCTTTCTTTTTCTTTCTGCTGTCTAAAAACATAAAAACGAGTATCATAACATAGAGGATAAGTTCTTCAATACCAAGTAGCATACGTGTTGTCTTTGTATGACAGAGATAAATCAAAAATGTTGAAAGAACAGATGTCGAAAGAAGAAGATAATGAAACGATTTTTTTCTTGCGAACATAAATATGAAAAACAATGCCCCGAAAACGCCGAAAGCAATATGAACGGGCAAGGGCAGAGGAAAGTAAACATTTGTCTGCATAATATAATTCTCCTTGAAACAATACTATTAAAAAATAATTACATTATATTATATCACTTATTTCAGCGGTTTTCAATAGAAAAGTCAATCTTTTTTGAACTTGACGAAAGTATAGTAATATGGTATACTTTAAACCGATGACTTATTTATGGTAAAAGAGGTGCGATTTTGAAAAGAACTTTTACAGTCGGGGGAATGAGTTGCGCCGCTTGTTCGGCAAGGGTTGAAAAAGCGGTTTCTTCACTTGACGGAATAGAAGAATGTAGCGTAAATCTTCTAACGGGAACGATGATTACATCAGGCGAAACACCCGAAGAAGAAATCATATCCGCCGTTATAAAAGCAGGTTATACAGCCTCTCTGAAAGACGGAAAAGCGAGCGGAAAAACATCTGAGAAAGAAACCGAAAAATCAGAATTTATCCCGATAATAAAGCGTTTTGTTGTGTCGCTTGTTTTCCTTCTTCCGCTTATGTATTTTTCAATGGGACATAATATGTTTTCCTTCCCTGTGCCTTCATTTTTTGAGGGAAATCATATTGCGCTCGCGCTTTTGCAACTTATCCTTTCAGCAATAGTGATGATAATAAATCAAAAGTTCTTTATAAACGGCGCAAAAGGATTTATAAACCGTTCTCCCAATATGGACAGCCTTGTGGCATTAGGTTCTGGCGCGTCGTTTATTTACAGCGTTTTCAATCTTTTTATGATGACCGCAGGCAAGGGGAATTATCATAATCTCTATTTTGAATCCGCAGCGATGATACTTACACTCATAACTCTCGGGAAATCGCTTGAGGCGTATTCAAAGGGAAGAACAACCGATGCTATAAAATCCCTTATGAAACTTTCTCCGAAAACCGCAACGGTTATAAGAAACGGAAAGAACTTACTATCCCTGTTGAAGATGTTATAAAAGGCGATGTTATTTCTGTTAAACCGGGCGAAAGCATTTCTGTTGACGGAGTTGTTTTAAGCGGAAATACCGCTATCGACGAATCACTCCTCACGGGAGAGAGTGTTCCTTCTGAAAAGAAAGAGGGAGATAAGGTTTTTGCCGCAACGGTGAATACTTATGGTCATATAACTTTCAGGGCAGAGGGGATAGGCGAAGAAACCGTCCTTTCTGGAATAATAAGAACAGTAAGCGATGCTGCTGCAACAAAAGCACCTATAGCGAAAATCGCAGATAAAGTTTCGGGAATTTTTGTTCCCGTTGTTCTTATGCTTTCTCTGATAACACTAATAATCTGGCTTATTGTCGGAAAAGATACCGCATTTTCGCTTTCGAGAGCGATTTCTGTTCTCGTTATAAGTTGCCCCTGCGCTTTAGGACTTGCAACTCCCGTTGCTGTTATGGTAGGGTCAGGTGTCGGCGCTAAAAACAACATTCTTTTCAAGACCGCGGAATCACTTGAAAATACGGGCAAAACAAAGATAGTAGCGCTTGATAAAACGGGGACTTTAACAAAAGGTGAACCTGTTGTAACGGATGTTATTCCGACAGAGGATTTTTCTTCTGATGAACTTGTTTTTATAGCATCTTCACTTGAAAAAAACAGTGAACATCCCCTCGGAAAAGCCGTTGTAAAATATGCTATTGAAAATAATATAAAAATATCTGATGTTTCAGATTTCAAAACGCTTTCGGGAAGCGGACTTTCAGCCTTTATAAACGGCGAAAAAACAGTCGGAGGAAAGTTTGATTTTATTTCTGGATACTGCGATATTTCCGATGATATGAAAGAAAAGGCAGATAAACTTTCTGATGAAGGAAAAACTCCTCTATATTTCGCTAAAAACGATAAACTTACAGGAATTATTGCCGTTTCGGATGAGCTTAAAGAAGACAGTATAAAAGCCGTTGAAACTATGAAAAAAGCGGGACTTTCTGTCGTTATGATAACGGGCGATAATGAGCGTACCGCAAAGGCTGTTGCAGAAAAGGCGGGAATAGAAAAATTCTATGCAGGAGTAACCCCCGATGAAAAGGGAAAAATCATAGAAAAACTGAAAACCGATGGAAGAACGGCTATGGTCGGCGACGGAATAAACGACGCAGTAGCTTTAACCTCTGCGGATACGGGTTTTGCGATAGGAAGCGGAACTGATATCGCGATAGATTCAGCGGATGTTGTTATAATGAAAAACAGCCTTACAGATGTGGCGACAGCAATAACTCTCAGCCGGAAAACACTCACAGTAATAAAACAAAATCTTTTCTGGGCGTTTATCTATAACGTTATAGGAATTCCCATAGCGGCAGGCGCACTTATTCCTTTGTGGAATATAGAAATGTCACCGATGATAGGTGCCGCGGCGATGAGCCTTTCGAGTTTCTTTGTCGTGTCAAACGCTTTAAGACTGAATTTTGTAAAAATAAATGACAATAAAAAAGAAAGGAAGAATAAATCTATGGAAATCACAATGAAAGTTGAAGGAATGATGTGTTCACATTGCGAGGCTGCCGTTAAAAAGGCGCTTGAAAGCATCGCAGGGGTAGCGGAAGCAACACCCGACCATACAAAAGGAACTGTTATCGTAAAACTCTCTGAAGAGGTTGATTTTGAAGTTCTCAAAAAAGCAGTTGAGGATAAGGATTACAAGGTTCTTTAAGAATTATCGGCAGGAAGATTTTTTTCTTCCTGCCATTATTTTATCATGATGTTATACTGTATGTATAAATTTTGAATATATAAAATACATTTTGTATAAAAAATCCGTAAAATGCCCAAAATACGATAAAAATTTGACATTATATCAAAAATAAGGTAATATTATCTTGTATGACCATTTTTGAAAAGGGGCGATACGGAAAATGCTTAAAAAAATGAAGATAAGACCCAGTTGCAAAAGTCTTGACGGCTTTTTCATAACACTTGCCATCGTGTCGGTTTTAATGCTTTTATACAGCACATTCTACACCTATCGTGCTACCGCTGAAAAGAATGTAAAGGAGCAGGAAATAGAAAGTTTTTTTGATGACTGCGATGCAATAAAGTCAGCGTCTGACCTTTTTACAAACGAAGCGAAACTTTTTGTTATCGATAGCGACCTTTCGCATCTCAATACCTATTGGGAAGAGGCAGAAAAGACGCAGTCGGTTGAAAATGCGATAAATCATATAAAAGAAAGCGGAAAGTTTACAAAAGCCGAACTTATCCCGCTTGAAGCACTTTACGAAAAACTTATTGCAATAAGAGAAACAGAGTCGAAATCAATGATTCTTATTGCGTCAGCGAACGGAATTGACGACAGAGCTTTGCCTGTTTATCTCAAGGATTATGAATTGAGCGACAGTCAGAAACGTCTTTCAAAAGAGGATAAAATCTATGAGGCGAGAATTCTTCTGTATGGCGATGTATATAAGTCGGCAAAGGAAGAAATAGAAACAGATCTTTCGCTTTTCATAGATAATGTTGATGTTAAATATCAGACGGAAAAACGACGTTCAACCGCTATGCTTCATGCGTCTGTAACAATTCAGTCGGCGGGACTATTACTTGTTGCGATAATTTCTGTTATGCTGTTTTTTGCCTACAGGATTTTCTGTCGCAATCCGCTTCTTAAAAATGCTAATAAGGCGGATGTTTCGGGCGACATAGAGCTCGAAGAAAAGGGCTTTTCAGAACTCTGTATAATTTCTGAGAGATATAACGAAAATATGAAAAAACTCTATGGCGAAAAGGAAAAGATTTCTGAAACAG
>JAFXHL010000030.1 GCA_017536405.1 Oscillospiraceae bacterium
ACCTTTTGCGTGTTCTGTTAACTTGTCGATTTCTTTCCTTGTGAGAACAGACGCGCCGTTTTTAGCAACTATTGTACGGACACTTCCGCCGTTTTCGATAGTAGATGTGAATACAGAGAATTCACAGGTCTTTACAATATCAGAAATATCTTGTATTTCCATTTCAAATCTTGTATCGGGCTTGTCTGAGCCGAAACGGTTCATAGCGTCTTCATAAGTATAACGGGGAAGGGGAACTTTTATTTCTTTTCCTAAAACATCGTTAAACACACGGCTTACGAAACCTTCTGCCATCTGCATAATGTCTTCAACATCAACGAAAGACATTTCAAGGTCTATCTGAGTGAATTCGGGCTGACGGTCAGCACGTAAATCTTCATCTCTGAAGCATCTTGCAAGCTGAATGTAACGGTCAAATCCCGAAATCATAAGAAGCTGCTTATAAATCTGGGGTGACTGGGGAAGCGCATAGAACTTTCCGTTATGAACTCTTGAGGGAACAAGATAGTCTCTTGCGCCTTCGGGAGTTGATTTAATCATCATAGGAGTTTCTATTTCGATAAATCCGTTTTCATAGAAATAATCCCTTGCAACCTTAGCAATTTTTGAACGAGTCATAATGTTTTTCTGTAAAGGTGTTCTTCTAAGGTCAAGGTATCTGTATTTAAGACGGAGCTCTTCGTTTGTATTTGAGTTGTCAACTATTTCAAAGGGAGTTGTTTCTGCCTTTGCGAGAACGCGGAGGTCATCAACGAAGATTTCAACATGACCTGTAGGTATTTTATCATTCTTGCTTTCTCTTTCCCTTACAACACCCTTTGCCATAAGAACATATTCAGAATGGCAATCTGCTGCTTTTTCAAAAACAGCCTTGTCTGTTGTTTCGTTGAATGTAAGCTGAACAACGCCTGTTCTGTCGCGGAGAACTATAAATATAATTCCGCCCTTGTTTCTTACTGTATCGACATATCCGCCGACAGTAACTGTTTCTCCCGCAGTAACAACCTCACCGCAGTAATGTGTTCTTTTAAGACCTTTCATATTGTCTGCCATAATTAATCTCTCCTGTATAAAATTTGCTGTTATTTATTCTTCGGCAATCTGCCGTTTACATACTTTCTTTAAGTGCTTTATAGGATTTTGTGCATTTTACAGCTATCACAATTCCTATAACGAGTGTGAGTATTCCGAAAATGGCTATGCCTATTCCGATAACCTTGAAAGAAGATGTTACAATCTCTGAATTCTTTTCATATACTATTTCTTCGGGGTTATCGGGGTTATAGAGGATATTTACTTTCTGCCCGTTATACATATCAGAGTTATAGTAGTTGAGTTCTGTGCTGTATTTTCTGCCGTCAACATCGAATTCAATATATACATGCCAGTCGTGATCTGTGTATGCTCCACCTATCGAGTCTTTAACACGGACCATATTGACTATCGTCGCTTCTGTCGGAATGAAAGTTTCTTTCTTTACCGCTTCTGATTTAGAAATACCATCTGAGAGGTTTACAAAAATAATGCCCACAAGAATAGTTATCAGAGAAGCAACGGCAAGAATTATGCCGAAAACTATACCAACGATTTTACCCTTTTTTAAAGTTTCCATATCATTCATAATAAAATCCCCTTACTCTATCCCTTCACCGAGACCACCGTAACGGTCATCATCGTTATTTGTGTATCTGTCGCTATAATCCGCGGCTTTTATTTCATCGACCATAGAAACCTGTGCTTTTGCCTTTTTGTTGCATTTTACCACTATAACAATTCCTATGATGAGAGGAATAAGTCCTATAAAAGTAAGAACAGCCCCTACAATCGCAAAAATAGTTGTGAAAATTCTCATGCCTTCCAAATAGGTTACATCGTAAGGATTGTCAGGGTCATAATAGATTTCTATTTCTTTACCCTCATACATATCGGAAGAATATACATCGAGTTTTGCTTTGAGTTTTTTTCCGTCAACCACATAAGTCGCATAAGCGTCGCTTGAATCGGAAGAAATTCTTATCTCTGAAATTACCGCTTCTGTCGGAATGTAGTTTTCTGCGTGTGATTTATTGACCTCTAAAAAAACTGCTGAAAGTATCAGAAAAATTATTCCTATCAAAAGAAATATTCCCGAAAATACCATAAGCGCTATTCCGACAATCGACCCTGCAACCTTTACAACATTATTGTTCTGTGAGGTAGCCATATAATAAATCTCTCCTCTTTTATTGTGAATCCGAGACTTTTTCTGATTTGTATTTTCTTACAAGATAAATTATCCCGATAACCGCCGAAACAACAAATATTCCTTCTATAACAAAGATATTTCCGATAGCGATAATCGAATTTGAAAGTGTGTGAAGAAGAACGGCTGTTATGTAATACTGTATTGTCTTTCCTTCTCTTTTTCCCTTGAAGATGAGATATGAGGCAAAGACATGGAATGTTATTGACGACGCTCTTTCAAGTATTCCGAGAATGAATGTATAAGGCTCTGCACCGCAAAGAGCCATCAGAGTGGGAGTAATAGTCATTCTGTCAATGGGGGACATTGTTTTCAGTATTTCCGAAAACGCTCCCGAATTTATCATTATCATAACGATAAGATTTGAAATCATTGTAAATCCGACAAGTGTAACCGCTTCAAAAACTCCGTGTCCCAGACCGAAAGAAACCGAATTTTTAAAATGACGGTTTTCGGGTTTCATTATAGAAACGCAGATAAGCCTTGCTGTTTCTTCAAAAAGACCTGCCGTAAGCCCGCCTATAAGAATTATTCCCAAAGGCGATGATGTAAACGCCATAAATTCTGGCATAGTCATCTGTAAAACAGAGAGCAGGGGCATTCTTATAACCGACTGTGAAACAAAGAATGCGAGCATACCGATAAGCGAAACGGTAAATTTTGTTTTCATCTTCTTGTTGAACACAATAAGAAGAATTATCCAGCCGATTGTGTTGACAACTGCTGAAATCACCGCCATCACAATTACAGAAGTCGGAACGGATAAATCAGTAAAAAACGAGTCAAGCATATTTTTTACCCCTTGAACATTTCTTCAACATCAAACATTTCTGCTATCATAGCGTCTGAAAAATCATCAATGAATTTATCTCCGAGTGAGATTTCTGTTTCTTCGCCCTTTTTCATATTCTTGAGTTTTGCTTTGCCCGAAAGGAGTTCGTTATCGCCGAGAACGAGTGTGAATTTAGCACCCATCTTGTCGGCGTATTTCATCTGCGCTTTAAGACCTCTGCCCATAACATCGCTTTCAGCGTGGTATCCTTCATCACGGAGCGCTGAAACAAGAGCAACTGTTTTCTTTTCAGCAGCCTTGCCCATAGCGGCGATATAGATGTCGCAGGTTTTGGGCTGATTGAATTCACAGTTTTCTGCTTCCATAGTAAGAAGAAGTCTTTCTATACCCATAGCGAAGCCGAGAGCGGGAGTAGGCTGACCGCCTAACTGTTCAACGAGGCCGTCATATCTTCCACCACCGCAGATTGTTCCCTGTGCGCCGATTGAGTCTGAAACAAATTCAAAAACTGTCTTTGTGTAATAGTCAAGTCCACGAACGATTTTGGGATTTACCTTGAATGCGATTCCTCTTTCGGTAAGGTTTTCTTTAAGGTTTTCAAAATGTTCCTTACATTCATCACAGAGAAAATCAAGGATAACGGGTGCATCCTTCGCGATATCAGAGCATATCTCACTCTTACAGTCGAGAATACGCATAGGATTCTTTTCCATTCTTGAAAGACAGGTGCCACAGAGTTTGTCTGTATATTTTCCGAAATATTCTCTTAAAGCCTGCTGATATTTTTCTCTGCAGTGAGGACATCCGATTGAGTTTATGTTGAGAACTGTATTTTCAATGCCGAGTCTTAAAAGAACACTCTGTGCAAGAGCTATAACATCAGCGTCGGCAAGATATGATTTGCTTCCGAACATTTCAACACCGAACTGGTGAAATTCTCTGAGTCTTCCTTTCTGCGCCTTTTCGTGTCTGAAACATGAGATGATGTAATATGTTTTTAAGGGGAGCGCTTCGTTTAAAAGTCCGTTCTGTAAAACGGCGCGGACTGTTCCTGCTGTTCCTTCGGGGCGGAGAGTGAATGTGTCATCGCCCTTTGAGGAAACGGTATACATTTCTTTCTGTACAACATCTGTTGTATCTCCTACCGAACGCTTGAAAAGACCTGTTTCTTCAAACATAGGGAAACGGATTTCCTTAAAACCGAAACATTCCGCTGTTTCTGAAACAACTTTTTCAACCGTGTGCCATTTGTGTGCCTCAGCGGGAATCATATCTTTTGTTCCGTTGGGTCTTTTTGCTATAAGTTCCATTTTTTCATACCTCCGAAAAAGTTTTGCCTAATCCATAGTATTATACACCTATTTTATAAAAAAAGCAATAGAGGGGAATATTAAAGTTAAAATATTATTTTTTTCTCTTGAAATCTATCTGATTATGTGGTATAGTTTATTGTGTATATTCACATCTTCATTCGAAAGGAGTGAAATTTTTATGCTTAAAATCGAAAATCAACTCGGAAGTATAACTGTTTCAAAGGAATATCTTGTTAAACTTATAGGCGCAACCGTTACAGATTGTTTCGGTGTTGTCGGTATGAGTTCTGACGCGAAACAGGATTTTATCGGCTTCATCTCAGGCGATAAGGATAAAATCGACAAGGGCGTTTCGATAAAGAAAAGCAAGGATTTCTTTTCAATCAGTCTTCATATTATCGTAAGATACGGAACAAACATCAACGCGATAACAGACAGCATAAAGCATAAAGTAAAATATGTCATAGAAAATGAAACAGGGTTCACACCCGACAGAATCGATGTTTATATCGACGGAATGCAGAATCCGTAAAAGGCAGGTATAAAAGTTTCATTTTTAATTTATTTAAGGAGTTTTAAACGGTTATGGTTATCAACGGAAAGATGCTTCGTGACGCTTTTATCTCGGCTTCGGTCTCGATTTCGGATAAGAGAAGGGAAGTTGACGAACTCAATGTCTATCCCGTTCCCGATGGCGACACAGGCACAAACATGTCAATGACAATCGGCAATACAGTATCAGAACTCAGACTCATGGGCGACGGTGTTCCCGTTTCTCATGTTGCGGATACAGCTGCATCAGCACTTTTAAGAGGTGCAAGAGGAAACTCAGGCGTTATCCTTTCACTTATTTTCAGAGGATTTTCAAAAGGCCTTCAGGGAAAGGAAACAGCCGGCCCCAAGGACCTTACTCTCGCTCTCAAACTCGGTGTTGAAGGTGCATATAAGTCAGTTATGAAACCTACTGAAGGAACAATCCTTACAGTAGCAAGAATGGCTTATGAAAAGGCTGAAGAAATTTCAGCAGACTGCGAAAGCTCGGTTATTTTATGGGAAGAAGTATGCAAGGCGGCTTCGGATGCACTCGACAAGACTCCCGAACAGTTACCCGTTCTTAAAAAAGCAGGCGTTGTTGACGCAGGCGGTAAGGGACTTCTCGTTATCTTTGAAGCAATGCTTGACATCTTCAAGGGCGGAAAGGTAAAGACTCCCGCTGAAGATAAGGATACAAAGAAACCCAGCGTTTCTGCATTTATTGTTACAGACTCAGAAGAAGACATAAACTTCACATACTGCACAGAATTCATCGTTGAAAAGAATAAGGACTGTCCTGATGCTTTAAAACTCAGAGCATATCTCGAAACAATCGGTGACTGTGTTGTTGTCGTTGAAGACGATGAAATCATCAAGGTTCATGTTCATACAGACAATCCCGGAAAGGCTTTACAGAAAGCACTTGAATTCGGCAGATTTGTAAATAATCCCAAGCCCAAGATTGAAAATATGCGTATTCAGCATGAAGGCAAGTTAAGAGAAGCAAATACTCCCAAGCCCAAGTATGAATACAAGTCTGTTGACCCCTCACAGAAATACGGCTTTGTTGCTGTTGCCGCAGGAAACGGAATTGAAGAAATGTTCAAGGACCTCGGTGTAGACTGTGTTGTCAGGGGCGGTCAGACAATGAACCCCTCAACAGACGATATCTTACAGGCTATCCACGCAACTCCCGCTCAGACAGTATTCGTTCTTCCCAACAACAAGAACATCATTATGGCGGCTGAACAGGCAGTGAAACTTGCCGACAGAAAGGTTGTCGTTATCCCTGCAAAGACTATCCCTCAGGGAATTTCTGCTATGCTCGTATTCGATGATACAGCGGATACAAACACAAACAGAATCGCTATGAAGGAAGCAACAGAAAATGTTCAGACAGGTCAGGTAACATTTGCCGCAAGAGATTCCGAA
>JAFXHL010000001.1 GCA_017536405.1 Oscillospiraceae bacterium
AATTTTTTTCAACAAATTTGATTTTTGGCGTTTTTTCGCTTAAAAAGTGCCTGTTTTTGTATAAATTTATACATTTGAGTTTTTAAGACCTGAAAAGCTCACCCTGACTCTTTTCAAATCACCTGCAAACGAGATTTTGCAGGTGATTTTTTCTGCCTGAAGCAAGAAAGAAAACATAGGTTGTCTTTCTGTAGAAAAGGGGGCATCTTATGATACTTGTTTCCTTTCTGCTTTAAAAGAGAAACACTACCCCAATATAACTATAACATCGTTTTCGACAAAGAATGCGAAAACCCGAAAAAGTTTCCGCATTTTAATTATCAGTTATCTTCATACAGTTTATTCATAAGTATAGGATAGTCACGTTTTCCGTTTAAAACACGATAGAAGATGATTTTCTTTTCATCTTCGAAAATTCTGTAAAACATAAGATACTTTTCAACTACAATCATACGAAAACCCTGTTTTGACATTTTAGGGTCAGGAACAGTAACGCCTGAATAGGGGAAATGAAGTATCTGTTCAGCGGCTTTGTTTATCTTATCCTTTATACGAATTGCCCCCTGTTTGCTTCCAAGCATAACAAACGATGAAACTATTTCTGTAATATCATTAAGAGCAAGAGGGAGAAATTCAAGAGTGTATTTATCAGATACTTCCATTGATGATTTCCTCCATACGATTATTTACTTCGTCAAGAGAAAATGTTTTCGCACCGCTTAAACGCTGTGCTTCGGCTTCAAGCAACTTTTCACGCAAATCAAGCATTTCCTCACGATAGGTATATGCTTCCATACTCATAACAACAAGGTCGCCCTCGCCGTTTTTTGTAAGAAAAACAGGTTGATTTTCAGTTTTACAGAAATCCGCAATATCGTTATAATCGTTTCTTAAACAGGTAGATGGTCTTATCATCATAAAAATCAACTCCTTTAAATCAATTTTATAGAATTATTCTATACATATTATATCATTATTATATACATATTGTCAAGAACTATTCAAAAAAGAAAAACAGCCAAACTTAATAATATATTTAAAATAAAAAAAGATTTACTTTGAGATATTTTCCCCCGAAAATATAAAAGGTGTATAGTTTTATACAAGTTTTGAAAATACCCGAAAAATTTGAAAAAACGATGTTATTACTTCTTTGAACCCGTATAGAAAGGAGTCAATAACAATATGGTTCAAAAAGAATATAATGTTACTCACGAATACGGAGAAAAGGATTTCACTGTCATATTCATAAATTTTCTCTGTAACACTTGCGTAAATGAAAAAGATGCGCTACAATGTGGATGTAATGTACCTCAAATCTGCTCTGAAGAAAAGGAGGATAAAAAATCATGACAGGGCAGGTATATATAGCCGCTGCGTATTGTAGGCTCTCCCGAGATGACGGCGGACTCGAATCAGTATCAATAGAAACGCAGAAAAAGATTATTGCAGACTATTGTAAATCAAATGGCATAATGATTTATGATTATTATTGCGATGATGGTTTTACAGGAACAAACTTCGACAGACCTCAATTTCAGAAGATGATACAGGATATCGAAGAAAAAAAGGTCAATACAGTTATCGTTAAAGACCTTTCAAGAATGGGGCGCGACTCGGCTGAAGTATCTAATTGGGTAGATAAAAGGTTTTTTGAATGTGGAATAAGGTTTATAGCACTTGGAGATAACATAGACAGCGGAATAGCTGAATATGACAGTTTCTATTTTGCTGTAAGGAATGTTTTTAATGAAATGTATCCTCTGGATTGTTCAAAGAAGACTAAAATGGCACTTACCACAAGAGCGAAAAACGGACAGTTTGTAGGTTCAAAAGCTCCCTACGGATACAAGAAATCCGAAACAGATAAGCATATTCTTGAAATTGACGAAAATGTTTCTGATAATGTTAAACTTATCTTTAAACTTGCATCGGAAAATAATTACGGGTTCAATAAGATAGCAAGGGTTCTTTCAGAAATAAGGATTCCAACACCGAAAGAATACGCAGAGAAGAAAGAAAATCCTTCTTGCGACTGGAATCTTACAAGTGTAAAGAAAATTCTTGAAGATGAAGTTTATATAGGAAACCTTACATACGGCAGAAGGCATAAGGTTTCTTTCAAAAGCAAGAAAATCATAAAACAGAGTAAAGACAAATGGATAGTAACAGAGAATACCCATCCTGCAATAATATCAAGGGAAGAATGGGAAAAAGCACATAATAATCTGAAATCAAGAAAAAGAACAAGACAATATGGTGAACAGAGTATCTTTGCAGGACTTGTCTATTGTGATACCTGCGGATATGCGTTGTCTTTATCACCCAGTAAAACGCAGGATGATTTCTATTGTTGCAATACCTATAAGAAAAAGGGCAAAAATCGTTGTTCTATACATTATATAAAGTATTCTGATTTATGCGATATTGTCCTTAAAGACATACAGAAACAGATAAAGCTCTTTACAAAAGACGAAAACAAGTATGCCGAACTTCTGAAATCACGGATAGAAGAAAACTCATCGGAAACTATAGACAAAGCACTTGAATTTGTAAAGAAAGCAGAATCTGAAATAGAAAAGACAGATACTATTATAACAAAGCTTTATGAAGACAGAGTAACAGGGAAACTTCCCGAAGAAACATTTACGATGATACTTACAAAGCAGAATGCTAAAAAAATAGAACTTTATAAAGAACTTGCGAAAGCAAAAGAAAAATACGAAAGAGCGAAAGAATCACAGAAAAATATTGAGTATTTTCTCAATATTATAAGAAGTGTTAAAAAAGTAACTCTTTCAGCAGAACTTCTTAATTCGCTTATTGACAGAATAGAAATAAGCGATAAATATGTGGTCGATGGAAAGACCAGACAAGACGTTAAGATAAAATATAAATTTATATATACACAACTTCTCTAACTACACCAGCGGGTCACTGGTTCGAGTCCAGTTGGGGGAGCCAATCAAATAAACCCCGTAGATACGCTGTCTACGGGGTTTTTGTTATGCTTTCAGAAATCAGACCAACACAAATTATTTGTATGAATTTACACAAATATTATCTGCCGTTTATGCAAACTATACTAAAACTTCTCTAACTGCAAC
>JAFXHL010000031.1 GCA_017536405.1 Oscillospiraceae bacterium
CATTAAGACTTATGAAACAGGCTGAAAAGTTTTCAAGACCTATAATCTGCTTTATCGGAAGTTCAGGTGCCAACTGCGGTATTGATGCTGAAAAGAGAGGTCAGGGCGAGGCTATCGCTGAAAACCTCGTTGAAATGATGGGTATCAAGGCTCCTATCGTTTCTGTTGTAGTCGGCGAAGGTGGAAGCGGCGGCGCACTT
Organism: Oscillospiraceae bacterium; assembly: GCA_017536405.1. Taxonomy (GTDB): domain Bacteria; phylum Bacillota; class Clostridia; order Oscillospirales; family Ruminococcaceae; genus RGIG4131. The sequence goes on from JAFXHL010000031.1 coordinate 201, forward strand.
GCACTCGGCGTATGCGACACAGCAATTATGCTTGAAGATGCTGTTTATTCAGTTATCTCTCCCGAAGGATGCGCAAGTATCTTATGGAAGGATTCAGCAAAGGCTCCCGAAGCTGCTGACGCTTTGAAACTCACAGCAGGCGACCTTTACAACTTCGGTATTGTTGAATATGTTATCGAAGAAAAGGACAGAACTCCCGAAGAAATCTGTTCAGCACTCAAGAAGTGCATAAAGAAAGAAATTTCAAAAAAGCAGGCTTTGACTATTGACGAATTACTCGATGGAAGGTATAATAAATTCCGTAAGATAGGAAACTGCGAATAAAAAATACAACGCATTTCTGTTTTTACAGAGATGCGTTTTTTATCTGAAAAAATTATGGCTTTTAAATTGTATTATAAGAGAAGAAGTTTTTAAGGAGGAATGAATTTGAAAAAGATTTTTTCTGCTTACCTTGATATGTGGAAAAGAACGATGGATTTCAAGGGTGTTACAAACCGCGCTGATTTCTGGTTTGCTTTTCTTGTTCATAGCGTTATAACAGTTTTACTTTTTCTTATTTCTTACATAATTGTTATAAACACATTCTTTATGCCCGTATTTCTTTTTCCTTTGGGATATGCTTTTGTTTCGCTCCTTTCTTTCACATCTCTTTGTATGAGAAGACTTCATGATGCAGGAAAAAGCAGATGGTGGGTGCTTCTTATCTTTTTCGGATTTGGTATAGGTCTTATCCTCTGTGCATCAGCAACAACATCATGGTGTATTTCGAATGTTGCTCAGGGTGTTTACGGCCCTCCGCCTTCAAAATGGGAGGAGTCAACGAATATGAATCAGACAGTTTACGGTCCGCCCGAATGGTTTGCTGAAACAAATATAAATGTTGATGTTTATGGTCCGCCCGAATATTTTGAAGAACCCGATATGGAAGAAACTACTGTTTCTTATGCCGAAACAACAGCCCCCGATGTTATGTATACAGAAGTAACAGATGTTGTTACCCCTTCGGAAGAGCCCTCTCCTCAGTGGAGCGAGGAAGAAAATGTTCCTCTGCTCGTTTATGGACCGCCTGCATATTTTGAAAGCATTTCAAAAGAAAAGGAACAGACCGCTTTTGATGAAGAGGCGAATGTTCCTCAGGCGATTTATGGTCCGCCCGAATTCTATGAAACAATAGAATCGGAAAAGAATAAAGACGGTGAATAACTATGTTTAAAAAATCACTGAAACAGAGTCAGATGACGGCTCTTGCAAAATATAAAAAAGAACTCCGAAAAAAACCTAAACTTAAATTTCTTTTTCTCGAACTCACTCAACTTTGCAATGAACATTGTCGTCATTGCGGAAGCAGATGCGGTGATTTTATGCCGAAAGACACTCTGACAAAGGAAGAGATTTTCGCGTTTCTTAAGAAGACATCAGAACAGTTTGATTTGAAATCCGTTCAGCTTTGCATAACAGGCGGAGAACCGCTTCTGCGTGAGGATTTCTTTGAGATAATGAACTATGCAAAGTCTCTGGGATTTAACTGGGGAATGACCACAAACGGAACACTCATTGACGATGAATGTGCAGAAAAACTCTATAACGCAGGAATGAAAACTGTTTCTGTAAGTATAGACGGGCTCAAAGAAACAAACGACTGGTTCAGACAGAAAGAGGGCGGTTATGAAGCTGCGATGAAAGGCGTTAAAGCGCTCGTTTCACTTGGAAAATTCCATCATGTTCAGGTTACAACTGTTGTAACAAAAAAGAATATTGATGAGCTCCCCGAACTTTATAACATAATGCTTGGAATGGGTATAAAATCCTGGCGAGTTATAAATATCGAGCCTATCGGCAGGGCAAAGGAACAGAAAGACCTTATTTTAGATAACGATGACTACAAGAAGATGTTCTCTTTTATAAAAGAACATCGTTTCAAGAATTCTATGGAAGTGGTCTATGGATGCAGTCATTATTTAGGCGAGGAACTTGAAAGAGAAGTCCGTCCATGGTATTTCTTGTGCAACGCAGGAATATATGCCGCGAGCGTTATGTATAACGGCGATATAGGTGCTTGTCTTGATATTGAGCGTCGTCCCGAACTTATTCAGGGAAACATCAGAAAAGACGATTTCAGGGATGTATGGGAAAACAAGTTCGAAGTTTTCAGAAAAGACTCTCACAAATGCAAAGGTTGTAAAGAATATAAATATTGTGGCGGAGACTCTTTTCATACATGGAACTTTGATGAAAACCGCCCCGACCTTTGTTTTAAGGGAATACTGTTTTAAAAAAACAAACTGTCGGAAAATCTTCCGACAGTTTGTTTTTTTATATATTTTCAACCTTATCAGCAAGTCCGTCAAGCCAGTCGCCGTCAAAAAGTTCGATAGCACCCTTGTCGCAAGCCTTTGCGAGAGAGGGATTCATAGGAATTTTTGAAACAGAATGGATTTCATATTCTGCTGCTAAAGCTTCGATGTTGCTTTCGCCGAAAATGTTGTGTCTTCCCTTGCAATCGGGACATTCAAAATAAGACATATTCTCAACAATTCCGATAACGGGAACATTCATCATCTTTGCCATCTTAACCGCTTTTCCGACAATCATAGAAACGAGTTCCTGAGGGGATGTAACAACGATAATTCCATCAACGGGTAAAGACTGAAAAACAGTAAGCGGAACATCGCCTGTTCCGGGAGGCATATCAACGAACATAAAGTCGACATCGCCCCATATTGTGTCTGTCCAGAACTGTAAAACTGTTCCTGCAATAACAGGACCTCTCCATACAACAGGGTCGGATTCGTTTTCAAGAAGAAGATTTACCGACATAAGCTTTGTTCCTAACTTTGAAACGCAGGGGATAATTCCTTCTTCGCTACCGTCAGCCCTTTCGTGAATACCGAATGCTTCGGGGATTGAAGGACCTGTTATATCAGCGTCGAGAATGGCTGTCTTATAGCCTTTTCTCTGCATAGAAACCGCCATCATAGAGGTTACGAGAGATTTTCCTACTCCGCCCTTACCGCTGACAATTCCTATAACTTTTTTTACTTTTGATTGCTTGTTGGTTTCTTTTATAAGACTTTCTTCCGAACATTTTGAAGAACATTCAGAACAGTTATGACTGCAACCCATAATATTTTACCTCCAAAAAAATAAACGGGAATAAAATCCCCTAACTACAAATGTATCACAAAACGGGGATAAAGTCAAGGAATAAACTATTTACAAATGCGGTATTTTGTGTTACAATCAATTAAAGAAAATCTCATCGGGAGTGAAGAAAATGATATACTCGGTAATACCATACCCCGTTGTCAATTATTATACAAGAGTAAATTCTCTTGAAAAGGGAAAAGATACAGAAATCGAAAAATCGAGGGTGTTTATAGGCGACGGAGGAATACATACCTCTGTTATGCTCGGCAATCTCGGATATATGAATATGACAGTAGGATTTGTTCCTGATGATGTCGGTCGTTTTATTGAAGAGGCACTCACGGAAAACGGCTGTTCAACTGGTCTTGTAAAGGTTAAGGGAAGCGGGTCTGATTGCGTCAGCATTATGCTTGACGGTGTTAAACCGACAAGACTTATCGGAAAGGGAATAAGCGCTACAAAAAAGGATATAGAACACCTTTACGGAAAACTTGATTTTCTTACAAAAGGGGATACCCTTATCCTCACAGGAAAAATTCCTTCTGGTTTCCCGAAGGATTACTATACCGACATCTTAAAAACTTTCGGCGACAGAGAGATCGACATAGTTATCGACACAGAAGATGATTCTTTCAAAGAACTTTTGGCATACAACCCGTTTCTTGTAAGAACGGATAAAGAGGGAATAGAAAAGTATTTTGAAACAACCTTAAAAGATGCTTCATCTGCTGCGTGGTATGCAGGAAAACTCGTTGAAGAAGGCGCACAGAATGTCATCGTTTATTTAGGTGCAGAGGGAACAGTTCTTGTTTCAAAAGACGGAAAAGCATTCCATTCTCCCGCACCGAAAGGAAATGTTGTAAATACAATCGGTGCAAGAGAAAGCCTTGCGGCAGGTTTTATCGCAGGGTATCTTGACAGCGAGGGTGACCTTTATTATGCTTTCAATATGGGTCTTGCCGCTTCTAACGCAACCGCTTTCACAGAGGGAATAGCAACGGCTGAAGAAGTCCGCGCACTTATGTAAATAAAGAAATCAAAAACCCGATAACATTTAGTTATCGGGTTTGTTTTATTCTTCTGATGTATAGTCCTTAAAGCAGATGTTCATATCGACATCACCCTCTATTCCGTCGATAGTTCCTGTGCAGGAATACTGCCACATATCAAATTCATAGAACATAGTCGGAACATCGCCGTATTCGGCAAGCCATATGTCATATTCCGTAAGCCTTGATAAATCAAACTTGAAATATCCCATTCGTCTTGACATATAAACCATAGGCTTATAGCCTTCGTTTTTCATCATCTCACAGAAAACGACCGCACAGTCGTTCACAGTTTCAGCAGAAACAGTATCTGTTCTCGCGGGGTCTGTTCCGATGATTTCCCAGTCGTAAACAACGGGGTAGTCGAGTTCTTCTCCGTCAAGCATCTCTAAAACGAATTCTGCTTCTTCAACAGCTTCTTCTAAAGATACCGCCTGAGAGAAGAAATAAACACCTACGGGAAGACCTGCTTCCTTAGCACCTCTTATATTATCCCTGAATTTCTTGTCAAACGATATATTTCCTGTTTCGTATCCGCGGTTGCCTATTCTTATCATAACGAATTCAACACCGTCGGCCTTTACCTTTTCCCAGTCGATGTCGTGCTGATGAACAGAAACATCTATTCCGAATTTTGTGAGTTTCTCACCATTTTCGGCATAGTAAATCCTGCCTTTATCATCTGTTTCAAAAGACATTCCGTCAAGAGTGTTCTGCGGAACTCCCTCAATAACAGGAAGCCACGCTTCACCTAAAAGCCCGTCCTTGAAATAGAATCTGTTGTCGCTGACAGGAACAGGGGAACGGTCTTTCGCTTTTATGATAGCCTCGTTTTCTTCTTCGAGATTTGCTATCTCGGCTGAGGTATATATAACCTTGTTATGCTCTTTATAATAGGAAATACCGAGTATTATCGCAACGATAACAGCAATAACGATAACAATAGAGAGAACAACGATTATTCTTGTGTGTCTGTCTTCTTTTTCAAACACCTGCTCGATTTCGTCAAAAATACCGTTTTCAAAATTATCGGGCATAGCATTCTCCTTAGCTTACATTCAGGAATTTTTCTGAGAATGTGTTTTCATCAAGAGGTTTTCCGAAAAGATACCCCTGAATAAAATCTATTCTCATAGGAAGAACAATCTTGTATTCTTCTTCTCTTTCAACGCCTTCGAGGCATACTTCTATGCCGACATCGTGACAGAGTTCAACAACAAACTTTATAAATGTTCTGTCAAAGTTGCTTGTTCTGATATTCTTAACGAAAGCCCTGTCGATTTTAACTATATCAGCAGGAACTTCCTTTAAAACTTCAAGCGATGAATAACCTGTTCCGAAATCGTCCATAGCGATTTTGATGCCTTTTTGTCTGATGTTTTCAAAGGCTTCAAAGACAATTCCTCTTTCTTCGATAAAACAGCTTTCTGTAAATTCAACGATTATGTTCTTTGCAAGAACGCCGTGTCTGTGCATTGATTTATCTATGAACGAAAGGAATGAATCGTCAAGCAACTGAACATAAGAAACATTTATGCTCATCTTGAAATCGGGATTGTATTTTATGCATTTAGCGCAGATTCTTACAGATTCATCGAATACCCATTTTCCGACGGGCGCTATCATACCTGTTTTTTCAAGGATAGGTATGAATTCAACAGGGGATACAGGGCCGTATTCGTCGCATTTCCAGCGAAGAAGTGCTTCTCCGCCCTTGATGAAACCGCTGTCTGCATAAACCTGAGGCTGACAATGAACTTCAAATCCTCTGAAATTATGTTTGATGCTGTCGTGAAGAAGTTCTGTCATATGAAGCTCTCTCGAACGGATTTCAGTGAGTTTCGGGTCATGGAAGATAACTCTCGCCTTGCCCTTTGCCTTGGCAATATCAAGAGCGCTGTGTGAGTTTGCGACAAGCATATCAAAACTGCCTGCTGATTCTTCGTTGTATTTACAGCAACCCGCAGAAACTGTGCAGTAGTATTTATGACCGTTGTATTCGTGCTGGTCAGATGTTCTGTTGTTGATGTTTGTGAAAACCTGTTTTATATCGGATTTCAGCGCGTCAACAAAGATGATGCCGAATTCGTCGCTGTCAAGACGATAAGCAGAACATTTATTAGGCAGACATTTAACAATGGACTGACCGATTGAACGAAGCGCCATATCACCGAAATCTCTGCCGTAAAGAGCATTGATGTTCTTGAAATTATCGATATTGAGTATCATAATTCCGAACTGCTTCTTTTCGGCGATACAGAGTTTTATACGGCTTTCAAACTCTCTCTTTTTGGGAAGACCTGTGATGCTGTCGATATGGTCCTTTCTTCCGATGTTGGAGATTGTCCCGAAATAGAGTGAGGGTTTGCCCATTCCGTCACGGATGACTTCGCCTCTTTCTCTGAAATGAACCCATCCACCGACTTTATCCCTTACTCTGTATTCAACATCGTGGGTGTCTGAAATGCCTCTCTTGATGTTGTTTGAGGAAATATTGATGTTTTCTATGTCCTCATCGTGCATAAGTTTCATCCAGGTTTCGAAAAAGCCTTTCGGAGTATCTGTTGAAAAACCGAAAGTAGTCTTCATCTCCTCGGGAATTTTTGTAAGACCTGTTGAAAAATCATGTATGACGACATAGTCGTTTGTGCGGCGTGAAACCGCTTCAATGAGTTCGTTTTTATTGAAGTCGAACGATGCGGCCATTTTCGCCACCTCCCTGATTTTTTGATGATGTGTTATAATACCTACTAATACCTAATTTTAGTATATCACAGGTTTGTTTAACTTTCAATAATTTCTTTTCTGAATAATGCCCAATTTTCATTGAAAATATTTATATAATATGATATGATAATAGTACAAAGATTGAAAAGGTGATTTTATTGTCTGAAAAATACTACACATCGGGCGAACTTGAAGTAATAGAAGAACTTTCTTCGTCAGAACTCTGTAAAGTTACTCTTGTTAGGAATTCGGCCGATGGTAAAAAATATGTAAAAAGAGAATATAATTGTGATAAATCTGCGTTGTTCGAAAAACTCCGTGATACAGATAGTGATAATTTCGCAAAGACCTATGTCATCATGCAGAATGGAGGAAAAACAACAACGATAGATGAATATATCGAAGGAGATACACTTCTTCATCTTCTCGAAAACGATAAATTCTCTGAAAGTGATATTCCGAAACTTGCAGTGTGGCTTGTATATGCTGTGGGGATACTTCATAAAAACGGGATTGTTCATGGTGATATAAAACCCGCGAATATAATAATCTGCCCTGATGGAAGCCTTAAACTCATTGATTTCGGCGTTTCAAGACTTGTAGGCGATGACGGCAAAAACTATTTCGGAACCTTAGGCTATGCTGCGCCCGAACAGTTTGTTGCTAAAGACCACGATTTCAGAACGGATATCTATTCTCTCGGGGTGACGCTTCAGCGAGCATCCGAAATCACAGGCTATGAAGGGTATATAAAGAAAATTTACGAAAAATGCGCTAACTGTGAGCCTGAAAAAAGATTTCAGTCAGCACCCGAAATCCTTAAAGCAATAGTCCGCCATAACCGCATAAAAAAGACACTTCTCACGATAGGAACGGTATTTTCTGTTGTCTTTCTGATAAGTCTTATCGCATTTCTTATATCACTTTTCTGATTTTTTTGAAAAAAGGTATTGACAAACGATTTCTCTTGGTGTATAATCTTAATGTTGACAAAAAAACATTGGGGTGTCGCCAAGCGGTAAGGCAGTAGACTCTGACTCTACCATTCCCTAGGTTCGAATCCTAGCACCCCAGCCATTAAAGGCTAAAAAAAGCCGAAAATAAGCCGTTGGAGAAATCCGACGGCTTTATTTTTTTAATATGCGTAGTCCTAGCAACCACTTTTTTAAGTAAAATTGAGGGAATCGAGAGCCTTCCGAATGGTATCTTCATCTGTATGAACATAAATTTGTGTTGTGGATATGTCGGAATGCCCTAAAATTGCTCTGGCTGTTTCGGTATCGGTACCCGAACGGAGAAGAAATGTTGCGAAAGTGTGTCTTAACTTATGGGGTGTAAGATATCTGATATTCTTTCTCGAAAGATAAATCTTGTATCTTTTGGCGAAAGTCTTAAAAGACATTGAATCGAAAACGAAGTCAGAGCAGGAAAGCGACTTCTGAAGTCGGAACAATTCAAGAGAGTAAGAGTTCAGAGGGACAATTCTGTCCTTTCTTGATTTTGTTGTCGGGTTTATGTAAAATCCCGAATCGCCACGAACGAGAGTCTGACAGACGAGTATGTATTTTTCTTCAAAGTGAACATCCTTCCACATCAGAGCGAGGAGTTCGCCACGTCTTAACCCTGTAAAAAGAAGAATAGAAATCATAAGTGCAGTAGGGTCTGTTTCTGAATCCTCTAAAATCTGCTTTACTTCATCAGCCGAAAAGCATTGAACCTCTTTTTTAATTTTCTTTGGTGGCTTCAACTTGTCGACAGGGTTTGAATCTATCAAATCATTGATAAGTGCTTCATCAAGTACACGATGAATAAGAAAATGGACTTTTCTTTTTCTGTTCTGCGACTTTGCAGAATTGACACATTCCCGAATATGAATCGGTAATATATCTCTGAGCTCAAGCTCATGCAAGGGGATACAATGATTTCTAAATATAAGTTCATATTCAGAAGCGCAATCGTGAGACCAGGAAGGAGAGCAGACACGATAGAAAGTCTGCCACCAGGTATAGAATGTCATTTTTTATTGCTCCTTTTTTCGTGTTCTCTTATATAAGATATAATAGGGTCTTCAGCCTGGGCTTTAGTGTTATCAAGAATTTCTTTATATTTCAAGCTCTGATTTGGCTTACGTTCCTGAAGCTCCTCGATAAATTTAGAATAACCTTTGACCCTCAGAAGTGTATCAACAGCATTTCCTGCCTGATGATATACAAAATTTTCAACGTGTAATATATTATAATCAAGGTTTTTCGGAGTGTATAAAGATATACTTTCTGCGTGTTCGAGCCAGGAGCTCCAGAACGGCGCCGTTTTCCAACGTTGACGATTTTTGTCATTTTCATTGGGTACTATGTAACGGAGATAATTATTTACTACACCGAAAAATAGCTTACCTATACTATCACATTCAGATCTCTTCTTTAAAAATTCTATTGCTCTGTCATCTCGAAGCTGAACTTCAAAGCGAACCCAATGTTCAATATCTTCTCGTTTTCGCTCTTTTGCCTTGTCATAACATCTGAAAAAGACTTTTGAACCTTTTTTTCCGAAATTAACGGTTAAAGATTGAACTCTGACTTCCATTTCTATCTTAGCGTCTTTAAATTTAGTAATAAAATTATTTTTAAATGTTTCACTTGCGAGCTCGTGTATATCGATTTTCTTTTCAAAATCATCATAAGCAATATCGATTCGGGTTACGTGATATTCTTCAGTATTTTCTACAAGCATATCAAATATAGGCTCCCAACCCGTTTTTGAATATGTTTCAAAGGCTCGACAGCCTTCACCAGACATCTCAAGCCAGATATCATCATTGAATCCGTTGTAATGAATGGAAATCCCCATAAAGTAAAGTCGATTTTTATATCCATGAAAACCATAGTTTTCTTGCCAGACAATATCTTCAGATGTCAGACCGAGCGTCTCGATGAGCGATGAAGTACTATCAATCTTGCTTGTAAACGACATCCAGTCGATGAGAATTATATTTTCCATAAGACAACCCCAACTTTTAAAAAATTGTATATAGAAACCCCCTGTTAGCAAACGGGGTTTCAGACAGCCCTTTCGGGCTGTTTTTTTACCTGGCAAGTTATTTCTTGCCAGGCTTTTTAAATGTTATTTCAGTTTTATTACCAGTATCTGCAGATAACTGCTCTGAGCGAGGCTGAAACCCTACAACAGACAAGCGTTCTACTTTGTGATATGTATCATAAGAGTTGCGCAGCTCATCAGTATGAACAAACCAATATAATTTACGAAGGCTAAGTTTTTCTACAGCTCCTTCAGAATCAAGTTTAGGTTTATATACTCTTACAAATGTCAGACAACCACCGACGGTAAAAGGATAATATAAAAGGGTTGTCTGCTCTCTGATAGGTTTTGCGGTTCGCTGAAATGCCTGAACAGTACCAACAATAATTTTACGCTGCTTCCTTTGTTGTGTAATTTCCTGGAGCATTTCGACAGGAAAATTTTTTGATTCATTCGAGCTGAACCAATTCTGAATCTCATCGAGAAACTCGATTTGTCCTTTTTTTCCGTTATTACACAAAATAAGATCTTTCCAGGAAGTAATCTTTCCGTCCTGGAACTTAAGATCTATATTAGATCTTATCTTAACTTCTGGATAACGATTTTTAAGATAAAGCAGCCATTCAACTACTCCAACGGATTTTCCAGAGCCTTGCTCTCCACACCAGATATGAACTCCATATAAATCAAGATCATTAGGATCGCGGTTAAAATAATCTTTTATAAAACGTTTCGGGAAGTACCAAAGGAGAGTAACAAATATATTTTTTCGTTTGACTATTTTTCCGACAAAATGGATACGTCGGGAACCCTTAACCAGAGCGACGATATAATTTATACCGATAGATATAAAAATAGGTCCGAAAACAACTAAAAGAATTATATATACTATCTCAAAGATATCGATAATAATTCCGAGTATAGATTGTAAAACAGATGTCATATACATAAAAACACCTCATTAAGCTAAAGGAATACGTTTAAGAAGCCCTAATATCATCATAAAAATTCGAAGCACAAGTATGCCTGCATGATATCCAATGAGAGGAACTAAACTAGCAAACGGAACAAAAAAAGCAAGATATGAAAAAGAAGTTACTAAAAAATTATATATACTATCTGGAATAGAAAGTGCCCAATTTCCAGAAGCGGCGAGCCAATCAATTATATAATATATCCAACCAAAAACAGTATCTACTATATATTCAAAAATCATATAAACACCTCTTATTTATCATCAAAAAAAGTGAGCTGCTCGAATGTAGGAGCTGAAGACGAAAAAGAATTGACAAGATCTGAAGTACCTGAACCAATTCCGCCAATAATATTTGGAAGAGCTCTGATAGAATAAATCAAAGTAAGAAGATAACACGCTGCCACTATTATTACATCAGTAATAGCGATAACAGGACGAAGAAAACCAAGAGAAACAGTAACATCTTCACCACCGAACACTTCAGAAGTAGGAAAGACAATAACTGGAGGTTCTCTGTTGAAAGAAGAAAGCATTGTATCTATATCTGAATAAAGACCAGATATGGTAGACAAAATAGGAAATTTAGAAAAAGCATATTGTTTTACATCATCAACACGAGCTGAAAGATCGATATCAGTTGTATCAAATAAAGATAAAAAATACTCCTTAAAATCATCTATTCTATTAGGAATATCCTTGATATTATCAATAATAGTCTGAACTCTATCGATAATAGTATCTTTGATAGACAAAATATTATTTGCTACCGTTTCGATTTTTTCTTTGATTTCAGCTATTTTATCTGGAATCGAATTTATAACATTCTGAATCGGTTCTGGAAGAACGGAGATCAGACTTGCCTTCAGGTCATCAAGTTTAGAATACAATTCTGTTAAATCGGTTAAAGTTTCTCCAACGGGACTATCTTTTATAACGTTATAAAGTTTTTCAAAATACGGGGAAAGTTTAACAAGAAAATTATTGAAAAGAACGGGTAAAGTGTTTTTAAGCCAATCAAACAAGGCTTTCAAAGTGCTTGTAAGATAACCAACAACATTGACAACAGAATCAACTGTAAATTTAAAGCCACCTTTAAGAGCTCCCAAAAGACCTTGTACCGCCCCTGCGACATCTAACCCTTTTATAGATTCAATGATAGAATCAAAATCGACATATTCCGATAACTCTTTCCCTTGAAATTTGGGTAAATTAAAATCGGGATATTCCTGTTCAGTTAAATCACCGAAAGGGTTATCATCCTCATTAGAATTACCATAGCCGACTATACCGCCGTTGCCGTCAAATATTATTGTTTGAAGATTTTTTTGCAAGTCATAATATGTAAAAGTGTCACCTTTTTTGATGTCGGGACAAGTTACAATGACATTATCCCAATCGAATTTTGCAAATCTTGTCTTTGTATCATCAATCGAATATACTTCCGCAGAATAGAAAGTTGTATAATCACTCTCTTTGGTATCGTGAACATTTATATGAAAATCTCCATCATTGTGGACATAAATATACCAATAATCGATATTTGTAAACTCCATTTTGATGGAAGATATCTTTCCTGTTGTAATATCTCTACCAATAGTAGTTATGCGAATAGGGTCAGCCGTTGTAAAAGAACCATAGTTCATGGCATTATATGTTTCATATAAAACATCACCACCTCTGCCGAGCGCGTAAGAACGAGGTAAAATAGGCTCGTCAGTATAAGTATAAGTAGTATAATATGAGAATCTCTGTTCTGTTATCGTTGCAAAAACACTCAGAGTCAGAGCGCTCATCAGAACGAAGCTCAGACTAAGGCAAACGATTATCTTCAAAACGGATTTGATTTTTTTCGATATTTTCATTGTTCTTGATACTCCTTTCTTCAACTTCTTTATCTATGCAATCAAGACACAAGTCCCAGGTTCCGTCATCGTGCCAGGCTCCACACCTGGTACATCGGATATAATTCCCGATAGGTATATAATTACTTAACATCTGAGCTCACCTCTTTCTTTTTGCTTTCAATAAGTATAATTGCCTTTATAACACCCCATATAAATTTTTAAGGAAACAAAAAACGGACATACAACCGATATTAAATCGTGTGCATATCCGTTTTTTCCGTGAGCTATACGGTGAGCCACACAATCCGATTTGTTGTGTGGGGATTAAAGCCCCGTTACCATACCGCGAAGGAAGTTCCAGCCGAACTTAATAGACCAAATAGGCATAGCAGCAGCAATAGCAACAGGAATGATTGTTTCTGCCATAGAAACCATAGCAGAGAAGTCAAGAGAACTAAATACATTTGTTACTGTTGTTCCGTCCATTTTCGCATTCTCCTTTCTTTCACAATAAAATTTATCCTACATCTTAAAGATGTTAAGGAAGCTGAAAGCAGCTCTGAAGACGATAAAAAGTATCAGAGCGACGGCTATTATCTCAAGGATAGAGCCGTTACGAGATTCTATCTCTTTTATTTCTTTAAGCTCCTGTAAAACCATTGTCTGATATTCCAAAGAATCATCTGTACCGGGAGCGACATCCGGTACAGTTTCTTCTTCAGAAGTATATGATATGGGGGTATCAAGGAGCGTTGTTGTTATCTCGTTTTCCATATTATTTTTCAAGAACAAGATCTTCTATGAAGCCTCTGTCGTTACGTTCGATATTGATTTTTTTACCAAGAAGTTCCTTTGGTTTGTCCTTATAGGGAACAAACTGTTCATATAAAGGCTTGTCCTGTCCGATATATGTTTCACCACATTTCTCACCCCAGACGGAAGACACATTATAATTAAAATAAAGTGTGATTCCGCTGACTTCTGATCCGTCTGATTTACGAATGTAATTTACAGGCTCTACGCCTACGATTTTTGCAAGTGCCATAATAAAATAACCTCTCTTTACTTATTTATTTTCTGATTTCTCTTTTTAGCGATTGATTTTGAAATGACATCCAAGAGGATTGAAACGGCAACGATTATTGCCATTATAATAAATGCCGACATAATAGGCTGTTCTGATAAAATAGGGAAGCTCTCAAACAACCAATTACTGAATCTTTCAAACATAATAACTCAAGCTCCTTTCTATTAAATTTTGGTGGTCGCTCGTCCTCGGCTCTCTTTCTGACCGCTGGAGAACCGAGGGGAGCGATACAGGTTTTTTACAAACTTTTCCACGTTTGGGTTTTTGGGTCTTTTCCTTGACTTTTGGTTTATGCATAGGAACTATTGCTTTATTCACAAAACAAAATCCTACATTTAGTAGTATATACTACTATTTGTAGGATTTCAAGGAGCGACACAACATTTTGTAGTAAAATACAAAAAAGGAGATTAATAAATATGGATTATAGACAAATATTTAAAAATTTACGAGAAGATAAAGATTTAACACAACAACAAGTAGCAAATATATGTAACGTATCAGACGCAACTGTAGGACATTGGGAAAATCGAAAAAGAGAAATGAGAATTGATTGCATAATAAAACTTTGTAAATACTACGATGTATCAGCTGATTATGTTTTAGGAATATCTAATTGCAAAAACATAAATCATTGTAAGGAGGTGAAAAAATGAAAAAAGTAAGTAAATTATTATACGGACTAATATTTATATTTGGTTTATGTATAGGAGCTATTGCTTTATTTACAAAATAATAACAAATGTAAATAGTATAGAATCTCGCTCTGTGAGTGAATTATTTATTACTTACTTATTTTATTGAATTATTGAATTGATTACTGTGTTTTAGCAGACAGATTATATACACAAGCAATCCCCTTTAGAAAAACTAAAGGGGATATCTTATTACAAAGAAACAACATTATTTAAAATAACTTATAAATGCAAGAAAGCCATTCCGAACAAGTCGGAATGGCTTTTTCTTTGCATTATTTATCGGAGAAATCAACTTGATTTGAAGAGAAAGTTTGTCTGTATCGGAAGATATCCAACCCTGACCCGTCTAGTAAATTTGTTGTAAACCGTTAGTGCGTGTTGACGGGCGCTCCTAGGCGCTAGCCAAGGGTGAGTTTGCTTGAAATCGTTACTTTGTTGTGTAGGGGACAAAGCCCCCTATCGACTATACTTTTTTTGTATGGGAAGATCCTGCGCGTTCACCCCCAAGGCTGAATAAGAAAAAAAGAATGCAGGGAACTAAAATTTCTGCGCTGATTTTTCGAATCCTAGCACCCCAGCCAGAAAATGACAGTCTGTAAACATTGTTTGCAGACTGTTTTTTATTGTTTAAATGGAATCTGCACAAATATTAACAAAATGTGTTCTCAAAATTTCAATAGCATTAACAAAAGTCATAATGAATAAAAAGTGCAAGTATTTTTCTTGTGGTATGTGCATTGACGGCAAACGGAATAATCTGTTATAATCTTAATAGATTAAGTTATGTTTGTAACTTAGCTAATTATTTTCATTGTTACCCTATTACTCTCTCAATAATTTTCATAACACCTGAAAAGCCTTGCGTAACAGCAGGGCTTTTAGGTTTTATGTGCTAAATCAAGGAGAATATTATGAAAAAAAGAGTCGAAATTTTTACAGACGGCGCCTGCTCGGGAAACCCCGGTCCCGGCGGATACGGCGCCATTCTTAAATATGGTGAACATATAAAGGAACTTTCAGGCGGAGAAGAACAGACAACCAATAACCGTATGGAACTTACTGCGGTAATTACCGCCCTTGAAGCCCTCAAAGAACCCTGCCTTGTTATTCTTACAACCGACAGCAAATATGTTGTTGACGGACTAGAAAAAGGCTGGGCGAAATCCTGGAGAGAAAACGGCTGGAAGAAAAAAGACAAAAAGCCTGCCCTCAACCCTGATTTATGGGGAAGACTTTTAGACCTTTTAGAAGTCCATGAAGTAAAATTCAACTGGGTCAAAGGCCACGCAGGTCATCCCGAAAACGAAAGATGCGACGAACTCGCTGTGAATTTCTATACAGAAAATTATCTGAAGTAAAAAAATGTCGGAAAAAATAAAAAAATCATCAAATACTATTGATAAATCTACCAATATGGTATATAATAGTTTTGATAAAAGATTAACAGGTTGATTTCTGACAAATCAATCTTTATGGAGATGATACTATGGAACGCAGAATTTACGCGGATAATGCCGCTACAACAAAAGTTACTGAGCCTGTTTTACAGGCGATGCTTCCTTATTTCACAGAACAGTATGGCAACCCCTCAAGCATCTATAAACTCGGAAGAGATGCACACAGCACAATAAAGGATGCAAGACAGAGAATAGCAAAATGTCTTGGTGCTGAAGAAAATGAAATCTATTTCACAAGCGGCGGGTCTGAAGCTGACAACTGGGCTATAAAGGGAACAGCTTTAAGACTTTCAGAAAAAGGAAAGAAACATATAATAACATCTGTTTTCGAGCATCACGCAGTTCTTCACACCTGTGAATTCCTTGAAAAACAGGGATATGAAGTAACATATGTTCCTGTTGACGAAAAGGGACTTGTAAATCCTCTTGACATCAGAAACGCAATCAGAGAAGATACAGCTTTAGTTACAATTATGTATGCGAATAACGAAATAGGAACAATCCAGCCCATAGAAGAAATCGCTGCTATCTGTAAGGAAAAAGGCGTTCTTTTCCATACAGACGCTGTCCAGGCGGTAGGAAATGTAGAAATTGATGTTAAAAAGCAGGGCATAGATATGCTCTCTCTTTCAGGACATAAAATCCACGCACAGAAAGGTATAGGCGTTCTTTATATAAGAAAGGGAATACTCGTTCCCAATCTTGTTCACGGCGGTGCACAGGAAAGAAACCGCAGAGCAGGAACAGAAAATGTTCCCGCAATAGTAGGTCTTGCAAAGGCTCTTGAAATCGCAACAGAAAATATCCCCGAAAAGATAGAAAAGGTTACAGAAAAGAGAAACCGCCTTATTGACGGACTTCTCACAATCCCCAGAACAAGACTCGACGGCGACAGGGACAAGCGTTTATGCGGAAACTGCAATATCTCAATCCTTGGCATTGAAGGAGAATTTCTTCTTCTTTCACTTGACGCAAAGGGAATAGCGGCTTCATCAGGTTCAGCCTGCACATCGGGCGAACTTGACCCCTCACATGTTCTTCTCTCTTTGGGGCTTTGCCACGAAGTAGCACACGGCTCACTCCGTCTTTCTATCGATGAAACAATAACAGACGAAGAGATTGATTATATCATTTCCGCAGTAAAGGATGTTGCTGAAAGAGGCAGAATGATGTCGCCCTTATGGGATAGTATCACAAGCGGAAAAGTTGATTTTGAAAAGATTTAATTAAAGGAGAATAAAAATGATTTACAGCGAAAAGGTTATGGACCACTTCACAAACCCCAGAAATGTAGGAGAAATTCCCGATGCTGACGGCGTTGGCGAGGTAGGTAATGCAAAATGCGGAGATATAATGAAAATGTATATCAAGGTTGAAGGAAACATCATCACAGATGTCAAGTTCAAGACATTCGGCTGCGGTGCCGCAGTTGCAACATCATCAATAGCAACAGAAATGATAAAGGGTGCTTCTCTTGACGACGCACTCAAACTTACAAACAAAGCCGTTGTTGAAGCGCTTGACGGACTTCCCGAAGTAAAGCTTCATTGTTCTGTTTTAGCAGAACAGGCTATAAAATCAGCACTTTCAGATTACTACCGCAGAAATGGTATCGACCCACTTCCGATAGTAGGAGAGATAGGCGACTGCGAAGCATGTCACTAAAATAAAAAAAGGACAACCATTCGGTTGTCCATTTTTTATTTTAATTAACAAAGTCCTAAACGATAAGCCTGCGGAGGTTCTCCGCTTAATATCCTTCTGAACCGTTTATCGAGTCGTCGTTTTCAACCCAATCGATTACATTGAAAATCTTGTATTCTGTTTTTGATGTTCTTACGATTACCTTTTCGATACCTGCATTGATAATCGCTCTTTTACACATTGAACAGGGTTCAACATCGCCATAGAGTTCGTTTGTTTTTGCATCGTGACAAGCGAGGTAGATAGTAGCGCCTATCATATCAGAGCGTGATGCTGAAATAATAGCATTCTGTTCTGCATGAACAGAACGGCAGAGTTCATATCTCTGTCCCTTTGGGATATTGAGTTTTTCTCTTGTGCAGTATCCGAGGTCAACACAGTTTGCTCTCCCTCTCGGTGCACCGACATAACCTGTTGAAACTATTTCATCATTGTTTACTATAATAGCGCCGAAATTTCTGCGAAGACAAGTTCCTCTTTCGAGAACGGTTTCAGCAATATCGAGATAGTAGTTGATTTTATCAATTCTTGCCATAATTATCACCCTTTCGGAATGTCTTTAAATCAATATAACATTTTTCGATACTTTTTGCAATACCTTTACAAAAAATGCCTTGTGTGGTATAATTTTTTAGAAATAATATTTTTGGGGGCATTATGCAGAATTTAACTAATATATCGGTTGTAAAGGATATTCTTTCCCGTCATGGATTCACCTTTTCAAAATCATTGGGACAGAATTTTATAGTAAATCCTTCTGTCTGTCCGAGGATTGCAGAAGAGGGCGGAGCATCGTCGGGAACGGGTGTAATAGAAATCGGAACAGGAGTAGGAGTGCTTACTACCGATCTTGCCAAAAGGGCAGACAAGGTTGTTGCCATTGAAATCGACGACAGACTTATCCCTGTTCTTTCAGAAACACTTTCTGATTTCGATAATGTTAAAATCATCAACGAAGATGTTTTGAAAGTCGACCTCAATAAAGTCATCGAAGAAGAATTTCAGGGTATGGATGTCTATGTATGCGCAAACCTGCCCTACTATATAACATCGCCTATAATCATGTCGCTTTTGGAAAGCAGACTGAATATCAGAGCGATAACTGTAATGGTTCAGAAAGAAGCCGCAACAAGACTCACAGCAGAACTCGGCACCCGTGATGTAGGCGCAGTAACTGTCGCTGTAAGATATTATTCAGAACCTAAACTTCTTTTCAATGTTTCAAGGGGAAGTTTTATGCCGTCACCCAATGTTGACAGTGCTGTTATCAGACTTGATATAAAGAACGAGAAGAAAGTCGATGACGAAAAACATTTCTTCAAGGTTGTAAGGGCGGCTTTTTCTCAAAGAAGAAAAACTCTTTCAAACTCACTTTCATCAGGTCTTTCTATGGATAAAAAAGTAATCACAGAAGCGATAAAGTCAGCGGGACTACCTGAAAGCATCCGCCCCGAACAACTTTCTATGGAAGATTTCATAAATATTGCAGAAAGCGTCAGAAAAATCTGACGCTTTTGTTTTTTCGATATTTTTTACTCTCTTCATCCGACAAGGATTTTTAAAACTTTATGTTATTATATGTTTTACGGATTTTTCAAAGGGGAATGGCAAACCGTAATTCTATAATACGGAGGAAGTTTAAAATGCAAAGGATTTCTGCATTAAAATCAAACGCTGTCGCAAGACATACGATGTCTTCGATGTTTCGCGGAACTGTTATTTTTCTTTTGTCAATGATGTTCGCTTTTTCAGAGATAAGGGGTATCGCATCGCCTTATATTGCTGTCTTTTCAGGGATACTTCCCGTAAGCTACGGGATGGTCAGCTTTATGGGCGCTATGCTTACATATTTCATATCGGGTAAGATAGGTTTTTCGATACCCGAAATAACCGCAATGCTCGTTATTTTCATAGTGAAGATTTTTGTCTGCGAAGTTCTCGGAAAAAATCTTTCTTATAAAGGAACAACCATAATCACATCGCTTTGTTATACAATCTGTTCGCTGACAGTAACATTCCTTCTTTCACCGACACCTACGGCATTTGCAGTGATTATTATGAAGTCAGTCCTTTGCACAACTATAACATTTTCTGTTTCATATATCACAGAGAAAAAGTCATCATCCGAAAAACTCTGCTTTGAGGGAATAACCGCCCTGACCCTTTCTGTTTTCTATATTTTTGTTGTTTCATCACTTTCTTCTCTTTCGGTTTCTTTCCTCAATATCGGAAGGATTTTTTCCTCTTTTATGATACTTTCTTTCGCAAGAAGATTCCGTTCATCCGGGGCATCTGTTGTTTCGGCGCTTTCTGTTGCATCCTTTATGCTTTTTTCTGACAGTTTTGTCAGCATTTCCGCTGTTCTCATCGTGTCTGCGGTTGTATGCGGATTTGTTTCCGAAAAGGGAGTTATGATAACTTCGCTTTCGTTTCTTATGATAAATGTTATAGGTGCGATTTCCCTTGGTATGAATACCGATACCGCAAAATATATCGCCGATATAGCGACAGCGTCAGGAATTTTCATGCTTTTTCCCGAAAGGATACTTTCGAAACTTTTAGGTTCTGCAACACTTTCTTCATCGGGCGATGTTTCTGAAAATATTTCAGCCCGTCTTTCTTTTCTTGCAAACTCAATAGGAGAGATAAGAGAAAAGGCAGAAAAACTCTCGGTTGCACTCGAGAAGAAAACGCCCGAAGAAAATCTTTCGATAACAGTATGTGACAGGGTGTGTTCTGATTGCAGAGGGAATATGCGCTGTTGGGAAAATGATTTTGACAGGACAAGCGACAGTTTTGACAAGGCTAAAAAACTCACTTATATGAACGGAGAAATTTCTGAAAATATGCTCCCCGAAGGGCTTTCGAGCTGTTACAGAAGAAGTGCTGTTGCAAAAGAATTCACAAACGCATTCAGAGAAAGAAATATCTGTATAAATACCAAAAGAAAATTCCGCGAAATGAGAGGACTTTTATTCGAAGAACTCGATATGACGGAAAATCTTCTTTCCTCGCTTTCAAAGGATGTTTCTTCTTTCGGAATAACAGATAAAAGACTCTCCGATGAGGTTAAAAAATACCTCGTGAAAAACGGTGCCTGTGATGTTGTTTCAACCGCTTTTACAGATAAATCGGGTAAGATTTTTATAAGCGGATATTTCACAGGAAAAGAGCCTGATAAATCTGATTTCTGCGAGAAAATATCCGATTTTGCAGATGTTGATTTTTCACTTCCTGTTTTCTCTTATGCCGAAGGACTTATAAGTTTTTCTATGGAAGAAAAACCGCGTTTTGATATTGATTTTTCGGTGACATCCGTGTCGTCGGAAAAGGACGAACAATCGGGTGATACGGTCAGAAGTTTTTATGACGGAAAGGGAAATTTCTATGCCGTTCTTTCAGACGGAATGGGAAGAGGAAACCGTGCTGCGATAGACAGTATTTTTGCGTCTTCCTCAATAGAAAAACTTCTTTCGGCGGGTGCTGATTTTTCATCTGCGGCAAAACTCATAAATTCCGCTATGCAGGTTAAATCCGAAGATGAAAGTTTCGCTACTCTTGACCTTGTAAAGATAGGACTTTCAGGAGGAGAAACAAAGATTATGAAACTCGGCGGAAGCACTGCTTTTCATTGTTCAAAAGGACAGATAAAAAAATATTCTTCATCATCTTTTCCGATAGGAATTTTAAGTAAAATTTCACCCGAAGAATATTCTCTGAAACTTCGCGAAAACGACACTCTCGTTTTTACATCCGACGGAGTATCGGAAGAAACATATCCTGCGATATCAGAAATTTTAAGGCGTTCATCAAAACTCTCGTCAGAAGAAATAAGCGAGAAGATAATGTCGGCACAGAAGACATTTTCGACCGCCTTTTCAGACGATACAACAGTTGCGGTTGTAAGACTTAAAAGAAATTGATATATAAATTTCCATAATCAGCACAAATTCTTTGTCATATTATACAAAAACTCAACATTACATACAGTTAATTTATAGAAATTCTGCAAAAAAACTTGTAATTATTATGGCTTTTTGGTAGAATGTATATTGGAATATAAAAGGTATACTTATGTGTATGCGTTGTTATAGGAGGATTATTTTATGGCGAAGATAAATTCTGCAGATTATGAATTACCGCTTTATCTCTTCCACCAGGGCAAAAACTATGAGGCTTATGAGTTTTTCGGTTCACATCCCGCTGAACTCGACGACAAGAAGGGCGTAGTGTTCAGAGTATGGGCGCCTAATGCAAAGTCGGTTTCTCTCGTATGTGATTCTAACGACTGGAACAGAGATAACTCACCGATGAATAAGATTGCCGATGGCATATGGGAACTTTTTGTTGAAGGTTTCCCTGAATTCGGGGCTTATAAATACAGCATCGAATCCCATAACGGAAGAGTTGTTATGAAGTCTGACCCTTATGGTTTCCATATGGAGACAAGACCAAGCACAGCTTCAAAGTATGTTGACATCGAAAGCCATTACGAATGGAAAGATGCCAAGTGGCGCGAAGAAAAGAAAAAGAAGAATATCTACAAGAGTCCGATGAACATCTATGAAGCACATATCGCTTCATGGAGAAGATATGAAGATGGTTCACCATTCAGTTACATAAAATTCGCTGAAGAAATGGCACCATATCTCAACGATCTCGGCTATACACATATCGAACTTATGCCCCTTGCCGAATATCCTTTCGATGGCTCATGGGGTTATCAGATAATCGGTTATTATGCGCCTACATCCCGTTTCGGAACACCATGGGATTTCATGCAGATGATTGATATTTTCCATCAGCATAACATCGGCGTAATTCTCGACTGGGTTCCTGCTCATTTCCCTAAGGACGAATGTGGTCTTTATGAATTTGACGGAACATACTGCTATGAATATTCAGACCGCTTCAAGCGTGAACATCGCTCATGGGGAACAAGAATTTTCGACTACGGCAAGCCCGAAGTAATTTCATTCCTCATTTCAAATGCGGTTTACTGGCTTGAAAAATATCATATCGACGGTCTTCGCGTTGACGCAGTTGCATCAATGCTTTATCTCGATTATGACAGACGCGACGGCGAATGGGCTCCCAACGCCAAGGGCGGAAAGGAAAACCTTGAGGCGATAGCATTCTTACAGCAACTCAACTCTGCGGTATTCGGAAGAAATCCCGATATCCTCATGATTGCCGAAGAATCAACAGCATGGCCTTTAGTTACAAAGCCTACTGATGTCGGCGGACTCGGATTCAACTTCAAGTGGAATATGGGCTGGATGAACGATATGGTTAAATACATTTCACTCGACCCTTATTTCAGAGCATTCAATCACGACAAACTCACATTCTCATTCTTCTATTGCTTCTCCGAAAACTATATCCTTCCTCTCTCACACGATGAAGTGGTTTACGGAAAATGCTCACTCCTTGAAAAGATGCCGGGCGAAAGAGAAGATAAATTCAAATCTCTCCGTGCGTTCCTCGGCTACACAATAGCACATCCCGGAAAGAAACTTCTCTTTATGGGACAGGAATTTGCTCAGGGCAAGGAATGGGATTATAAGAAAGAACTTGACTGGGATTTATTACAGTATGAAGGACACGCAAACAACAAGAAGTTCCTTTCAGCACTCAATAAATTCTATTTAAGCCGTCCTGCATTCTGGGAAAACGACGACAGCTGGCAGGGATTCAGCTGGATTTCACACGATGACTACAAACAGAGTATCATCGCATTCAGAAGAATCGACGATAACGGAAACGAAATCGTTGTTGTATGTAACTTTGTTCCCGTTGAAAGAGAAGACTATAAGATAGGCGTTCCTTATAAGGGCAAATACAAGCAGGTTTTCTCAAGCGATGACAAGGCATTCGGCGGAACAGGCGTCGATAACGGAACACTCAAGACAGAAGAACTTGGTATGCATGGATACGAACAGTGTATCTCACTTAAAATTCCTGCACTTTCAGTAATGTTCTTCGAAAAGCTTCCCGATGCACCAAAGAAGAAAAAATCAGAATCTTCGGGTGAAAAGAAGGAAACAAAGAAGAAAACAACTTCAAAGAAAACAACAGCAAAAAAGTCTGACAGCAAGAAAAAATCTTCAAAGTCAACCGAAAAGAAGGCGACAGAGAAGAAGGCTTCGGACAAAAAATAAGTAAACCAACAAAATTCAAATAAAATCGGAGGTACAAAGTTATGTATACCAAAAAAGAATGCGTTGCTATGTTACTTGCCGGCGGACAGGGCAGTCGCCTTTACGCTCTCACACAGGACATGGCAAAGCCTGCCGTTTCATACGGCGGAAAGTACAGAATTATCGACTTTCCTTTATCAAACTGTATCAACTCAGGCATAGACACAGTCGGAGTTCTTACACAGTATCAGCCACTCGTTCTCCATGATTACATCGGAAACGGACAGCCTTGGGACCTTGACAAGATCCACGGCGGTGCACACGCTCTCCCTCCTTTCCAGACAGCACTCGGTGCTCAGTGGTATAAGGGAACAGCAAATGCTATCTATCAGAACATCAACTTCGTTGACAGATACGACCCTGACTATGTTGTAATCCTTTCGGGTGACCATATCTATAAGATGGACTACTCAAAGATGCTCGCTTATCACAAGGAAAAGAATGCCGATGCTACAATCGCTGTTCAGGAAGTTACTCTTGAAGAAGCAACAAGACTCGGTATTATGATCTGTGATGAAAATATGGGCATTACAGACTTTGAAGAAAAACCCGCTAAGCCTCGTTCAACACTCGCATCAATGGGTATTTATATCTTCACATGGAAGAAACTCCGTCAGTATCTTATCGACAACGAAAACAATCCCGAAGAAGATAAGGACTTTGGTAAGGCTATCATTCCCAATATGCTTAATGCAGGTGAAAAGCTCGTTGCTTATCCTTTCGAAGGCTACTGGAGAGATGTTGGTACAATCGACAGCCTCTGGGAAGCAAATATGGACCTTTTAAACCCCAACATTCCTCTTGACCTTTACGATCCCGACTGGAAGATCTATTCAAGAACAGCAAATATGCCTCCTCAGTATGTAGGTTCATCAGCGAAGATTGAAAACTCTATGATTTCTGAAGGTGCTGTTGTAAACGGCAATGTTGATTTCTCAATTATCTTCCCCGGCGTTACAATCGAAGCGGGTGCTACTGTAAGAGACAGTATCATTATGCCAGGCTCTGTAATCAAGGCCGGCGCAGTGGTTGAATATGCCATTGTCGGTGAAGAATGTGTAATAGGCGAATACGCAACAATAGGCGCTCGTCCCGAATCTGTTACAGATAAAGACAGCTGGGGCGTTGCGGTTATCGGTCATAATTTAACAGTTTCTGAGGGTAAGAAGATTGCTCCCAAGGAAAATGTAACGGAAAATGTTTAAGGGGGCGATAAAGATGGCTGGTAAAACAAAAGTACTTGGTATGATTTTTGCAAATATGCATGACATTTCCGTTGTTGAACTTACAAAGGAAAGAACAATGGGTTCTGTCCTCTTCGGCGGAAGATACAGAATGATAGATTTCCCGCTTTCTAATATGGTAAACTCAGGAATAGGTGAAGTGGGCGTTATCACAAAATCCAACTATCAGAGTCTTCTTGACCATTTAGGATCAGGACGCGAATGGGACCTTGCAAGAAAGCAGGGCGGTCTCCATCTTCTTCCTCCTTTCGGTCATGTTGACAGCGGTATGTATCGTGGCAGACTTGAAGCACTCTACGGCGTTATCAATTTCGTTAAGAATTCAGACGCTGAATATGTTCTTCTTTCAGACTGCGATGTTATCACAAACATCGACTATACACCTATCGTTGAACAGCATATCAAGACAGGTGCTGACATCACAGCAGTTTACGCAAAGAGCGTAATCACAATGGAACAGGCTAAGAACTCAACTGTTTTCGGAATCAATGAAGAAGGCAGAGTAACAGATGTTCTTATCAGACCTCAGATCAGTGGTGACTGTGATGTAAGCCTCAATATGTTCCTCATCAAGAAGGATTTCCTTCAGGATATCGTTCTTGAATGCGCAAGCAAGAGCCTTTACAGCTTTGAAAAGGATGTTCTTCAGGCAAGAGTCAAGGAATATACAGTAATGGCTTATAAGCATGAAGGCTACTACGCAAAGATTGACTCTATCGACACATATTACAAGGCTAATATGGAAATGCTTTCAACAGAAACAAGAGATAAGATATTCCTCGAAAAGAGACCTATCTATACAAAGATCAGAGATAACGCACCCGCAAAATACGGCATCGGTGCAAGTGTAAAGAATTCACTCATCGCTGACGGTTGTATCGTTGAAGGAACAGTTGAAAACTCAATCCTCTTCCGTGGCGTTAAGGTAGGAAAAGACGCTGTTATCAAGAATTCAATCATTATGCAGAACACAGTTATCGGCAAGAAGTGTGATGTAAACTATGTAATCACAGACAAGTCGGTTGAAATTCAGGATTTCAGAAATCTTACAGGCTCACAGTATTACCCGCTTTATGTAGGTAAGGGCGCAAAAATCTAATTGAAACCATAGGCGGTGTAGGAATTTTCTATACCGCTTTTGCCCTATAAATAAAAGAAAGACTATAACAGGAGGATTTTTTATTATGAGAATTCTTTATGCTTCAAGTGAAGCACTTCCTTATATCGCTTCAGGCGGACTTGCTGATGTAGCAGGTTCACTTCCTGCCGCTATGAACAAGGCAGGGCACGACTGTCGCGTTGTAATGCCCCTTTACAAGAACATCAAGTGGGAACTTCGTGAAAAACTCACATTCGTTACAAACTTCACAGTTGACGTTGCCTGGAGAAAGCAGTACTGCGGAATTATGAAGGGTGAAGTAAACGGTGTTACATACTACCTCATCGACAACGAATACTACTTCGGAAGAGACGGACTTTACGGCTTCTATGATGATGCTGAAAGATTTGTATTCTTCTCAAGAGCAATTCTCGAAATGCTCAAATATCTTGATTTCAAGCCTCAGGTTATAAACTGTAACGACTGGCAGACAGCCATGGTGCCTGTTTACTACTCAACAATCTATCGCTATCAGATGGGCTATGAAGACATCAAGACAGTATTCACAATCCATAACATTCAGTATCAGGGTAAATACGGCCTTGAACTCGTAAGCGAAATTTTAGGACTTCCTATGTATCACGCAAATGTTGTTCAGTATGACGGATGCGTTAATATGATGAAGGGTGCTATCGAGTGTGCCGATAAGATTACAACAGTTTCACCAAGCTATGCATGGGAAATTCTCGACCCCTGGTATTCACACGGACTTGACAGAGCACTTGCTAACAAGCAGTATAAACTCTGCGGTTTCCTCAATGGTATCGACCTTGAAAGATACAATCCCGAAACAGACCCCATTATCCCCGCAAACTTCTCTGCAAAGGATAAGAAGGGCAAGGCTATCTGTAAGAAACAGCTTCTTGCTGACCTCGGTCTTCAGGAAGGCAACGAACCCGTTATCGGTATCGTTACAAGATTTGTTTCACATAAGGGACTTGACCTTATCAAATATGTATTCAGCGATATAGTTGACCTTGGCTATAAGTTTGTAATCTTAGGCTCAGGCGAAAAAATCTATGAAGATTTCTTCAACGAAATGGCTTGGCGCTATCCCGACAGAGTAAGCGTTACAATCGGATTTTTCCCCGACCTTTCAAAGAAAATCTATGCAGGTTGTGATATGTTCCTTATGCCTTCACAGAGCGAACCCTGCGGACTTGCACAGATGATTTCATGCCGTTACGGAACAATTCCGATAGTTCGTGAAACAGGCGGACTTCGCGACTCTATCCAGGATGCAGGCGACAAGGGCGGAAACGGCTTTACATTCAAGACATACAACGCTCACGATATGCTTGATGCTTGTAGAAGAGCAAAGGAATACTACGACAAGAAAGCACAGTGGGGCAAACTTGTTACACACGCAATGAAGAGCGATTTCAGCTGGGATACATCAGCAGAACTCTACCTCGGTCTTTATCGTGAACTCACAGGCGAATACTAATGGATGATAAGCGTTTCCGTAAATTCGTTATTGCCTATATCATAAATTTTTCGGTAATAGCGATAGGAGTAGTTCTTATGATACTCGCGTCAAACGGCGTCATTCCTGAAATTTTTCAGAAAATCTCACTTGTTGCCGTAATTGCAAGTGTTATCCTTTTCGGAAGATTTGCAAACAGTTATAAAAGATAGAAAAACCCGATAACTTCAAAGGTTATCGGGTTTTTATTTTATCCGTTCTTTTCAATGAGATTTATCAGTTTTTCTACATATTCCTTTTTGAGAGATTTTGGAGAAACAATTTCAACATCTGTTCCGAAACTGAAAATCCATCCCCAGAAAGTAGGGCTTGGTGTAACATTTACAGTAATTGCGAAATGTTCGCTGTCAGGGGATGAGATGAATAAATCATTTCCGAAACGGTCAACAACAACGCCTAAAAGTTTATTGTCCTTTCTGAATTTCAGTTTCACTTCGATTTCATCACCGCTGAACATTCCGAAAGTTTTCTTTGTGTATTCGGCAAGATTGAAGTTCTTGAAATGGTCGTGACCCTCTCTTGTGTCATCCGTCATAACAACATCGCCCATTTTGTCAACTCTGAAATGTGAGATATCATCTCTTTCGCCGTAATAAGCGACAACATAATAGTTTTCATCGTTCCATATAAGTGCAAACGGACTTATAACATATTTCTGTCCGTTTTTCTTGACGCTTTTCTGTGCCCTTGCGTTATTCTGACTCCATTCATAATATCTGAAAGAAAGTTGCTTGTTTTCATAAATTGCCGTGTGTATGGCGTCAATGTTGTAGTAGGTATTCTTTTCTGTTTTAGCGCTGTTTGTTATATAGAGTTTTCTTTTGAGTTGCTTTGCCTGTGATTCACTTACAAGTGAACCGAGTTTTGAAATGAGTTCTGATGATTTCTTTTCACTGATGAATTTTGATGACTGAACAGCGTCAACAAGGATTTTGAGTTCAGCGGGTTCAAACTCTCTTGATGCAACATAATATCCGAAAGATTTCCCTCTTGTTGATTCAATATCCATTCCGAAATCACGGAGAAGCCTTATATCGTCATAAAAGGTTTTTCTTTCGATATCAATTTCATTCTTTGAAAGTTCATCCTTTATTTCGGCAAATGTAAGAGGATGATTTTCGTCTGTCTTTTCATTGAGTATTTTAGCGAGATACATAAGTTTGAGTTTCTGATTTATTCCACCCATTTTCAGTCGCCCCTTATTTCGTCATAATATTCTTCGAGTGTTATGCCTTTTTCTTTAATCTGTGTTGCGTGATAAACACCTACGAATCTGTAATGCCAGGGTTCGTATTTAACACCTGTAATTCCTACCTTATCCTTTGGGTATCTTAGAATAAAGCCGTATTCGTGTGCGTGTTCTGAAAGCCACTTGAAAGCATCGCTTTCTTCAAAACTTTCGTCAAGATCGTTAAGGTC
The DNA here is from genome assembly GCA_017536405.1 of Oscillospiraceae bacterium. Classification (GTDB taxonomy): domain Bacteria; phylum Bacillota; class Clostridia; order Oscillospirales; family Ruminococcaceae; genus RGIG4131. Next base: position 29,437 of record JAFXHL010000031.1, read on the forward strand.
AACGGCAAGCCCCGAGTTGTGTTCACTCTCGCCGGGGAGTGCTACCCATTCTCTTGCGGCTTCAAAAGCCTCTTCGTCAGACATTCCCTTTGCTATGAAAGATTCAACCTCTTGATTGAAAAGCTGTTGCTGATATTGTCTTGACCTTTTCGCAGAAATTACAGTAAGTTCGATTCCGTCAGCCGCGGCAGCTTCTTTCATATCAAGGAAATAGTTTGCTGCACGATAATCCATCTCATAATCGTCCTGAATCTTTTTAGGGTAGACTGTAAAGTCTTCAGGTAACGGATATTCTTTGCTTACTATATAAAATGCCCATGGATTGTCTGCATCAACTTCGGGCTTTTTCTTTTCTGTTGTTGTAACTGTCGGAGTAGTTTCTGAAACAGAAGTTTCTGTTTTCTTTTCTTCAGCCCTTTTTCTCCCCGGCATAGTTGTGAAAAAAACGAGGGTTATCAAAAGCGCTGAGAGGAGTATTACAAATACAAATTCTTTTTTCATAGTAAATTCCTTTTATAAATTTTCATATACATTTAAATTATATATCATATTCTTTATGTTTTCAAGACTATTTTGTGATTACTGTTTCAAAAAATACATAGTAATTCAGGATTTCAATAAATCCATTGACAAAACAGAACATATGTTCTATAATAAAACCCGAGGGATTTCGGAATATAATTTTCTTGTTTTTGCTTTAATTTTTTGACTGAAGGTGAGTAAACTTGGGAAAAATTCGTATTCCATTTGATGTTTTCTGTCAGAAAGCAGTAAGCGACGAAAGTTTTTTCACCGATGCCCCGTCGGAAGAAAACGGAATTGACAGAAAACTCATAAAAAAAGCATTATTGTATGTTATCAATCAGGAACTCAGCCCGAAACAGAGGCAATATGTTGTTATGTATTACAGTGAAAATCTTAATATGGAAGAAATCGCGAAACGCTGTGGTGTTTCAAAATCAACCGTATCGAGAACTGTTTCAAGGGCGAGAAAGAATATTGCCGACAGAATAGGAATTCTGATTAAATTCAGAAAAACAGAATAAATTAAGAAGAGGTTTAAACTATGACAACACCCATCGTTGATTTTCTTTATTCTTACGAAAAAAATATCTCTTTAAGACTTCATATGCCCGGCCATAAGGGAAGATTTTCTATCAACCCTCTCGCAGATTGTCACCTTATGGATATAACTGAAGTAAAGGGCGCAGACAGCCTTTATGAAGCAGAAGGGATTATTGCCGAAAGTGAAAGAAACGCTGCAGAGGTTTTCTCTGTTAAACACACTTTCTATTCCGCAGGGGGTTCAACTCTCGGAATACAGACAATGCTCACAGCGGTTGTCGGTGAAAAGGGAAAAATAATAGCCGCAAGAAATGCCCATCGTGCATTTGTGAATACCTGCGCGCTTATCGATGCCGATGTTATCTGGGTAACGGGTGAAAATGCCGATGTTATTTCATCTTCTGTTACTCCTGCGGATATCGAAAAAGCTCTTTCGAAAGAAAAAGACGCAGATGCCGTTTATATAACCTCTCCCGATTATTACGGAAGAATTGCCGATATAAAGGGGATTTCAGAGGCTTGTAAAAAATATGGTGTTCCGCTTATCGTCGATAACGCACACGGCTCACATCTTGCATTTACCTATGGAAATCTTCATCCGATAGCGCTGGGCGCTGATATATGCTGTGATTCGGCGCATAAGACCCTGCCTGTTCTTACAGGGGGAGGGTATATCCACACAAACAGCGATAAATATGCTTCTTTAATAAAAGAAAAACAGTCTTTATATGGCTCTTCAAGCCCTTCATATCTTATTTTGGCGTCGCTTGATTTCTGTAATTTCACACTTCACGAAACAGGCATAAATCTTATGAAGATGCGGTCTGAAAATATGGAAAAACTCAAAAGCCGTCTTTCTCCCGTATGGAGCTTTATCGGTGACGATATTCTTCATCTGACGGTTGAGGCTTATAAAGCAGGTCTTTCAGGATATGACCTTTCTGAAAGACTCCGTGAAAACGGAATTGAATGTGAATACTGTGATGAATATTATGTAACATTCCTCTTTTCGATTACAAGCGATGAAGAGGATTATGACGCACTTGCTGATGCTATGGAAAAAATAATTCAGCCTAAAATTCTTATAAGAAAAGACGAAACACCCTTTGTTCTTCCCGAAAAAGCGATGAGGATAAGAGAAGCGACATTCTCTGAAAGCGAAAAAATCCCCGTTGATAATGCTAAGGGGAGAATATGCGCACACAACATAACCCATTGCCCGCCCTGTATCCCCATAGTTGTCGCAGGGGAGATTATAGATGAAAATTCCATTAATATTTTAAAAAGGTATAGCATTTGTGAGATAAATGTGGTAAAATAAAATGTAACGGAAATTTTTTCGGATTTTTGCAATAAGGGGCGGTATAATGAAACTTATATATGCCATTGTCAGTAATAACGACACCAAAAGCGTCGGAACAGCGCTTATAAACGCAGGATATTATGCTACAAAGCTTGCGTCGACAGGCGGATTTCTCTCTTCGGGGAGTACAACTTTCCTTATAGGCGTTGAAGATGAAAAGGTTGACAGCGTTATCGCGATAATTTCAGAAAAAAGCCGTAGAAGAAAACAGTTTGTTCCGTTTGTGAATTCGTCTTTCGGCGGGGGCGCTATGCCATCTCCTCCGATTGAGGTTTCTGTCGGCGGTGCAACGATTTTCGTAACCGATGTTGAAAGGTATGAAAAGGTTTAGTATGGAAAGAATATACGGCAACGAAGATATTTTGTCATCTATAGATGCAATGTTTTCTTCGGAAAGAATACCTCATTCCTTTCTCATTTTCGGAGAAAAGGGGCTTGGCAAGAAAAAAATTGCCGATTATATCGCATCAAGGCTTGTTGAAAGTGAAAGGGTGCATGCTCATCCCGATGTAATTTATGCCGAACACGAAGGCAAATTGCAGGGATTTAAGGCAGACCATGTCCGTCATCTTATGGCGGATGCGTTCATCACTCCAAACGATGCCGAAAGAAAGGTTTATATCTTTACCGATTGCGATAATATGTCGTCTGTTTCACAGAACGCTCTTTTAAAAGTTGTTGAAGAACCACCACAGTTCTCTTATTTTATTTTTACTGTTTCTTCAAAGGATCTGATGCTTTCTACAATCCTTTCAAGAGTGGTTTCAATAGGTGCAACAGAATGTACGGAAGAAGACACAATAAAAGCGCTCACAGAAAAAGGCTTTTCAGAAGAAGATATCAGATCAGCGGTTTCTGCATTTCACGGAAACATAGGAAAATGCGAAAGCTATATCGCTGATGAGAAAATAAGGACGAGAATAGAAATAATAAAGAATATAGCGGATTCTATCGCGGAATGGAACGAATATAATACCCTTAAATTCCTCTCTGCAATAGAAGGTGAACGCTCGGATATAAAAGAATCTCTTTATGCACTCGCAAAGATAATGAGAGACGCCTCTGTTTCTCGTTTCAGCGGAAGATATATCAGTTGCTACCCTGAGGGTGCTAAAAAAATATCCGAAAAAATATCATCGAAAAAAATCGAGGGGATTTATCTTATCATAACCGAATCGATAAAAAAACTCGATACCAATGTTTCCGCAGGGACAGAGCTTGCATCCCTCTGCGGACAGATATATAATCTTTATCTTTAAGGAGTATCAGGATGGCTGAAATTATAGGAGTCAGATTTAAAAGTGTCGGGAAGATTTATTATTTCGCACCCGGCAATGAAAAGGTAGAAAACGGTCAGAAGGTTATTGTTGAAACCGCAAGGGGAGTTGAATGCGGAACAGTTGTTGTTTCAAACAGAGAAGTCCCTGATAGCGAACTTTCAGCGCCCTTAAAACCCGTTATCAGAATAGCGACAGAGAAAGACCTTGAAACCGTAAAAGAAAACAAGAAGAAGGAAGAAGAGGCTTTCAAGATATGCGAAGAAAAAATCGCAAAGCATAAACTCGATATGAAACTCGTTGATGTTGAATGCACATTCGACAACAACAAACTTCTCTTCTATTTCACAGCAGAAAACAGAGTCGATTTCCGCGAACTTGTAAAGGACCTTGCTTCTGTTTTCAGAACAAGAATAGAACTCCGTCAGATAGGCGTCCGTGATGAAGCGAAAATGCTTGGCGGACTTGGTATCTGCGGAAGACCATTCTGTTGCAACGGCTTTTTAGGAGAATTCCAGCCCGTTTCTATAAAAATGGCTAAGGAACAGGGGCTTTCACTTAACCCTACAAAGATTTCAGGAACTTGTAGCAGACTTATGTGTTGCCTTAAATACGAACAGGAAAGTTATGAAGATTTAATCAGAACAACTCCTAAGGTGAATGCATATGTCAGCACACCGAGCGGAAACGGATTTGTTGAAGAAGTAAACCTCATAACAGGAAAACTCAAGGTAAAGCCCGAAAATTCAGATGGTGCATCATTCATCATTCATAAGAGCGAAGTTTCAATCATCAAGGATGGTGAGGCAAACAAGTTAAGTAAAGATGAGATCAAAGCACTTAAAGGCTTGGAATAAAATAAAAACAAAAAATCTCACACTTTTTACTGTGTCAGTTCCCCTTGTAGTACAGCAGTACAACTTCGGGGAACTTTCTTGTAAAAAGATGCAATCTTTTTCGTTTGACATAATAAAACCACCCACAACTGTGGGTGGTTTTTGTGTTTTAATTCTTAATCTGTTTTGAAACAAGGCTTTCACCGCAATAAATCTGGCGAAGCTTTGGTTTTTCGATTTTACCTGTGGGATTTCTGGGAACTTCCGCGAAGATGATCTTGTGAGGTCTTTTGTATCGGGGAAGTTTCTGACAGAATGCGTTTATATCGTCTTCTGTGCAGGCTGAATTTTCTTTGAGCGAAATAATAGCGGTTGCGATTTCACCGAGTCGTTTGTCGGGAAGACCGATAACAGCAACATCCTTTATATCGGGATGACTGCGTAAGAAATCTTCAATCTGAACGGGGTAGAGGTTTTCACCACCACTGATGATAACGTCTTTCTTTCTGTCAACGAGATATATAAATCCGTCTTCATCCTGCTCTGCCATATCTCCTGTGAAAAGCCAGCCGTCCTTTAATGTTTCGGCAGTTGCCTTTTCATCACGATAATAGCATTTCATAACGCCGGGGCCTTTTACGCAGAGTTCACCCACTCCGCCCTTTTCGACGATTTCGCCGTTTTCGTCAACTATCTTTACTTCCCATCCGTATCCCGGAACACCGATAGCGCCGACTTTATGTATGTTTTCAACACCAAGATGAACACATCCGGGGCCTATTGATTCAGAAAGACCATAGTTTGTGTCATAAGAATGGTCGGGGAACTGCTTTTTCCATCTTGCTATAAGTGAGGGAGGAACGGGCTGTGCGCCTATATGCATAAGTCTCCACTGTGAAAGTCTGTAATTGTCAGCATTTACATCGCCTCTGTCGATAGCGTCTAAAATATCCTGCGCCCAGGGAACCAAAAGCCATACTATTGTGCAGAGTTCGTCTGAAACTGTCTGTAAAATTGTTTTAGGACTTACACCCTTTAAGATTACTGCCTTTGAACCTGAATACAAACTTCCGAACCAGTGCATTTTAGCACCTGTATGGTAAAGGGGAGGAATACAGAGGAAAACATCATCCTTTGTCTGACTGTGATGTTTCTGTTCAACGGTTGCAGAATGCATAAGGCTTCTGTGGTCGTGAAGAATAGCCTTGGGGAAACCTGTTGTTCCCGATGAGAAATAGATAGCAGCGTCATCTTCGTCTGTAAGTTTTATATCAGGCTTTTCACCCGAACAGTTGCATACAAGGCTGTCATAATGTTCCGCGAAAGAGGGGCAACCTTCACCGACATAGAAAAGAAGTCTGTTTTTGCTGATTTCTTCGGCAATTTCTTCAACTCTTCCTATGAATTCAGGGCCGAACATGAGAATGTCAACTTCGGCAAGGTCAAGACAGTATTTTATTTCGTCTGATGTGTATCTGAAATTAAGGGGAACAGCGAGTGCACCTGTTTTTAAGATTCCGAAATAGATAGGTAACCATTCAAGGCAGTTCATTAAAAGAATACCGACTTTATCGCCTTTTTTAACCCCTCTCTGTAAAAGCAGGTTAGCAAAACGGTTTGCCTTTTCATCGAAAACTTTCCATGTGATTTCTCTTCTGTAATGAGAAATAGGGTCTGTTTCGATAAGTTCGTATTCTTTCCATGTAATTCTTCTTTTTTCCTTGATTTCAGGGTTTACTTCAACGAGTGCAACATCGCTTCCGAAATCTGAGGCGTTTCTTTCAAGTAATTCTGTAATAGGCATTTTAAAAATCCTCTCATCTATATTTTAAAACATAAAAACTTTTATGCGTTAAATCATACAAGTGATATTATACCACATTCCGACAAAAAAGTAAAGAGTAAAAAGAATATTTATAAGTGGGAAAATTTCTTCTCACAGACTTTATCTCACCTTGACATTTAAGGTTTACTAATGTAAAATTATCGGTATAGGAAAGTATATCTGCATTTATCTCTGAAACTCCGCATAAATTGTTATAAAAAATATTTTGCGGAGTGATTTTTTATGAAGAAAAAGAAGATAAACGGCTACACAAAACCCATATGTATTATGATGTCTCTTGTGCTTTGTTATACCGCTGCATACTATGCCGTAAACAGCATTGAAATGACAGTTCCGACATCACTTACATATCCCGATGAAGAACTTTATATCGTTCTTGACGCAGGTCACGGCGGAATGGACGGCGGATGTTCGACAGCCGACGGCGTTCCCGAAAAGGGGATAAACCTTAACATCGCAAAAGAGGTTGCAAAGCTTTTAGAACTTCAGGGATATAATGTCATTCTCACAAGAGAAACCGACACATCCATCCACGATAAAGGTGTTGAAGGAATAAGGGCACAGAAAGAATCCGATATGGAAAACCGCCTTGATATCTTCAATGAACATAATAATGCAATATGCGTTTCCATTCATCAGAATAATTTTACCGACCCGTATTACAGCGGTGCGCAGATGTTCTATTCAGAGAATAATCCCGAAAGCGAAACTTTGGCCCGAATTATGCAGGAGAATTTTGTCAGGAATATTCAACCCGATAATTCGCGTGAAATAAAACTATGCGGAAAAGAACTATATCTCTGCTATTTTTCTGAAAACCCGACTGTTATGGTTGAATGTGGATTTTTATCAAATCCCGATGAGGCTGAAAAACTTAAAAACCCGATGTATCAGAAAGAGGTTGCTTTCACGATATTTTCAGGGATAAATGAATTTATTGAAAAACGAGGATAATAAAAATGTCAGGAAAAAACAAAACTGTTTTTATGTGTAGTGAATGTGGATATGAAAGCTCGAAATGGAACGGAAAATGTCCTGCCTGCAACGGCTGGAACACATTTGAAGAAATAACTCTTAAACAGACAGTGAAATCGGGCGCGAGAAAACCCGTTTCTGTTGCCGAAAAGATAGAAGAACTTTCTGAAATCGACATTGAAGGCGACATCAGATACCCCACAGGCAGTAAAGAACTTGACAGAGTTTTAGGCGGAGGACTTGTAAAGGGAAGTCTTGTCCTTTTAGGAGGAGAACCAGGCATAGGAAAATCAACCCTTCTTTTACAGATATGTCAGTATTTCGGCGATGACCACACAATCCTTTATGTATCGGGAGAAGAAAGTGTAAGACAGATAAAGATAAGGGCACAGAGACTCGGTGTAAACACAGAAAACCTCTATCTTTTGTCGGTTACCGACGCCGAGGCTGTAAGCGATACAATTTCTGCCGAAAAGCCCGAAATAGTTATTATCGACTCTATTCAGACAATGGCAATTTCTTCTCTGCCCTCAAGCCCGGGAAGTATCACTCAGGTAAGAGAATGCACAAATCTTTTTATGCATACTGCGAAAGAAGAAGAAATCCCCATAATCATAGTGGGTCATGTAAATAAAGACGGCGCAATAGCAGGCCCTAAGGTTATGGAACATATAGTAGACGCCGTTCTTCATTTTGAGGGTGACCGTAATCTTTCTTATCGTATACTCAGAGCGGTTAAAAACCGTTATGGCTCGACAAATGAAATAGGCGTCTTTGAAATGAAGGATACGGGACTCAGTGAGGTTGAAAATCCGTCAGAAATGCTTTTATCGGGAAGACCTTTAGATGTTTCAGGAACCTGCGTTGCCTGCGTTATGGAAGGCTCACGCCCCGTTCTTGCCGAAGTTCAGGCGCTTTCTGTAAAAAGCGGGTTGTCATCACCAAGAAGAACAGCAACAGGCTTTGATTTTTCAAGACTCTCGATTATCCTTGCAGTTCTTGAAAAAAGAGCAGGTCTTTTCTTCGGAACTTTAGATGTATTTATAAATGTAGTAGGTGGGCTTCGCCTTGACGAACCCTCAGCAGACCTTCCCGTTGCGCTCGCTCTCTATTCGGGAATAATAGATAAACCGCTCGATAATTCGCTTATTGCAATAGGAGAAATAGGTCTTGGTGGAGAGATAAGAAGCGTATCCCATATCGACCAGCGTATCGCCGAAGCGGAAAGACTCGGTTTTACAAAATGCATCATTCCTGAAAGTTCTGAAAAGAATGTAGAAAAGGGAAAACATAAGATAGAAATCATAGCCGTTTCGGATTTAAAACAGGCTTTTGAAAAAATAGTATAAGTTTATTAACACTCTTCGGGGGATTTCTCCGGAGAGTTGTTTTTTTCTTCAAAAAACCAGCAACTGTTGTTTCCGACATAGACAACAGACGGATTTTTTAGTGAACAGTATCCGTTTTCCTGATATCTGCAATTTTCCGAACAGCAAATAAAGTTCAATCAAAACACCTCTTTTCAAACTATCTTTTACAGAAAAACATAAAAATATTCTTATGAAAAAACTTATAATCAAAAAACAAGTGGTCAATAATATTTTGTGAAAATGTGTTTCAAAGGAGATTTTATATGAAAAAGACCATTGTTTTTTTATCGGCATTCATTCTCTCTGTGGGAGGCGCGATAGTTTCACCTGTTTTGTGGAAAAACTCTCTCCCCAGAGCAAATGTTACCGAAATAAAGAAGATAAACTATAAGGATTATGTTTCCGCCTCGGGAGAACTTTATGTAAAGGGCGATAACGCCACAGTAACTGCACTCGTTTCCGAAAACAACATATATAAGGTAAAAGAAGGACAGAAAGCACTTATAACAGGAAACGCATTCCCCGATAATTCTTATGAAGCCGATGTTGTAAGCATATCGGGAACGGCTGTTAAAAGCGCTAACGGAGCGGTTTTTGTTCCTGTTGAAATAAAACTTTGTGAAACCGATGAAAATATCCGTTCAGGGTATAGTGTCAAGGCGAAAATTCTTTCCGATGACGAAAAGGAAATTTCTGTTCTTCCTTATGAAGTTATAAAAGCCGATGAAGACGGAAACGAGTTTGTGTATGTCTTAAGCAGCGGAGTTGCCGTAAGAAAAGATATTGAAACAGGTCTTGAAACAAAAGAGGGCGTTGAGATAACCGACGGAATAGATGAAAATGACTGTATAATCTATGGCGATGACGAAATAGAAAACGGAAAATATATAGTTATCGGAGAAGAATAAAAAGGGGGGACTTTCAGGTTGTTTGAGTGTATAAAACAAAGTCTTCGCGTTATAGGAAAAAGCAGGTTGAAGGCGTTTTTAACAGTAGGCGGAATAGCGATAGGAGTGAGTTCTGTTGTGATAATTTCTTCGATAGGAGAAATGGGAAAATCCGCCGTTGATAATCAGCTGACAGATATGGGAATGGATAGTTTTGTTGTAACAGGAACAGAAAGCAATTTTGACGGTTTATGGGAAAAAGACCTTGAAACCTTAAAAAGCGTCCCCGATGTAAGAAATGCTATGCCTCTTATAAATTATTTTACCGAAATTTCTTCGCGGGGAGAGAATTCTCCGGCTATGATATGGGGCGTCAATGAAGACGCCGATGATGTTATAGAGCTTAAAACAGTAAGCGGAAGGCTTATAAATAAATCTGATGTTCTGTCAGCGAAAAAGGTCTGCGTTGTTGATGAACAGATAGCTATGAACAGATATAAAAGAAACACCATAGTAGGAAAAGAAATAGGAATTTCAATAAACGGAAGAGTCGAAAACTTTGAGGTTATAGGCGTTGTGAGCAACGGCGTAAACCTTCTTCAGAATATGTTCGGTGACCTTGTTCCGTCTTTCGTTTACATTCCTTATACAACGCTTTCGGAAGAAACAAACAACCGTTATTTTACACAGATAGCTGTTAAACTTGATGACGGAACCGACAGCGACAGCGCTTTTAACGCACTTTCCCACGCGGTTTTGTGTCAGCGCGATGAAAAGACGGAAATTCGGGTAGAAAATCTTCTGAAACAAAAATCCCAGATGAATAAAATCGCCGATATAACATCAAAGGCTTTAAGTATTGTAGCAGGTATTTCGCTTGTCGTTTCGGGGCTTTCGGTTATGACGGTTATGCTTGTTTCGGTTAAAGAGAGAACAAGGGAGATAGGAATAAAAAAATCCATAGGCGCAAAAAATTCCGATATTTTAACAGAGTTTCTTACAGAGTCAGTTCTGATAACTTTAATAGGCGGAATTATAGGCCTTTTATCCGGGCTTGTCTTCTCGGCGTTGGCAGGCTTTATAACAGGTCTTCCTTCTTTTATGGAGGCAGAAGGTATTATCTTTGTACTTTTCTTTGTAATGGTTATCGGTGCGGTTTTCGGGGCGTATCCCGCCTATAAGGCTTCAAGACTTTCACCCGTTGAGGCACTTCGCAGTGAATAGAAAAATCCCCTTATAAAGAGGAAATCTCTTTACAAGGGGTTTTAAGTGGCAAGGGCTTTTAGCAGCCGCATCCACAGTTATTATCGCATCCGCAGTTGTTGTTGCATCCGCAGCTGTTTCCGCAGTTGTTGCTGCAGCCGCAGCCGCCCCAACCGCCGCCCATAACGATAATAATGAGAATGATAATCCACCAGTATCCGCCGTTAAATCCACAGTTCATAAATCAAGCACTCCTTTTGTAAAAATGTATTAAAACGAGTTTGGCGGTTTTCCGCTTTCGTTTTATACTACATTCTATGGTGGGATGAAAAATGTGTTACAGAAAATTCTTTACTGCTTTCGACAGGCATTTTTCTTTATAAGGAGTAAAATAATAACAGTATAAAATAATGTCGGGAGGTATCATAGCGTTGTATTGTAATGATGATTTCACAAAACTCGCATCCCTTGCCATTAAAAAGGCATTTGATTATGCAGGAGCATCAGGACACACATATATAGGAAGTGAACATCTTCTCTATGGAATTTCAACCGAGGGGACAGCAGGAGTAATTCTTCGTTCATCGGGTGTTACTGATGAAAGAATAAAAAAACGCATAGAAGAACTTGTCGGAAAAGGAGTAAAGACAAAACTTTCAGAGGAATGCTTAACACCGACATCGGTAAGGATACTTGAAAATGCGGTGAGTCTTTCTGAAGAAACGGGCGCAAGACTATCAGGAACAGAACATATCTTAATGGCAATCTTAAAAGAACGCGGTTCTTCTGCTTATGGAATAATAAAGGATTTAGGCGCAGGAATACCTAAACTGCATTCCGATTGCGCCGACGCTTTTGCTGCTGATGATTCTTCTATGAAAACAGCAGTGAAACTTCCTAATTTAAGCAAATTCGGAAAAGACCTCAATGCCCTTGCGGCAAAGAATAAATGTGACCCCGTTTTTGCAAGGGAGGAAGAAACCGAAAGGGTTATGCAGATACTTTCGAGAAGAACAAAGAACAACCCTTGTCTTATCGGTGAGGCAGGGGTAGGAAAAACGGCTATTGCAGAGGGCATAGCAAGACTTCTTTCATCAGGAAAAGTTCCTGAAACTTTACGCGGAAAACATCTTTTTTCGCTTGATATTCCCTCAATGGTAGCGGGAGCCAAATACAGAGGCGATTTTGAAGAAAGAATAAAACTCTGTATTGAAGAAGTTTCAAACGCAGGAAATGTAATTCTCTTTATCGACGAAATCCACACAATAGTAGGCGCAGGCGCTGCCGAGGGCGCTATTGATGCGGCGAATATCTTAAAACCCCGTCTTGCAAGGGGAGATATACAGATTATAGGTGCTACAACCGAAGATGAATACAGGAGATATATCGAGAAAGACGGTGCACTCGAAAGAAGATTCCAGCCTGTGAGAATAGAAGAACCATCAGAAGAAAATTCTGTTAAAATTCTTAACGGAATAAAGGAATGTTATGAAAAACATCATAAGATAAATATTTCTGATAGTTCGATAAAAGCCGCAGTAAATCTTTCTAAAAGATATATAACCGACAGATTTCTTCCCGATAAGGCTATTGATTTAATCGACGAAGCCTGTTCACGAAAAAAGATGAAATCAGAAAGAAATATTTTCTCCGATGACTTTTTCTGTGAGGTAAAACCCTCTGCTGAAATAACCGAAGATGATGTTGCCGAAGTTGTTTCTATGAAAACAGGAATACCTCTTGTGAGACTTACAGAAACAGAAACCGAAAAACTCTCTCTTATGGAAGATACAATAAAAAAACGAATAACGGGTCAGGAAAAGGCAGTAAAGACAGTCTGCGACGCTATAAAGAGAAACAGAACAGGTCTTAAGGATGAACAGAAACCGATAGGAACATTTCTTTTCTGCGGACCGACGGGTGTCGGAAAGACAGAACTCACAAAGGCTCTTGCCGAAGCCTTTTTCGGTGATGAGAAAAATGTCATTCATATAGATATGTCTGAATATCAGGAAAGTTTTTCTGCTTCAAGACTTATAGGTTCACCGCCGGGATATGTCGGCTTTGAAGACGGCGGTCAACTTACGGGAAGTATCAGAAAAAAGTCATATTCAGTTGTGCTTTTCGATGAGATAGAAAAAGCACATCCCGATATTTTCAACCTTATGTTGAGAATTATGGACGAAGGCGTTTTAGAAGACAGCCACGGCAGAAAGGCGGACTTTAAAAACTGCGTTATTATAATGACATCAAATATCGGTGCGGATGTTATGACGGGAAGTAAAAAACTCGGTTTCACAGATAGTTTTGCAGAAAGCAGGGAAAAGGAGGTTATATCCGAGATAAGAAAAAAATTCAGCCCCGAATTTATAAACCGAATTGATAAGATAGCGGTATTTGAAAGTCTAAAAGAAACTGAACTTCATAGCATAACCAGAAGACTTCTTTCAAAACTCTGCGAACGCGCTGAAAAGATAGGAATTTCTCTTTCTTTCGATGATTCTGTCATAGCAGAAATCTGTAAAATTTCAGAAACCGAAAAATATGGTGCGAGGGCATTAAAAAGAACTATAACCGAATATGCCGAAAATCTTGTTTCTGAAAAGATAATATCGGGAGAAATTTCATCAGGCGATGATGTTCTTCTTACCTTTTCCGAAAGTAAGTTTACGGTAAAGATTTTGTCCGCAAATGTATGATTATAATTGACAACCGATAAAAACGGTGATAAAATAATTGAAAAATAATGGTTTTTATCGGAGGAAAATATGAAAATAACTTGGAAAACCTGTCTGAAAATAGGGATAACCCTTTTTCTTCTCTATATAGCAATAGCATTCTGGGATAATATATCGGGTCTTTTATCCGCGGTATTTGCGGCTATGTTTCCGATTCTTATCGGTGGTGCTATCGCGTATGTGATAAATATCCCCATGACCTTTTATGAAAAACACTATTTCCCGAAAAAGAACGGAAAATTCTTTACAGTAACCCGTCGCCCCGTTTGTATGACAGCCGCTTTTCTTACAGTTATCTCGGTTATGGTTATTGTTGTCTGGTTGATTATCCCGAAACTCGGCGAATGTGTTTCCGTTATCGTTGCAAAATTCCCTGCGCTTTTTGAAAAAGCACTTTTATTCGCGAAAAGTCTTGATGTTATGCCTGAGGATATAATCAATTCTCTTTCGGAGATAGACTGGCAATCAAAACTCACAGATATGATAGGAACGATTACATCAGGAGTAGGAAATGTTGTCGGAGGAGTTATTTCTGTTGTAGCAGGCGTATTTTCAGGAATAGTAACTGTTCTTTTAAGCATCATCTTTTCAATTTATATTCTTGCTACCAAGGATAACCTCAGAATCGGCGGAACAAAACTTCTGAACCGCTATGCAAGTGAAAAATGGAATAAGAGAATAAGCTATGTTTTATCTGTTCTCGACGAATGTTTTCATAGCTATATTGTCGGACAATGCACAGAAGCCCTTATTTTAGGAGGTCTTTGTACAGTAGGTATGCTGATATTCGGATTCCCTTATGCACTTATGATAGGCGCACTTGTAGCTTTCACAGCTCTTATTCCCGTGGCGGGTGCATATATCGGTGCAGGCGTCGGCGCTTTTATGATACTGACAGAATCTCCCGTTAAGGCACTTCTTTTCCTCCTGTTCATACTTGTTCTTCAACAGCTTGAAGGAAATATCATCTACCCGAAGGTTGTCGGAACTTCAATGGGACTTCCTGGTATCTGGGTTTTAGCAGCAGTAACAATAGGCGGTGGAATTTTCGGAGTTTTAGGAATGTTACTCGGAGTTCCGATAGCGGCTGCTGTTTACAGAATTATCGGTGATGATGTTAAAAAAGCAGAAGTTGTTCCCATAGCAGAAAGCGCACCGACGGAAAAGGTTGAAGAAAAAACAGAGGAAAATCCTAACGAAGAAAATAAAGAATAATAAAAGACCGATAAGGGATAATCCTTATCGGTCTTAATTTATGTGTTCTGTAATTCTCCGTGTGAGAGTGCAACAAGATATGCGTTTATAAATCCGTCGATATCACCATCCATAACCGAGCCTATATTGCCCGATTCAAAAGATGTTCTGTGGTCTTTGGCGAGGGTATAGGGCATAAATACATATGAGCGTATCTGTGCACCCCAGCCGTTGTCCTTCTGCGCACCCTTGATGTCGTCGATTTTGTCGAGATGTTCTCTTTCCTTGATTTCAACAAGTTTCGCTTTGAGCATTTTCATAGCATAATCCTTGTTCTGAATCTGACTTCTCTGTGTCTGACAGGCAACGACAATTCCTGTCGGAAGATGTGTTATTCTTACAGCACTTTCTGTTTTGTTGATATGCTGACCACCCGCACCACTTGCTCGGTATGTGTCGATTTTAAGGTCTTCCGTTCTGATTTCAACTTCCATATCATCAGAAATTTCGGGAGTAACTTCAACCGATGCGAAAGATGTATGTCTTCTTCCCGATGAGTCAAAGGGAGAAATTCTTATAAGTCGGTGAACGCCGTGTTCTGATTTTAAAAATCCGTATGCATTGTTTCCTTCTATGAGAATAGATGCACTTTTAAGACCTGCTTCGTCGCCGTCGAGATAGTCAAGTGTTTTAACCTTGAAATTATGTCTTTCAGCCCATCTGTTATACATTCTGAAAAGCATTTCAGCCCAGTCCTGCGCTTCCGTTCCGCCTGCGCCTGCGTGGAATGTTAAAATTGCATTCGATGAGTCGTATTCACCCGAAAGAAGAGTTGTGAGTTTGCAGGTTTCGTAATCGTTCTTGAAATCTGTGGCATTTTTCTGGATTTCAGCGAGAGTTTCTTCGTCGGGTTCTTCATCGCCTACAATTTCGATATAGGCAAGACAATCCTCAAGTTGAGAATCAAGATTTTTATGAAGATTTATCTTGTTTTCAAGTTTCTTTATCTTAGAAAGAACCTTCTGTGAATTTTCGAGGTCGTTCCAGAAATCAGGGGATGCCGAAACTTCTTTGAGTTCCTCAGTTTCAGCGAGAGCCTTTTCTATTTCAAGAACAGAGTAGAGTTCCTTTATAAGAGGGCGGTAGCCTTCGAGTTCAATGCGTAAATCGTCAAGTAAAAGCATACTGTCGTTCCTTTCGTTAAAGTCACTGATAATTGTAGCAAAAAATCCTCTCAAAGTCAATATCATTTGGCGAAAAGCATTGACATTTTATCTGCCGTTTGTTATAATTAAATGATGAAAAATAAGGCTTTCTGCCTTGATTTTGTTCGGAGGATAATATGTCTTTATATACAGGTTTAAAATGTAAAGTCTGCGATAAATCTTTTCTCGAAGAAGATGATATAGTAGTCTGCCCCGATTGCGGAACGCCCTATCATCGTTCCTGCTATAAGGAAAAGGGAGAATGTATAAACTACGAACTCCACGAGAAAAATCAGAGTTACAGCGTTAACGAAGAAAAAGCCAAGAAGATAGGCGATAAGATAATCTGCGATAAATGCGGGATGCAGAATAAATCCCTTTCTATTTTCTGTGAAAGATGCGGAAATCCCATAACAATCGAAAAATCAACCTCAGATGAAAGAAATGTAAATGCAGATACAGAAGAAAATCTTTTCCCTAATATGATAAAGGTTGATTATAACGATAAATACTGCGGGTTTGACCCCGATGAAGATTTTGATGGTGCAACAACCGCAGAACTTGCCGATTTTATAGGCGATAACAATAAATTCTTCTTACCCATTTTCAAACTTATGAAAGAACGCAAGAAGAAGGGAACATTCAACCTTTCGGCGCTTTTGTGTCCGCCTGCATATTTCGCTTACAGAAAAATGACAGGCACAGCAATAATGAGCCTTATAGTACAGCTCATTCTCTGGCTTCCGTCGATAATCTATTTTTTAGGCTCGCTGATTTCGAAATATAATGTTCCCGATAATGCTCTGGTGGCATTTATTTCAACTATTGATATAAACAGCCCTTTGTTTATGGCAATATATAATGTCGGCTGGGTTTTAGGATATGTCTTCATATTCTACTGCGCCTCAATGGCAAATCATATCTATTATCGTTTTGCGGTTAAAAGAATAAAGTTCTTAAAATCAAAGAATGCTTTGAATGAAAAGAACATAAAGCGTTTCGGAAGAACATCGAACGCAGGGCTTGTCATAATGATAATAGCATATGCGCTTATCGCGTTCCTTCTTACCTTTGCAATCGCCTTTGTATCATAAAACAACAGGAGGTCAACATCATGATTGAATATATCGTTGCCGATTACCTTAATTTTCAGAGAGCCATAAGCGAAAAAGACGCAAAAGATATTGTAAAGGGATATAAATCCCACAACGAAAAACTCGGAACAATCGCTCTCAATATGAATCTTCTTACAGAAGAGCAGGTTGATGAAATCCACGATAAGCAGAAAATCGTCGATAAGAAATTCGGTGAAATCGCAGTTGACTCAGGTATGCTTACAGAAGAACAACTGAATGATGTTATCTGTATGCAGAGAAAGGAGATGGACCCGTTTGAATTTGCTTTTGAATGTGGAATTATCAATATAGATATGGCAAACGACCTCAGAAATAAATTCAAGGAACATTACAAACTCACAGATGAAGAATTTTCGGGCATTATGGCTGATGATGTCACAATGATTTCATCAATGATGGTTGACACACGCGATTTCTATACAAATTATTACTACAATATAGCGATAAGATTTCTTGTGAGATTTTTGGGGCTGAAAATCGGTCTTTCAAAAACAACCCCCGAAAAGACACACGAAGCCGAAAGAATAATAACCCATAAAATCAGAACTATGAGAAGAAATTTCATCATAGGATTTTCGGGTAGCAGGGAAGCTATGCATGCTTTGAGCGAAAGCCTTTCGGATTTTGATTCGGCAGAATTCAAAAACGATGTTTACGCACGCCTTAAAAACTTTGTAAACTGCATAACATGTGTATTTGAATGTGGAATTATGAGAGAAAGCCCCATAAGAAGCATCAGTTGTGTAAAACTCTATAAATCAGCTGAACTTATCTTCAACGAAGATGGTTTTGTTCTTCCCGCGAATATATGCGGATACCCCATAAACATCATAGTTGCGTCGGGTGCTGAAGAGGATTTCACAAAGGTTGTTCACAATGTATAATAACATCACTTTGTAAAAATCTTCATTTTGTCGAAATTTAATACTTGACAATAAAATGATGGTGTGATAGAATATTTTCAAATGCTAAGACGAAGAAGGCAGGAAAGAAAACCTTTCAGCGAGTCGGTGGTTGGTGAAAACCGACAGGCGTATTTCCATAAAAGCCTCTCCCTTCCGAGCAGAAAATGCGAAAAGAAATGAGTAGTGTTTTCCGTCAGTGCGACGTTACAGCAAAAGGGCTTGTTAGAGCCTTAAGTGGCATGAGAATGCAATTTGAGTGGTACCGCGGAATCGATATTTATTCCGTCTCAAAGAATTATCTTTGAGGCGGATTTTTTATTTTCGCCTCTATAAAAAGAAAGGGTGTATTTTAAAATGAAAATCAGTTTCTCAACACTTGCCTGTCCCGATTACGAATGGTCAGACATCTATTCAATGGCGAAGGACTTAGGCTTTGACGGAATCGAAATCAGAGGTCTTGGCGATGATATTTTCGCCGTTAAGGCAAGACCTTTCACAGAAGGTCAGATTTCAAAGACAGTAAAGAAGCTCTCTGAAATAGGCATCGAAATTCCCTGCCTTTCATCAGGATGTTGCCTTAAAGATAAGGGTAACTTTGATGAAGTTATTTCTGAAATTTCAAGCTATATCAACCTTGCCGTAAAACTTAAAACTCCTTTTATAAGAATTCTCGGCGACAGAGAACCTATGCCCGTTGACGAAGTTGACGACAGCTATGTAGCAGAAGTTCTCGTTAAACTCGCTGACATCGCAAAGGATAAAGGTGTAACTCTTCTTGTTGAAACAAACGGTGTTTATGCTGATACAAAGCGCCTTAAAGCACTTCTTGACAAGGTCGACAGAATTGAAGTAGCAGCGCTCTGGGATATGCATCATCCTTACCGTTATGCAAATGAAAACCCCGATGAAACAGTTGAAAACCTCGGAGCTTATATCAAATACTGTCACGTTAAGGACAGCGTTATGGTTGACGGCAAGGCCGAATACAAGCTTATGGGCGAAGGCGATATGCCTCTTAAAGAGATGTTCGAAGCACTCGGAAAAATCGGCTATGAAGGCTATGTTTCACTCGAATGGGTTAAGCGTTGGGCGAAGAACATTTTCAGCGCAGGCGTTGTATTCCCTCAGTATGCAGACTTTATGAAGCCTTACAGAACAAAGCATAAGCATCCTTTACAGGATGACCTTCGTCATCAGGGAAAATATATCTGGCCCAAGGAAAAACTCATCGACTATACATTCCCCGATGTTCTCGACAGAGTATGCGAAGAATTCCCCAACCAGTATGCTTTCAGATATACAGAACTCGACTATACAAGAACATATCCTCAGTTCAGGGATGATGTTGATACATTCGCAAGATCGCTTCTCGCTATGGGTGTTAAAAAGGGCGACCATGTTGCTATCTGGGCAACAAACGTTCCCGCATGGTATATAACATTCTGGGCAACAACAAAAATCGGTGCCGTTCTCGTAACTGTAAATACAGCATATAAGATTCACGAAGCAGAATACCTCTTGAAGCAGTCTGATACAAATGTCCTCGTTATGATAGACGGCTATAAGGACAGTAACTATATTGAAATAATGAAGGAACTCTGCCCCGAACTCGCTACATGTGAACCCGGAAAACTCAACAGTGCTAAATTCCCGTTCCTCAAGAGCATCATAACAACAGATTCAAAGGTTGAAGGATGCTATACATGGGATGAAGCAATGGCACTTGCTAAGGATGTTCCTTATACAG
>JAFXHL010000032.1 GCA_017536405.1 Oscillospiraceae bacterium
CTTTAAAAGTATAGCCGAAGGAAACCCTTATGCTGCCCGTAACATAATGCTTACAGCACCGAGTGGCTGCGGTAAGACAGAGGTGTATCGTATTATCAGAGATTTCTGTAAAGAATACGATATCCCCGTTCCTGTTATGCAGTTTGATTTAAGTCTTTTTACCGAATCAGGCTATAAGGGTAAAGATATCGATATAATAGAAGGAGAAATTGCAGAAAAAAGCGAAAATCTCGGCGGTGCTGCTATCTGTTTTCTTGATGAAGCGGATAAAAAATGCATTCCGAGTTATGACAGCAAAGGTGTCAACAACAACGCTGCATTGCAGTCAAATCTTCTCACTCTTGTAGAAGGTCATGAAGTAAAGCCCGGAATAAATACCGGCAGAACGATGTTTGTTTTCATGGGCGCATTCCAGGACGTTCGCAATAAAAAACAAGCACGTGAAAACGCACTTTCTGAACTCGAATATTGTATGTATGGCAAAGAGAAAGATAATCGCAATGATGCTTTATATACAGATATCAATATAAACGAAATTGTAGAATACGGTATGATCGAAGAACTCGCAGGCCGTATATCTCAGGTCGTTAATCTTCATAGATTATCTGATAAGGATATGGGGGTTCTTCTGAAAGAAAAAACCAAAGAACTTTCAGAAGAACTCGGAGTGAAGATCGAATTGACAGAAGAAGCGTTGAATTCATTTTTTGATGTGAGTTACAGTTGTTTCGGCATCAGAAATCAGGTGAATATCCTGCGCAATCTTGCTACCGACAAATTGTCAGAACATTATTTCGATGATGATTTTGACAAGAGTTGTTGCAAAATCAGAATAAATTCACCCGATAATGCTATCGTATGCAAAAAAAGAAAGATGAAAATGGAACCATCAGCCTGATAAAAAATAAAGACTAAAAAAGGAGTGCTTTAAATGTCAGAAAAAATATCTTCAAGAAAAGAATTGAACAGTTTTTTATGGAATTTATCAAAATTTCATGACGAACTTTATGAAGCAATCGAGAGTTCGTTCGAGGATTACGATCCTGAAAATGACATTGATAAATTTATGGAAATCGTCGATAGAATTGATGAATTGTTTATGATAAAGCAAGGCGATATTGTCGCTTACACGGGTTCGTTCGGGAAAAATAATACATTCCATGATTATGTCGAAAATGCCGAAGCAGAAGGAAGATATAAAATCGCACAATATTACCGCAGTGTTTTATATTCGGGAGCTTTTTCCTGCATACCTTCAGATTTGTTTTCTGATCTGATAAAAATACTGACTAATGCTTTTTCTCCCGAAATAAAAAAGAAGAAACTTGCCGAGATAACAGGCATTTCTGAAAATGATATCGGTCTCATATTGAAAAAAGAACGTCATTTCCCGGTTGAGAAGCAGAAGGAAATAATATCAGTGTTCTATAACTACTGTCTTGATTCTATGAACTGCGATAAACCGGAACTTAAAGAAATGAGAGAATTTATTTCAGGAATTTTGGGAAAGGATTTATGTGTCCGCCCGAAACGGTTTTATGATATCTATTTTTCATTCTGTGATGATATTGATGAGGAAAAGAAAGAACTCGCGGAACTTTCGGGTATATCCGAAAAAGATATCGAAGGAATATTCGGCGAAGAAGAATATCCTTATTATCCTTTAAAACTTCACGAACTCTCATCAATTATGATGGAACGTAGCGAAGAAATGATCGATACCGGAAGTCTCGATAAAAATGACAGATGGTATTATAACCTTCTGAAAAACGATTATTTCGATGAAGATCGTAAAGAACAGATGAGAGAATATGAAGAATACGAAAAGATGGTGAGAAAGGAAACAACCGATTGGTTTCTCTCGCTTCCCGATATGCTGAAAGAAACTGTTTTTGAGTTTATAACAAAACAGACCGACCAGGGTGTATACAATTCCGTTTTCCACGATTACATAGAAAACTACAAAGACAGCGAATATGCCTATTGTTATAACGAATGTGATGATAAACTATCGTTCATTCTTCTTGCCATACGTGTATTCAGACAACTGCCTTCTGAAAGAAAAGAAGCGCTTTTAAAAACACTTCGGGAAAAACTTAAACCTTGTTATGACGATACAGCTGAACATTTTTCAGAATGTGCACTTTCGTCGTTCTATATGGCATCGGTTGTCGGAAAAGAAACTCTTTATGAAAAATATCGTAATGCCCCGATAAACAATTCTGTTGAAGCAACTTTATACGCCCAGAACAGATATCAGGGATTATGGCAGTTGGAATTCATCTATACAGCATTTCTGAAGGAAATGATAAATTTCACCTCAGATGAATGGAAACTTGCAGGATATATCGAATCAGCCATACCCGTAAACTTTTCTCCCGATATCATATTTGATATTCTGCTTGAAGGTGATATGGCGAACGAAGTATATCCCTATCTCGTTAATGAAACAATCTATTATTATTTCAAAGGCGATGATATAATCGACGAAGAAATATATGATGAAGATTTATAATAAAAATTCCCCCGTTATGTTTATGTGTAGCGGGGAAATTTTTCGGGATTTTTTTCTCACGGGTTTATCTTTTGAGATTGTCAGCAAGTATGTTATCATTTAGTTACAGCCCAAAGAAATAACAAAAAACGGAGGAATTAATTATGAAAACAATGAACAACAATGTAGTATGTATGGGAAATCCCGAATACCTGCACGAAAGCTCACACGGTACGATAGTTCTGCCGATCAAAAGTAAACTGTTGACAGAGAGAAACATTTTTGTTACCGATCAGATAACATCAGAACTTGCGGTAAACTTTGTTCAGCAACTTATGTATCTTTCGGAAGAAGATAAACCCGTAAATGTTTATATCAACTCTCCGGGAGGAGAGGTTACAGCGGGACTTCTTATGTATGACGCAATACAGAGTTTTGAGGGAGAACTCAATTTAATCTGTATGGGGAATGCAGCGAGTATGGCAGCAGTTCTTCTTGCGGCAGGGCAGAAGGGAAGAAGATTCATAACCCCACACGGAAAGGTTATGATCCACGAAGTTCTTGTTAAAGACGGAATAGGCGGTTCGGCTACCAACATCGCAGAGATTTCAAAATCCATTCTTGAAACAAGAGATCTTGTAAACGGAATCCTTGCAAAGCACACAGGCAAAAGTCTTAAAGAAATCAACAAGCAAACCTCATTCGACAATTTTATGAACGCAGAAAAAGCAATCGCTTTCGGAATCTGCGATAAGGTTGTAAACAATGTTCTTAATGTGAAAGGAGAATAAGACTATGAGAAAAAACTTTGATGAATTCGAATACTTCGATGATATCTTTGACTCAGCAGAAGATTTCATATTACACAACATGATACCCGAAGAAGCGACAAAAGAGTTCAAAAACGGGAAGATGGTCATAGCAGAGAATTGTGAATATAACCTCGATGACTATAAAACAAGGTTATGTAACAATGTTCTGATTGTAGGATCTGTCGGTTGCGGAAAGACGCGACATATCGTAACGCCGAATATATATGAGGCGGTAGGAAGTTATGTCATAACAGACCCTAAGGGTAATCTCTATAAACAATACGGAGATTATCTCAGAAGCAAGGGGTATGATGTAAAACTGCTTGATTTTACGAATCCGAAGAAATCCGTAAGATACAATCCGTTTGCATACATAAAGAATACGCACGATATTCTGAAACTTTCTTCTGCTATCGTTGCAGATGAACGGGCATTGAACAATCAGAAAGATCCCTTCTGGGAGAGGAATGCAAGTGAACTCCTGAATGCCCTGATAGGTATTCTTTATGAAATGGACAAAGAAAACGGAACGAAAATCTGTAGTGTAAGCAAAGTTCTTGAACTTTTACGCAAGGGAGAAAGACCTTATGAAGAAAGCAAATGTTCAGTGCTTTCACAGATGTTCGAAGCGTATAAATTATCGCATCCTGACAGCTGGGCTTATGAACAGTTCAAAAAAGTTGATGCGGCACCAACCAAAACATACGATTCTGTAAGGGCAACTCTTTTCGGAAAACTCGTTGCGTTTGATACGGTTGAACTCAAAGAAATGCTTAAAACAAACGACTTTTATTTCAGAGATATTGCAGACAGAAAAACTGCAATATTTATAACTGTAAGCGATACAGACAGATCACTCGATGACCTTGTGAATCTTTTCTACACTCAGGCGATGAATGAACTCTGTTACTACGCAGATACAGAATGTGTTGATAACAGATTGCCTATCCCTGTAAGATTCATTCTCGATGACTTTGCAACAAACTGCAAAATCAAAGATTTTCCCCGTATGATTTCATCATTCCGTTCCCGTGCTATTTCCGTTATGCTTATGATTCAGGCGGAATCTCAACTTACCGCTTGTTATGGCGACAATGCGTCTACAATAATCGCAAACTGCGATACATACGCATATCTCGGCGGAAACGATATCAATACGCAGAAGGCAATTTCTGAAAGAACAGACCGTCCTTTCAGCGAAATAGCCTCAATGCCGATAGGCGATTGCTGGATATTCAGGAGAGGTAGTAAGCCTGTATCATCAAGGCTTGTAAACCCCGAAAAATGCATTGAAGAAATGATCAGAGTGGGAGAAAGAGAACGTGAGGCTTGTTAGCCTCACTCTCTGACGATCTGATAATTGCTATGATAAAAGGAGAACACAATATGAAGATTTCTGTAACAAAAGCAACCGAATTACTTGAAAACGCACCTTATATAAAAGATGGTATGGATCATTATCAGAACTTCTGTAAACTTCGTGATATTCTTAAAAATCCTGATGTTTCAGAATATCCTCAGCTTTGCGACGGAAGAGTAATTGCCGTTTGGTATCTCTCGGGGCTCGTCTATCCTGATTACAATAATCCACAACTTCTTGTGCGTGTTTCAGAACATAAGGATTCTATCGACAATCTTCATTTTTGTTCACAGATACACAAGTTCACGCACGATGATGTTATATATGATTATGATAAAGACATCATAGAAGGCGATCATATGATAATGGGACTTCAGGAAGAACTTATCAATGAAATAGCAGACGGCAGAGTTTACATCGTATATAACCGTAATCGTAAGGAGGATAAGTGAAAGCGATATATTAAAGCAACTTTAAATTTATAGTAGAAAGAGGCAATAAAAATGATTAAAAAGATACTTATTACAGCACTCGCAGTAACAACAGCGTTTTTTACGTTGGCATCAAACACAGTTACAGCAAATGCGTCTGATGACTTATCAGCACTCGAACAGTGGACACAGGTTACAGAAGGGACTAAAATCGAACCCAAAGGACACGAAGTATTCTGGGGTGGCATAAATAAGTATGAAGGTATATGCTGTGAAAACAGAACCGACTCTGTTTTACTTGAAGAGTTTTTACAGTCATCGGGATATGTTCTTGTAAGTTCACCTTTCAAGGAAATCAGCGATGAAGATTATAAGATACTTAAAAAGTATGGGTTCAATTACTCACAGTATTTAAAAGATGATGAATACTATAATACTTATTACAGAGTATATATTCCCGAAGTAGTTTATGAAGAACTTATGACTTATCGCAGAGAAGGTAAATCAGTTCCTATGTATCTTTCGGCAGAACTTGACTATTCAACCGTTGTGGTTGCATACGATTTCTGGGATGCGGTTGAAAATGCAGGTACAGTCGATTACGAAGTAAATGATGATATTCCTGCTACACAGACACATACAGGTTGGATGACAATTGAAACCCCTATTCCTGTTAAGGTTGTTCTTCACGAAATGACAAGAGACAGATTTTATGAACTCTATCTTTCTGGAAATGAGCCTTTTGATATTCGCTTAAAAGCAGGATGTTATGTAGTATCAAGCGTAAACGATACTAAAATCAAGGTAAACAACACAGAAGAAACTCTCCCTTATAACAACTATATATGGGTAGAAGACGGTAATACAGAAGATAACGCATACAAGGTAGACCTTACCAAGCTTATCGAAAAGCACAACATTCAGCCCGCCGATATATCAGGACAGCCCGACCTCAGTTACTATAAAAATCAGAACATCCCCGGAGCATCGGAACAGGCAGTTTTGTCTGATGCGGAAGAAAATACAGATAAAGGTTCTATTCTTGGATTTGTCGGTGTCGGAATTGTAATCGCATTAATCGGCGGAACTGTTGCGATAGTTGTAATAAAGAAGAAAAAGAGCATAAGCAAAGAAAATAAATAATAAAGGAGAATATTATTATGAAGAATTCATTCAAAACTACATTTGCAACAGCGCTTGCCGTTTTAACAGCATTATCGATGACAGCTTGCAAAAAGACAAGTAATACAGAGGAAATGATTGTAACAGAAAATGCTGTTATAACAGATACTGTTGATGTGACCGGAATTAGCCGTAATATTGAAAGTGTGCTTAAACTCCAAAAACCTTATGTAGAAAAGAACACAGATATCGATCTTTCAAAGTTTACATTCGATGGTGTTGAATACGACTTTGAAACAATGAGATACGGCGATTTTCTTGAAAGCACAAACACAAAACCTATGGGGTATTCTTTAATGAGTTATGATGAAAATAACTTTAAAAGCGACCTTTACGGATATGCCAGATATAAGGAAGATGGCAGACGCTATGGCACAGTATATTGTATGGAAACTGAATATGATGGATATTATAATCCTATAGATAACAGATATATGGAAAATATTCCGTTTTCAACTGTTACTGACGAAAATAAAAACGATGTAAAAATCCATTCGTTCACTGTATTCGAAACCACAGGTGAACTTGACATCATACTTGCAGACGGGCTTCTTAATTACAGAACACCAACAGATAAGAAAGAAATTATTGCTACACTCGGAGAGGGGACATTTGTAAACGATGTTGATTTTCTTGGTTACTGCGACGGCAAAACTGTTATTTTATTCGACCTTGACAGTTCAGGAGTAAGAGCTGAAAGAGCGATTATCTATCAGCTTGGCGAAAAAGAATGATTCATCGCTTTTACTCTTTGATTTTTCAATACTTTTCAAATCCGGCATTTTATAAAAAAACTCCCGAAAACATTTCGTTTTCGGGAGTTTTTGTAAACCCATTCGGGTAAAATTATCTCTTTGAGAACTGAGGTGCACGACGAGCAGCCTTGAGACCGTATTTCTTTCTTTCCTTCATTCTGGGGTCTCTTGTAAGGAAGCCTTCCTTCTTGAGAGCGGGACGAAGTTCGGGGTTGAATACGAGAAGTGCTCTTGAAATACCGTGACGGATAGCACCTGCCTGACCTGTAACGCCGCCGCCTGCAACTGTGCAAACGATGTCGAACTTGTCAGTTGTTTCTGTAACAGCGAGAGGCTGTCTTACGATGAGCTTGAGTGTTTCAAGACCAAAGTAATCGTCAATGTTTCTGCCGTTGATTGTGATGTTGCCTGTACCCTTGTACATTCTTACTCTTGCAACTGAGTGCTTTCTTCTACCTGTGCCGTAGCAATATTTTTCTTTTGATTCGTACATTCTAAGCACCCTCCTTATACATTATAAACTTCAGGCTTCTGAGCAGCGTTGTTGTGTTCAGCACCTCTGTAAACTCTGAGACGCTTAGCAGCGTTTCTGCCGAGAGTGTTGTGAGGGAGCATACCTTCGATAGCAACTGTCATTGCTCTTTCAGGTTCTTCAGCCATGAGCTTTGAGTATTTGATTTCCTTGAGGCCGCCGATCCAGCCTGTGTGCCACTGAAGTTTCTTCTGTTCAAGCTTCTTACCTGTGAGAACAGCCTTTTCAGCGTTGATGATGATTACGTGGTCACCGCAATCAGCGTTGGGTGTAAATGTAGGCTTGTGCTTACCTCTGAGAAGAACTGCTGCCTGAGCTGCAACTCTACCGAGGGGCTTGCCTGCTGCATCTAAGATGTACCATTTGCGAGTGATGTTTCCCGCATTTGCCATAAATGTAGACATATTTAATTCCTCCATAATATTTCTTATCGGGAAGTAATTCTCGCAAGTCCCCCACGATTACAATAGGGGAGAATATTTCCTCGACACGCAAAAATTATTATACACAAAGAAAAAACGGCTGTCAATAGGTAAAATGCCGAATTTTTAAAATATATCCTTAAATCTCTTGTTTTCTCTCTGTTTTACTCTTTTTCTCTCGTGTTCTCTTTCGTCATTTCGTTTTTTGCAATTTTGTATAGATGCACAAAAAACTCACCGAAAGAAGTCCGCCTTCGGTGAGTTTAGCATTAAATTTCTTCGTAGATTGTATATCCCGAGCGTTTTTTGTTTTCTGAATGAACAAGCGCAAGCTGTGCTTTTTTATAGATTTCAGAAATTTCTTCTGAGTCCCTCGGGAAGAGCGAAATCCCTATATTGCCATAGATTTCTGTTTCTTTTGAGAATTCAGCGATAACCGAAAGTATCTCACAAGAACGCCTTTCGACAAGTTGTTTATTACAGTTTTTCATAAAGACGATAAACTTTTCCTCGTCGGTGTATCCCAAAATATCGGTCGAACGGAAAAGGTCGCGAAGTCTTGAAGCAAATTCGGGGATTATTTCATCCGAACCTTTTGACATCCCTATCAGCATAAGTGCTGAGGGAGTAACCTTATCGTTTTCCGTGAGTGACTTTATATAGTCGAAAGCGGTCTGCATATTCATAAGACCCGTTTTTTCGTCAATCTGATTTTTCGTCAGAATCCTTGCCGTGTCAGAGCGCTGTCTTGTTATATCTGCCATTCTGCCGATTGCTCTTGTTATAGTTCCGTTTTCACCCTTTATCGTTGAAACACAGATGTTATACCACGAATATCCGCCGTTTTTCGAGCGTATTCTGATTTCTTCTTCTTTAGCCGAAGAATCATCCTTTACCTTTTCGAAGAAACTCAAAAATCGTTTTATATCATCGGGATGCACCATTCCGTCGTCGACGAACGAAGCGGGAAAATTCTTTGTAGAAGGAGAAATCCCGAATTTCTTTTCGTAGTTTGCTGAGTATGTTACAGCGTTTGTAACAAGGTCGATATCAAAAACGATATAGTTTGACTGGTCTAAAACCATTCTGTATCTTTCGTTTACAAGATTGAGCTCGGCCTTGCTCTTCATAAGTGCCTGTTCGGCAGTTTTAAGGTCTGTTATATCGGTTAAAACTCTGTAATAAAGCGAACCCTTCTTGTTGTCGCCGACAAGTTTTCCCTTGTCATAAATCCATATGGTAGCGCCGTCACTTTTTATCATACGATACTGCAAAATCGATTCATCGGGGTTATCGCGAAGAAGCGCCTCAACCCTTTTTCTGTCAGAAGGAAAGAGCATCTTGAAGAATTCACCGTCAAACTTTATATCAATATCTTCTTTTGTGTATCCTGTCATTTCAACGAAACTGTCAGAAACAAAACTCACTTCGAATTTCGGATTGTTCTTACAGCAGACCATTCCTCCGGGAATATTGTCTGTTATCGAACTCAGTCCCTCATTCAGAAGAATAAGGTTTTTCTGATATGAAAGCATCATTCTGACAAGGATTACAATAGCAACAACGATAACTGCCATTGATACAAGAGCATGTATAAGAGCGGTTATTCCGAAAGTTTCGGAATCTGTTCCGTTTACTTTTACAGTGTGAAGAAATGTTGTAAAAAGAACAGTCAGCACTGCTACTAATCCCAAAAATAATGCAACGATTTTCATTTTAAGATTTTTCGGCAAAAAACCACCCCTTTTCCGATTACTGAAAGTATTATATCATATCGGAAAAGTAAAATCAATCAGAGGATTTATATAACTTCTGAAATTTCTGTTCCGGGGTAATAATGCGAAAGTATTTCTCTGTATGTCGCTCCATCCTTTGCCATGGCATTTGCACCATACTGACTCATCCCTACACCGTGACCGTATCCCTTTGTTATAATGATAAAATCCTCACCGTTATAGTTTATTGTGAAATTCTGTGAACGCAGAGAAAGAATTGTCCTGAAATCAGCGCCTGAAAGCGTTTTGTCCCCTACCTGTATTTCTGTTACAGACCCTGAATCCGTTCTTTCTGTAACATAAAACCATTCCGCTTCTTTGCCCTCAAATTCTGCACCGCAGTATGCACTTATCCTTGCCTTTATTTCTTCGGGAGTAAAGGTATAACTTTCTTTATAGGTAGCGATTTCTTCATCCGAAAAACTTTCAACGGGGACAAGATATGGTGTTTCGTTTCCCCATATATCCTTTGAACTTTCTGTCATTCCGCCCGACATAGAATGAAATGCCGCAACGATAGGCTCGTTCTGATAAAGAATTATTTCGTCCGTTACTTCATCAACGGCGGAAGAAATTTTCTCATAACTTATATCAAAATAATCGCCGTAAAAATCCTTTGCCTGTTCTTTTGTGAAAAAAGCCTGATAGTATCTCGGATCGTTCGAAAAATGCGCACCGCAAAGGGATGCGGTAGGCTTTAATTTTTCTTTTTCTCTTTGTCTTACGGCATAAGTGTGCGCCGCAACAGCCTGCGCTTTCAAAGCCTCTTTTTCAAAAGAAGAGGGCATTTCCGCCATAACGGCGCCTATGACATAATCCCTTGATGAAACTTTCATTATCTCACCGCTGTCCTTATCCATAACAAGAAAAAAGTCTTCTTCTTTTTCTTCTGCCGAAGTTTCTGTTACTGTCGCTTTTACGACATTTATTTTATGAGGTGTTCTGCTTTCACTGACAGAAACAATCGTTTCTTCGGGCATTTCTTCTTTGTTTCTTATAACAGAAACAATAGGGATGATAATAAGCATAAAGGTGAAAACTGTCATAATGGGGAGATATTGTTTCATAAAATCACATTCCTTTTATTCTGATATTTGGTCAATATGCCGTAATTTATTCATCCGCCCGCCCCGTTGTATTGACATAGAGAGAAAAAAGTAATATTATGTATGATGAATAATTGCAATTTACTAAGGGGAGGACTTGTCTTGATAGAACTCAATGAAGATATAAAGAATATATGCGAAAAGACAGCGAAAAATAACAACATTCCTCAGGAACTTTACTCGAAATTCGGCGTAAAGAGAGGGCTTCGTAATGACGACGGAACAGGCGTTATGGCAGGTATTACAAACATCTGTAATGTTCACGGATATGTTATCAACGAAGGCGAAAAACAGTCGGCAGAGGGTGAACTCATCTACCGCGGATACAACATAAACGATATTGTTGATGATGTTGTAAAGAATAAAAGATATGGCTATGAAGAAGTTGTCTATCTTCTTCTTTTCGGTGAACTTCCGACACAGAAGGAACTTGACTCATTCTGCGATTATATCGCGTCAAAGAGGGAACTTCCCAAGGATTTTGCCGAAGATATGATTTTCAAAGCGCCATCACCCAACATTATGAATAAGATGTCAAGATCCGTTCTTGCGCTTTATTCTTACGATGAATACGCAGAGGACAGCTCGATAGAAAGCGAAATCGACAAGGCGGTTTCTGTTATAGCGCGTCTTCCTTCAATAATGATAAACGCTTATATGGTTAAGCGCCGTATCTATGATAAGGAAAGTATGTTTGTGCATCCATTACGCCTTGAAGAAAACACAGCGCAGACAATTCTTTCAACTCTTCGCCCCGACAGAGAATATACAGAAGACGAAGCACATCTTTTAGACCTTATGCTTATGCTTCACGCAGAACACGGCGGAGGAAACAACTCGACATTCACAAGCCGTGTTTTAACATCGGCAGGAACAGATGCTTATTCTACATACGCATCGGCAATCTGTTCCCTTAAAGGACACAGACACGGAGGCGCCAACATAAAGGTTATCCAGATGCTCGAAAACATCGAAGAAAATGTTTCCGACTGGGAAAGCGATGACGAAGTAGCAGCATATCTCGAAAAGATTATCAGAAGAGAAGCAAATGATTACTCAGGTCTTGTTTACGGTATGGGACACGCAGTTTATACCCTTTCTGACCCCAGAGCGAAAATTCTTAAAGCAAACGCATTAAGACTTGCCAAGGGCTCTGAAATCGAAAGAGAGTTTGACCTTTTAGACCGCATCGAAAGACTCACACCCGAAGTTTTCGACAAGGTAAAGCATAACGGAAAGGCTATGTGTGCCAATGTTGATATGTATTCGGGGCTTGTGTATAAAATGCTCGGTATTCCTTCAGAACTCTATACACCGCTTTTCGCACTTTCAAGAGTGGCGGGATGGTCAGCGCACCGAATCGAAGAAATTCTCACAGGAAAGAGAATTATAAGACCTGCATACAAGGCAGTTGCAAAAACAGAAAAATATATCCCCATAAATGAAAGATAATAAAAACCCGACAGTTTGCGATTTACTGTCGGGTTTTCTTCTCTCAAAACACTTGCAAAACAGACTCATATATGATATAGTATATAATGTATATGTATGCGCAGGAAAGGGAGGGAGCATTATGAAAAAAAGAATAATTCTTTCGGTATTGTTATGCTCTCTCGTTTTAACGGGATGTACCACGATGAATATGGGGAATGTCGAAAATCTTCTCACTCCGCCCGACCTTTCTTCAGAACAGACCGAGATAAAAGAAGCGCTTATGGAAACTGTCGGAAAGAATATAAAACTCAAATATCCCCGTCTCGGCGATTATCGTTCGGCATTCCTTATTGCCGATATAGATGAAGAAGAAACCGAAGAAGCGATAGTCTTCTATGAAAAAACGGGCATTACAGATACCGACGGCAGACTGCGTATGGCAATCCTCGATAAAAAAGATGATAAATGGACAGCGGTTTACGACAACGCAGGAATGGGAACGGATGTCGAAAGAGTAAGAATAGAAAATTTAGGCGATGAAAAATTCCCTACTGTTCTTGTCGGATATTCCTTTGCGGGAAATATGGGAAAAGTTCTTACAGCCTATAATTATTCAAACGGTGCTCTGACAGAAAGACTTCACGAAAGTTATATGAATCTTGAAATAACCGACCTTGACAATAACGGTGAAAAAGAAATTTCGCTTCTTACCGCGGATAATAAAGTAAGGGTATGCGTTATCGATAAAGAGGGAATAAGAAACTTTGAAACCGATGTCGAATCGGGAACATCCGGCGATTACGCGAGAGTTATAAACGGAAAACTGCGTGACGGAAGAAACGCCCTTTATGTTGACACCTCCTATTCCGACGGAATGACAGCAACACAAATAATCTATGCACAGAACGGTTTTGTAAAAAATCCCGTATATACATTACAGACGGATACCTCGGCAAATACCCTTGTAAAAACGATGCGACCGACAGGATATTATTCCGTTGATGTCGACGGCGACGGTGTTGTTGAAATTCCTATGCCCGTTATTATGACAGGCTATGAGAATGAAGATGTCGCGTCACAGCTCTATCTTACAGAATGGTATGATTTCAATCCGTCAAATCTTTCTTTTGAAAAGAAGAATACAGGCTATTACAGCATAACCGACGGCTATTGCTTTATGATGCCGAGTAGATGGACAGGCTCTGTAACGGTCAAAAGAGATATAGCGAAAAACGAAATTGTTTTTTATAAATACAGCGGAGATATAACCGATGATTCGGTAGAACTTATGCGTATTAGCGTTGTGAATAAAAGTGGTGCTGAAGAAAAGATGAACGAAGGTTTTATAAAGATAACAGAAACCGTTCAGGTTGAATATCTTGTGAAGATTTCGGATAATAAATCCGAACCGCTTGTTCCTACCGAAAGTGAAGTAACATATAATTTCAGACTTGTTTAGGGGAGAATGAAAATGAAAAGAATACTTGTATGCGAAGATGAAGATGTCATCCGCGAATTTGTCGTAATCAATCTTAAAAGAGCGGGTTATGATGTTGTTGATGTGAATTGCGGAGAAGAAGCGCTCCGTGTTTATGAAAGCGAAAACGGAAATTTCGATATAGCACTTTTAGATGTTATGATGCCCGGCATCGACGGTTTTCAGGTATGTAAGGAACTCCGTGAGAAAAGTTCCAGAATGGGAATAATAATGCTCACTGCAAAGGCGAGGGAGATAGATAAGGTTTCAGGTCTTATGATAGGCGCCGATGACTATATAACAAAGCCTTTCTCTCCTTCCGAACTCACAGCGAGAGTTGACGCGGTCTATCGCAGGGTTTCTATGAGTTATGATATGAAGCCCGAAGAAAAGGAAGAAGATGAAAACCTCGTAGCAGGTCCTTTCGTGCTTGATGTAAAGAGCAGATGTATAGTAAAGGATAATGTTCCTATTGAACTCACACAGGTTGAATATCAGATACTTGAATATTTTTTCAGAAACAGAAACACAGCACTCGACAGAAAAAGTATCCTCAATCATATATGGGGCGACGGATACTATGGCGATGATAAAATCGTCGATGTTAATATAAGAAGAATAAGAATGAAGATAGAAGACGAACCTTCAAATCCGAAATACCTTGTTACAATCTGGGGCTTCGGATACAGATGGGGAGACGGAACAGGAAACTGACGGAGGATAAGTGTATGTCTGCAAAACACAGCATTACAAGACGATGGCTTGTAAACAGCCTCGGCGTTATAACGATAGCGCTTACAGTTCTTGTTATAGCATTTGCGACAATAATCCACTCATACTACTACACAGCAACAAGACAGTATATTTCCTCAAAACTTTCAGTTCTTGTAAATACATTTTCAAGATACACCCAAAGTTCAAACGTCAATTTCGATACCGAAATGCGTACTATGGTCGAAACCTTTGCCGATAAGGATAAAATGGAGCTTATGGTCATAGACGATAACGGAAATGTAAGAATGACTTCATCGGGCTTTACCCCCGAAAAGCAGATAGTTATGAAAGACTATACAGAAGCACTTTCATCCCAGAGCAACACAGGCTATTATGTCGGGTTTGACGGCGACGGCGAAAAGATAATGGCGGTGTGCGCCGTTTTCGGAGGAGTCAACAGCGATTACAGCGCTCTGCGTATGGTAGTTTCGCTTTCAAATGTAGATAACCAGATAACACTCTATGTCGTTATCGCGATAGTAACAAGCCTTATCATCATAGGTCTTTCGGTAATGTCGGGTCTTTATTTCATTAAATCCATAGTTATCCCCGTAAGACATATCGGCGCTACCGCAAGCAGATTTGCAAAGGGCGATTTCTCATCGAGAATTCCCAAAAGAAAGAATGACGAAATCGGTGAACTTTGCGACATAATAAACTCAATGGCGGATGAACTTTCAAATGCCGAAGCACTCAAAAACGAATTCATATCAAGTGTTTCTCATGAACTGAGAACTCCCCTCACAGCGATAAAGGGCTGGGCAGAAACTCTCCGTGAGGTTGACGACCCCGAAACCTTCAAAAAGGGAATGAGAGTTATCTCAAACGAATCGGAAAGACTTTCTCAGATGGTTGAAGAACTTCTTGATTTCTCTCGTATGCAGGATGGTAAACTCACCTTGCAGAAAGCGAAGATGGATATTTTAGCCGAACTCGGCGAAGCAGTCCTCATCTATGAAGAAAGAGCAAGGCAGACAGGCATTAAATTCATCTATAACGAACCCGAAACTCTGCCCATTGTCTATGGCGACAGAAACCGAATAAAGCAGGTTTTCCTAAACATCATAGATAACGCAGTGAAGTATTCAAAGCAGGATGGCGGAGTGGTTTCAATAGAAGCTACCGAGGATGAATACGGCGATGTTGTAATAACAATCGCGGATAACGGTGTCGGTATTTCAGAAAAGGATTTACCGAGAATAAAGACAAAATTCTATAAGGCGAATAACACAATAAAAGGCTCGGGAATAGGTCTTGCCGTTGCTGATGAAATAATAACAATGCATGGCGGAACGCTTGAAATAATAAGTGAACAGGGCGTCGGAACGACAGTTGAAATAACCCTTCCGCCATATGAAATATAATTTTTGGAAAGAGAGAAAAAATGGCTAAGAAAAACAAAACAGAAAAGTTCAGATCCAAAATAGGCGGTCAGGCTTTGATCGAAGGAATTATGATGAGGGGAATAGGTAAATCCGCTATGGCATGCCGACTTCCCGATGGAACTATCGATGTTGAAACATGGGAGAATAAAAACGGAAAGAATGCCCCCTGGTATACAAAAGTCCCCTTTTTAAGAGGAAGTATCAATATGATTATTTCTCTTGCCGATGGATACAAATGCCTTACAAAATCAATGGAAAAACAGGGCGATGAATATGTCGGCGAATCTGAAACAAAGTTTGAAAAATGGCTCGAAGAAAAGTTAGGCGATAAACTTATGCCCGTTTTAACAGTTATTTCAGGAATTTTAGGTGTGGCGCTGACTCTCGTTCTTTTCCTTTGGTTACCGAGTTTTATATCCGAATTTTTAAGACCGATAATTTCAGGCATCCCCTATGAAACATTAAAACAGGCAGCAGAATCGGGAACGCCCGTAGATATGCCATCTTATGTAACACCCGTTATGGTAACTATCGAGGGAATAATAAAGATGATAATTTTTGTTCTCTATCTTTATATAACATCAAAGATGTCTGATATGAGAACGATGTATAAATACCATGGCGCAGAACATAAAACCATAGCTTGTTATGAAGCGGGCGAAGAACTTACAGTCGAAAATGTAAAGAAACA
>JAFXHL010000033.1 GCA_017536405.1 Oscillospiraceae bacterium
AAGAATTTCTCTTGCCTGAATAGCCTTATAGGCAAGGTCGCGCAGAGAACGGCTTACTCTTATCGGATTATTATCACGCAGATAGCGACGGAGTTCCCCCGAAATCATAGGAACGGCATAGGTCGAAAATCTTACATTCTGGGAAATATCGAAATTGTCAATCGCTTTCATAAGTCCTATACATCCGACCTGAAAGAGATCATCGGGATTTTCTCCCCTGCTTATGAATTTCTGTATTACGCTTAAAACAAGTTTGAGATTTCCCTTTATGAGTTTTTCTCTCGCCGATTTATCGCCTGCCTGATATTTTTTTAAAAGGTCTATCTTTTCTGCCTCTTTAAGAACTGTCAACTCTGATGTATTAACTCCGCTGATGTCAACCTTGTTATAATACATAAACTCAGTCCCCCTACAGCAATTACTAAAAGTAATTATTGCAAAGAAACTGAGTTTATATACAAAGGAGGTTCTATATTTTTTCCATAGTGACCTTGAGTTTTTTGATAATCTTCTTTTCAAGTCTTGAGATATAGGATTGTGAAATTCCGATTATATCGGCAACTTCTTTCTGGGTTTTCTCCTTTCCGTCTATAAGCCCGAAACGCATTTTCATAATGAGTCTTTCTCTTTCTTCAAGATGTTCGATAGCATCGAGAAGAACACTTTTTTCTGCCTCGGATTCGATATTCCTGTTTACTGTATCGTTATCTGTTCCTAAGATATCGGAAAGAAGAAGTTCGTTTCCGTCCCAATCGGTATTGAGTGGTTCGTCTATAGAAATTTCTATTCTGCGCTGGGATGTTTTACGAAGAAACATAAGTATTTCATTTTCAATGCAACGCGACGCATAGGTTGCAAGTTTTATGCTTTTATTGGGACAGAATGTGTTTACCGCCTTGATAAGTCCTATCGAGCCTATTGAAACAAGGTCTTCAAGGCCTACTCCCGTTGACTCGAATTTTTTTGCTATATAGACTACAAGCCTTAAATTATGGACTATGAGTTGTTCTTTTGCAGTCGCATCGTTTTCTGAAAGAAGATTGAATGCTCTTTCTTCCTCTTCTTTTGTGAGTGGCGGAGGGAGAGTATCAGACCCGTTGATATAAAAAATTCCTTTGCTTTCAAATCCCATTTTAATAAGCAGTTTTTTAATGAATATTGCTATCTGTTTCATATCTTCCTCCATCATGTTAAAATTGTCGGATTGAAAATTGCCTCGCAGTCGTTTTCCTGTTTACCTGCTATTCCTATCATAGCGTCAACGCTTTTCATCTCGCCCGTTGTTTCGTTTTTTATGATAACGCTTTCGGGCGTAAACGCAGGGATTATTCCACTTTTGTTGACGGTTGTATATGTAAGAAAACGAAGTCCCCTGAATTTTTTATCGGTAAAAGGAACTGTGTAATCCTCTGTAAGACCTATCTTTTCACAGTCGCAGACTATAACGGGTGTTCCTGTGAAATTATCGACAAGGCGGTTTCCCGAGTCGGCTATTCCTTTAAGGGAAAAGGTCTTTTCGGCAAAAGAGATTATAACCGAAAATCTATCCGAAACAACGGATTTTCTGTCAAAGAGATATCTGAAAAATGAAATTGCAAAATAAGCGACTATTGTTGAAACTATCAGCATAAAAAGTGAAAAATCGGCATAAAGCGACATATTGTTCTGGATAAGGAAATCTGTTCTTGAAAGTTCGATAAAGGCAGTTGTTATTCCTGAAAAGATAAAATTCACCGCGAAAAAGACAAAGGTGTTTTTTAGATATGTAAAAAAGTTTATAAAGCCGAAAGAAACAAGAACTATAAGAAACGCACCCGAAAGTTTTATGAGAGTAAGCAAAAGAGGGTTTATCGGCGGAAGAAAAATAAGGAGTGAAAAAAGACTTCCGCCAAGAGAAGAAAGGATAAGCCTTGATGTTTTTATTTTCTCTGATGTAAGCTTTGCTGTTGCTTTTATAAGAAAGAAATTGACATAGATATTTAGTGCTAATAAAACATCGACATAGACTATCATTTCTGTCATCTCCCTTCTGTTATAATCATAACTCTAAGAAACTGACAAACTTGTCGATTGAGGGACAGGATTTATTTTTTGTCAGAGTAAACAAAAAGTCCTCCCTTTCAGAAAGAGAGGACAGGCATATTTTTGTTTTAAAATCAGAAACCGAGTTCTTCTTTGACGAGAATGACTTTTATACGGTCTTTTATACGCTGTTTTGCCGAAATAACATAGTTACAGCAAATTCTTGCACCATCGCAACCATCGCTGATTTTTCCGTCTATTCCTATGCAGACACCTGTTTTCTGACAGTAGGTATCGCAGGAAAGTCGCTTTGTATTGGCGGGTGCGGAAATGGATTTCACTCTCTTTACGGCTTCATCAATATTGCGGACAACCTTATTCATTCCGACAACCATAATAACCTGGCGAGGTCCGAATGTTATCGCTGAAACACGGTTGCTGTTTCCGTCAACATTATAAAGGAAGCCATCTTCTGTTACTGCGTTTGATGAGCAGAGATAACTGTCTGCCGAAAAACAATCACGGTAGAGTTTTTCAATAGCTTCTCCCGAAAGACCTGTTCTGTCGAGATAGTTATAGTCGCCTGATTTCAAAAGGTCGATAACTCCGCATTCCTGCAAACTTACAGAACCGCCTGTGCTTAATGTTTCGCCTTTTGTTAAAAGCGATTTTACGACAGAAAGGGCTTCTTCCTTATTTTCACATATATATGCTTTCATATTGTTCTTTTCGAGGGCTTTTGCTGTTCTTTCGAGTTTCTGTGTGATAACAGCGTCGAGATTTGTATTCATAGGATTTTTCCTCCTTTTTGTTTTGAAATATTATACCATTTTTACACCTTATTTTCAAGCGATATTGTAAGGACGGCATTCTTTATAAAAATAATATGGTATCTTTTGTTTATTTTTTACAAAAAATAGTTTAAATATATTCAATAATTGTTATTATTAGCGGTTGTTTATATTTTTAAAATTGTGCTATAATATATATACAAACATTGATAAATGATGTTTTTAAACAAAAGAATTGGAGGAAAATTATCATGAAAAAGTTTCTTGCTACAGTAGCTGTTGCTACAATCGCTCTTTCTACAATGGCTCTCGCTGTTTCAGCTGAATCAGCTACAGTTGTTGAAGACACACTTCCTGCTGCTACAGACGCAGTTGTAACAACTGTTGCAGACGCTGCTACAACAGACGCAGCTTCTAACCCTGAAACAGGTAACTCAGCTGTTGCTCTTCTTGCAGTTCCTGCTGCAATCGCTGCTGCTGCAGTAATCGCTAAGAAGTCTAAGTAAGATTTTCTTATGAAACCCGTTCCTTTATGGGAACGGGTTTTTTCTTTTTTATGGGTTTATTTATTGACTGAAAGAATAAAATACTATATAATATATGTATACTTTTTTAAGGAGGATTACGACAATGGGTATTATTAAAGCTACTAAGGACGCTATAACCGGAGGTCTTGCGGATACATGGCTTGAGGTCTATGAAGCCGACAATATGACAGGCCAGACACTTCTTGCAAGCGGTAAGGCTGTAAGAAAGGACGGAAGAAACAATAACACACAGGGCAATGCGAATATTGTTTCAAACGGTTCGATTATCCACGTTTATCCCAATCAGATGATGATTCTTACCGATAACGGAAGAATTGCAGACTATTCAGCCGAAGAAGGAACTTATGAAGTTTATCTTTCAAGCGCTCCTTCATTATTCAACGGTGAACTTATGGATTCTGTAAAGGAAACTTTCAGCAGAATCAAATTTGCAGGTACTCCCTCATCTGCTCAGCACGTTTTCTTTATAAATCTTCAGGAAATCAAGGGTATCAAGTTCGGAACTGCCAACCCTATCAACTACTATGACAATTTCTATGATGCGGAACTTTTCCTCCGTTGTCACGGTACATACTCAATCAAAATCACAGACCCTCTGAAATTCTACACAGAATGCTGTCCCAGAAACACAGACAGAGTTGAAGTTGAGGATATATTCACACAGTACAGAAGTGAATTCCTTATGGCGCTTCAGGGTGCTATAAACAAACTTTCTGCTGACGGAAAGAGAATTTCGCATGCTATGTCAACTCTCCCTGAACTCGCAAAGTATCTCAACGATGCTCTCGATGAACAGTGGAAAGAAACAAGAGGTTTTGAAATCGTTTCTGTTGCTATTTCAAACCTTGACTATGACCCTGAAAGCAAGGAACTCATAAACCTCAGAAACAAAGCGGCTATGCTCAAAGACCCCTCAATCAGAGAAAGTTATGTTCAGGCTAATGTTTCTGAAGGTCTTAAAGCAGCAGGCTCCAACTCAGCAGGTGCAGGTCAGGCTTATTTTGCTATGGGAATGGGTATGCAGAACACAGGCGTAAACACATTCTCACAGACAAATGCTCAGCAGATGGCTGCTATGCAGATGAACAATAATACAGCAAACGCTGCAGGTGGCTGGAAATGTGCTTGCGGCGCTGAAAACACAGGTAAGTTCTGTTCTGAATGCGGTGCTCAGAAACCCGCTCCCGCAGGAAGCTGGAAGTGTGCTTGCGGTGCTGAAAACACAGGTAAGTTCTGTTCTGAATGTGGTGCTCAGAAACCCTCAGCAAACTGGAAATGCGCTTGCGGTGCTGAAAACGAAGGCAAATTCTGTGCTGAATGTGGCGCTAAAAGACCTTAACTTTTATACAGAGGAAAGAATATGACTACTATTCAATATAAATGTCCCAATTGTGGAGGACCTTTGCAGTGGAGTGCTACTAAGCAGACTTTCGCCTGCGACTACTGCGGAAGTGAGTTCACAGAAGAACAGCTGAAAATCGCATTCCCTGATATAGAAAATAAAACTCTTGAGGAAAATGTTGAAGAACCCGAAGTAAAGGAATTCGAAGAAAACACTTCTCTTTACAGATGCGGAAGTTGTGGTGCTGAAATAATCGCCGAAACAACAACTGCGGCAACATTCTGCTACTACTGTCATAACCCTGTTATCATAGAGGGCAGACTTTCGGGTGACTATAAACCTTCACACGTTATCCCGTTTGTTATTGAAAGAGAAAAAGCGCTTTCGATATTCAAGGATTGGTGTTCTAAAAAGTGGTTTCTGCCTAACGATTTCAAGTCACAGCAACAGCTTGAAAAAATGACGGGCGTATATATTCCCTTCTGGCTTGCTGACTGCAAGGCAGACGCACAGATG
>JAFXHL010000034.1 GCA_017536405.1 Oscillospiraceae bacterium
ACTACCACAACACCGAAAGTAACGACAACAGTTCCCGAAACTACAACCATGAGGGAATTTACAACAACAACGGTTATAACAACAACAGTAGTGACAACAACTACAACTCCCGAAACAACGACCACTCCCAGAGAAACAACTATGAGAGAATTCGGTCAGACAGGAGAAACAACTACTACAAAAGCAACAACATCAGCATCCTATGAAGACGACGAAGATGTTTCATCATCATGGGGCAACCTTACATATAAATATAACGGAAGCACACATACAGACGATGCTTTTACAGTAGTCTGCAAGGTAGTAGAAGCCGAAATGGGCGCGTCTTTTGATGAAGAGGCTTTAAAGGCTCAGGCTGTTGCAGCATATTCTTTCATAAAATCAAAGAATAACGCAGGCATAGCCCCCTCTCTCGCTATGAAGAGCAATGTTTCCTCAAAGGTAAAGAGCGCTGTTTCTGCCGTATCGGGCGAAGCAATCTACTATAACGGAAAAATTATCGAGGCTGTTTATTCCGCATCACAGGGCGGTGCGTCGGCTTCATCAGAACAGGTATGGGGCGGAAAAGTTCCTTATCTTGTTTCTGTTGAGAATGATTATGACGAATACGACAGATACTACGGCTATGAAAAGACATTCACAGAAAGCGAAGTAGAGGATTATCTTGAAAGTTATTTAGGAAAATCCCTCTCATCCGACCCTGAGGACTGGATTGTAATAGAAAGCCGTTATGACAGCGGATATGTAAGAGAAGTAACTCTCGACGGAAGAAAAACCGTTTCAGGAAGAACAGTAAGAGAATCTGTATTTGATATGGATTTAAGATCCGCTAACTTTGAGGTTGAATATGATGACGGTGAATTTATCTTCACAACCTATGGCTACGGCCACGGCGTAGGTCTTTCACAACTCGGTGCCAACCTTTATGCAACAAAGGGCGGATATACCTATGAAGAAATCCTTTATCACTACTATACAGGAGTAACTGTAAGATAGGAGAAACTTTATGCAGATGTATGATATTATCTGTAAAAAGAAGACTAATAAAGAACTCACAACCGAAGAGATAAACTGGCTTGTAAAGGAGTTTACCGCAGGTAATATTTCCGATGCGCAGATGACAGCGTTTTTAATGGCAGTTTACTTCAATTCGATGACAGAAAGAGAAACCCTCGATTTAACTCTCGCTATGGAGCATTCAGGCGATGTTTTAGACCTTTCCTCAATAGATAAAATAACCGTCGATAAACATTCAACAGGCGGAGTAGGGGATAAAACAACCCTTTTCATAGCACCGACAGTTGCCTCACTCGGAGTTAAAGTCCCTAAAATGTCAGGCAGAGGCCTCGGACATACGGGAGGTACTATCGACAAACTCGAAAGTATCGAAGGATTCAACACAAGCCTTTCTTTTGATGAATTCAGCGATGTTGTAAAGTCAGTAGGATGTGCCGTTGTCGGTCAGACAGGAAAACTTACTCCCGCCGATAAGAAAATCTATGCGCCTCGTGATGTAACAGCAACAGTAGATAGCATCCCTCTTATCGCATCAAGCATTATGAGTAAGAAACTCGCAACAGGAAACAGCTGTATTCTTCTCGATGTAAAATGCGGAAGCGGTGCTTTTATGAAGGATAAAGAGTCCGCAAAAGCGCTCGCTGATACAATGGTTAAAATCGGAAAGAACGCGGGCAGAAACTGCGCGGCTTTAATAACCGATATGACAAAACCTTTAGGAAGAGCAATAGGAAACTCTCTTGAAGTCATAGAAGCGGCAGAAGCCTTGAAGGGAAAAGAAAAAGGTGAATTCTTTGACCTTTGTATAGAACTTTCAGCAAATATGCTCTCTCTCGCAGGAAAGGGAACACCCTCTGAATGTGCTGTTATGGCAAGAGATGCGGTTGAAAGCGGAAAGGCTTTCAATAAATTCAAAGAGATGATTTCTGCTCAGGGCGGAAATCCCGAAGTTGTCGAAGATTACAAATTGTTTAAACAGCCTAAATTTATACACGAAGTATATTCTGATAAATCAGGCATTGTAACCTGTAACGACTGCGAAGCGATAGGGCTTGTTTCACTCTCACTCGGCGCAGGCAGAACTGTAAAGGATGCTCCTATTGACCATTCAGCAGGTGTTTATCTCGATAAACTCTGTGGCGAGAGGGTAGAAAAGGGCGAAAAAATCGCAACTCTTTACTCGTCAACAGACTGTGATATGACAAAAATCGGCGAAAGATTTAGTTCTGTATATCAAATTACAGATGTCAA
Organism: Oscillospiraceae bacterium; assembly: GCA_017536405.1. Classification (GTDB taxonomy): domain Bacteria; phylum Bacillota; class Clostridia; order Oscillospirales; family Ruminococcaceae; genus RGIG4131. Next base: position 2,269 of record JAFXHL010000034.1, read on the forward strand.
TTTGGTATAAAGTTCACAATTTTTAAATAATTTGCACATAAACACTTGACAATTTCATAGAATTGCGTATAATTTAAACTATGGTATTATAAAGTTCGTGGCAGGACTTTGTTGTGGATTATATAGGAGGTATTCGGTATGGGTATTGCAGACGTTGTAGGTTCAATCGGATCGACAGCAACAGGCGTTGCTGACAAGGCTAAAAGCATTTCCGAAGTAGGAAACCTTAAAAGAAAAATAGCATACGAAGAAGAAAGAATTGTTGAAATTTTTGCAGATATCGGTAAAAGTCTTTATGAAAATCGCAATCAGGATTTAAGCGCATTTGCGCCCCTTTGCGATGATATTGATGTTCGTAAGAGAAGAATCAAGAGAATGCGTCTTGAAATGAATGAAATCCGTGGCGTTAAGCTCTGTGAAACCTGCGGAACAGAAGTTGACGAAAAGTACCAGTACTGCGGTGTTTGTGGTGCTAAACTTCCCTCAAGCCGTGAAGTTCAGATAGGCGAAGTATCAAGCGAAACTTCAGGCCTTATCGCTGGTTCAACAGTTACAGAATAATATATATTTCCGCCTGAGTTTCATCGGGCGGAAAATTTTTTAATTTTTTTCAAAAAAGGTATTGACAGACATAAAAACCTGTGCTATAATGTATAAGCGTTAAGTTAATAGTTGTGGAGAGGTATCGAAGTGGTCATAACGAGGCGGTCTTGAAAACCGTTTGCCTTCACGGGCACGTGGGTTCGAATCCCACCCTCTCCGCCAATTTTTTTTATATTCACCTTTTTGGAGAAATACCCAAGTGGTGAAGGGGCTCCCCTGCTAAGGGAGTAGGGCTGGAAACGGTCGCGAGGGTTCAAATCCCTCTTTCTCCGCCAAAAAAGAGAAGATGTCCGAAGGACACCTTCTCTTTTTCGTTTAAATAACGGGATTTGAACGGCGAGGTAGTGAATGACAGTCCGGTGGACTGTCAGAGCCGAGCCTGACCGAGCCCGCAGGCGAGAGCAAATCCCTCTTTCTCCGCCAAAAAGAAGATACCCATTCGGGTATCTTCTTTTTTAGTTTAAATAACGGGATTTGAACGGCGAGGTAGTGAATGACAGGCGGTGAGCCACCGCAGGCAGATTGTTCAAGATATCAGGTTGATTTACTTTATTCTTTCGTTACCGAGCGATAGAGTTGTTTTAAAAGCTAAGCCCGAAACGATATGTTCCGTGCGGTCACGCACCCCGCAGGCGAGAGCAAATCCCTCTTTCTCTGCCAAAAAATAGGATTTGAACGGAGATAACTATTAATCATTGACTTTTCTCCTCAGAAATGTTAAAATAACTCTTAGTATTGTTTATCTGGGGGTTAATATGAAACAGAAAAAAGAGGGCTTCGGCTCTAAAATAGGATTTGTTCTCGCGGCGGCAGGCTCAGCCGTGGGTCTCGGAAATATATGGCGTTTCCCATATCTCGCCGCACAGTATGGCGGAGGAATTTTTCTTCTCGTCTATATAATTCTTGCCGTAACATTCGGTTTCTCACTTATGATAACAGAAATCGCTATCGGAAGAAAAACAGGCAAGAGCGTTATCGGTGCTTATGCCGATATATCAAAAAAATTCAAACCATTAGGATTTATCGCCGCGTCGGTACCCGTAATAATCTTCTCGTATTACTGCGTAATCGGCGGCTGGGTACTTAAATATTTTACAGTCTATGTTTCTGATATCGGCTCGGATGCCGCAACAAACGGCTTCTTTGATTCGTTTATAGGACATTCGGGACAGCCCACACTTTTCCTCGGCATCTATCTCATTTTAACAGCAGCCGTTGTTATGCTCGGCGTTGAAAAGGGAATAGAAAAGGTAAGTAAAATCCTTATGCCCGTTCTCGTTGTTATGACAATAGGTATTTCTATCTATTCCATTACTCTTGACGGCGCTATGGCAGGGGTTAAATATTACCTTATGCCCGATATCAAGAATTTCTCTGTAAAGACAATAGTTGCCGCAATGGGACAGCTTTTCTACTCAATGTCACTCGCAATGGGCATTATGGTAACTTATGGCTCATATATGCGTAAAGAAGATAACATTGAAGAATCAGTAAGATATATCGAAGTTTTCGATACAGCAATAGCATTTTTATCAGGACTTATGATTGTTCCCGCAGTTTTCGCATTTTCAGGCGGAGACCCATCAGCGCTCAATCAAGGACCCGGACTTATGTTCGTAACTCTCCCCAAGGTTTTCCTTTCTATGCGTGGCGGAAGAATTATCGGAATGATTTTCTTCGTTCTCGTAGCGCTCGCAGCACTTACATCATCAATCTCACTTATGGAAACAATCGTTTCCGTTATTATGGAAAAATGGAAGGTTAAAAGAATACCTGCCTGTATCATAGTTGCAGGATTTTCATTCGTTTTCGGAATGTTCTCTGTTTTAGGATACAGCGACCTCAGCCATGTAACAATCTTCGGAAGACAGATTTTAGACTTCCTCGATTTCCTCAGCAACAATATCATTATGCCGATAGTAGCACTTCTTACCTGCATACTCATAGGCTATATCGCAAAACCCTCTTTCGTAGAAGATGAAGTAAAACTCAGTTCAGAGTTCAAATCAAAGAAACTCTATGAAGTTATGATAAAGTATGTCTGCCCCGTTTGTATGCTGATTATCTTTATCTCCTCAGTAGTAGGTTATGTATAATAAAACGAAAATCTCACTTGTTTTGCTGTGTTAATCTCACTCGAAATACCCGCGTATTCCTTCGCTCGTTTGCCTTGCAAAACAAATCAATCTTTTCGTTTTATCGAATTGTATAAAAACGCTCCCCCACAGATGTGGGGGAGTATTTTATTTACTCTCTGTCGGTCACGCGATTTTTGTATGTTATAACAAATGGTGGTTACCGAGCCGTTTTTTTATTTTTATAAATAAATTGGGAAACGATTTGTCCTCCGCGGTCACGCGGTTTGTCACATTTATGGGAATTTTGTGAATATTTGTTGACAAATCTGTGAAAAGGAATTATAATTTTCTTGTCGGCATATATTGTTGTGTCGCAGATTTTTTTATGATATAAGGAGGATTTTAAGAATGAATTACGAAATCAAAAATGCACCCCTTCCCGTAGTGATTGTAAAGCTCAATCAGGGCGAATCAATCGAATGTCAGAGAGGTGCTATGTCATGGATGACTCCTACTCTTGAAATGCAGACAGGTCTCGGCGGAAACGGCGGCGGCGGTTTCCTTGGTGCACTCGGTAAAATGGCTAAGAGTGCAGTAACAGGCGAATCTGTATTCAGAAATACATACAGCGCAACAAAGGGTGCAGGTGAAATCGCTTTCGCATCAACATTCCCCGGCGATATCATCGCTTTCGACACAACAAACACACCAATCGTTGCTCAGAAATCAGCATACCTCGCTAATACACCCGGCGTTGATATGGAACTTTTCTTCCAGAAGAAAGCAGGCGCAGGATTCTTTGGTGGTGAAGGATTCATCATGCAGAAATTCTCAGGAAACGGAACAGTTTTCCTTGAAATCAATGGTTGCGTATGCGAATACACACTCGCAGCAGGCGAATCACTTTTTGTTGATACAGGCTATCTTGCCGCTATGGAAGCTACATGCTCAGTAGATGTTGAAGCAGTAAAGGGTGTAGGAAATGCTCTCCTCGGCGGAGAAGGTCTTTTCAATACAAAGGTTTCAGGCCCCGGCAAAATCTGGCTTCAGACAATGCCCGCAAACTCACTCGCAGGCGCACTCGCACCTTACCTTCCTTCAGGCAACTGAGGTGATGTAGCAGAGAATGTCCTCGATATTCTCGACCTTGCTTAATCGACAAAATCCCGTCTATTTAGACAAATTTGTAAAGACTTCTATATTTTTCTTTATGAAAAATCTTTAATTGTTTAATATGCTAATAGAAAAAATATAAAAAATATGTTAATATAATTACATTATATTGATTATGGAGGTAATTTGTTATGTCAATTGCAGCTCTTATTTTAGCAATTCTCGGTATCACCAGTGGTGGTTCAACTTCGATTATCGCCCTCATTCTTGCTATCGTTGCAAAAAAGAAAAATCCCGATGATAAACTTGCTAAAATTGCATTAATTATATCAATTGTTACACTTGTAGGCGGTCTTCTTCTTGCGGTTGGTTGCTTTGGCTGTTTTGGCGGTTTTGCTTGCATAGCAGAGGAAATGGCTTTTGCACTTCTCGCTCTTTAATTTTTAAAGACAAAAAGCAAAATAAAGACAAATCGACTTTTGTCGTTTTGTCTTTTTAATTGAAATATCAGGAGGAATTTTATTATGGAAAAGAAAACTAATATTATGTCCGTCATTGCTCTTGTTCTTGCAATTATCGGTGCAGTAGGTGCTCTAATTAGTTGGCTGGCAGGTTTCCCTGCAGTTATAGGTCTTGTTTTGGCTATTATTGCAAAGAAACAGGATTCTGAAGACAAGTTGGCTAAAGCTGCGTTTATCGTTTCTCTTATTGCAGTAATCTTAGGTGTTATCGGATTTGTAACTTGCGTAGCTTTTGGTGCATCTGCAATGATAGGTGGATAACAACATACCTCGCGTTTCTTGCTCTTTAATCATTTAAAAGTAAAAAAAGACAAATCGACTTTTGTCGGTTTGTCTTTTTGTTTAAAAAATACATTTTCGGATGATTTTATTATGGAAAAGAAAACAAACACAATGTCTGTTGTATCACTCGTTTTTGCCATTCTCGGACTTTAATTACAACTTGTTGAAACAGTTGAACTGCTTTGGTATTTGTAAGGGTTTCTATATTTTTGTAATTTAATTGGTAAATATGTCAATAGAAAAAAGCTTTGTAATATGTTATTATATTCGTATTATATTATGATACGGAGGTTTTGTTATGGAAAATAAAACAAACAACAAGTCAATAGCGTCTCTCATCCTTGGCATATGTGGTTTATTCACATGTGGTATAACTTCAATCGTGGGCATTATCCTTGGTGTAAATGCGAAAAAGGAAAATCCTAACGACGGTCTTGCTACAGCAGGTATAATTGTTTCTATTATTATAACAGTCATTTCTATCCCTGTTCTTTCTTGTATTGCTTGTGGTGCTTGTCAGGCTGGCGGTGCAGGTTGCCTCGGCGGTTGTGCAGGTTGCGAAGCACTTTTAGCTGGATTAGAATCAGAAATGCAGATGGCTTTACTCGCTTTATAATCGTTATTTAAGAGTTTGAAACGAAAGACAAATCGACTTTTGTCGGTTTGTCTTTCGTTTAAAATACATTTTCGGAGGAATTTATCATGGAAAAGAAAACAAACGGAATGTCTATAGCCGCAATTATATTTGCGTTCCTTTTCCCCGTAGCGGGACTTATTCTTGCTATCATTGCAAAGAAGAAAGACAGTGAAGACAAACTCGCCAAAGCAGCATTCATCATCTCGCTCATATTCACCATTCTCAGTGTTGTAATAATAATCGGATGTGTAGCTTGCGGCGGAGCAGCAATAATCATTCCTGCTGTGCTTGGTTACGTTGAAGAATCACAGGAACTTAACGGCTATATCTCACTTCTCACACTTTAATTTCAGAAGATAAATATAAAAAGACAAATCGACTTTTGTCGGTTTGTCTTTTTGAAATTTTTCAGAGGAGAATATTATGAAAAAACATTCAAACGGTCTTGCTGTTGCGGCAATGATATATGCTTTTGTATGTTCACCCGTAGGGCTTATTATGAGCATTATTGCGAAGAAAAGACATCCCGATGATAAAAAGCTCGCAGATGCCGCATTTATAATATCTATTGTATTCATAATTCTTTTCATACTTCTTATCGCCGCTTGTGAACTCGGCGAGTTGTGGTTAAAATCTCAGCCTTGATATAAGGAGGAAAAATATGCTGCCATTTCTTGAATTAGGCTTTATAAAACTGCCTATGTATGGCATTATGGGCGCTGTGGGAACAATTCTCGCCGTAGCCATAGCCTTTTTTACAAAAAATCGTTATGACATAAAAAAGGACGATGTTCTTTTTTCCGCCTGCTTCGCAGGAGTAGGAGTTCTTGTCGGCTCAAAACTTCTTTATGCGATAGTAACATTACCTCATATTATAGAAAATTTTGAAAAGTATTCCGACAGTGTAATTCACTTTATAGTCGCGCTTTTCGGCGGATTTGTCTTCTATGGGGGACTCATAGGCGGAATTATAATGGGTATGATTTATGGGAAAATATATAAGATAAATCCCATAAAACTCGTCGATATCTATGCACCCCTCATTCCTCTCATCCACGCCTTCGGAAGAATAGGTTGCTTTTTCGCAGGCTGTTGCTATGGTGCACCCAGTGAAAAATACGGCGTTTATTTCGATGCTTTGGGCGGAGCGCCTCAGGGCGTAAAACTCTTTCCTATCCAGCTTGTCGAAGCAGGGATAAATTTCATAGTTTTTGCCGTTCTTATGATATTTGCCGTAAAGAAGATTTTCAAACTCGGCGGAATAACAGGCGCTTATCTTTCGATTTATGCCATAGAACGCTTCATCCTCGAATTTTTCAGATACGACAGCATAAGAGGAAGCGCATTTGGCATCTCAACATCCCAGTGGATAAGTATCATCCTTTTCCCGATAGGAATTTCTTTAATCTTTTTCGGCGAAAAGATTTTTAAAGAAAAAACAAAGGACACTCAGTAGAGTGTCCTTTTATTATTACTGTTTTGTATTTTTCGCAACAAATTTCGAAAACTGCTTTGCGAGTATCTGAAGTTCTTCAACATTCTCGCTTGCGTCGTCTATGTAATCCGACTGTTCATCAGCGCTTTCGATAGTTTTTTCCGAGCTTGTAACTGTGCTTTCAACATCAGACTTGATAGCGGTTGTGAGTGTAGCGATATCTTCCGCAGTTGCTTTTGAAGTGTCGGCAAGGTCTTTGATTTCGCCCGCAACAACAACAAAGCTCTTTCCCGCAGCGCCTGCTCTTACTGCTTCTATCTGTGCGTTGAAACTAAGAATTTTTGTCTGGTCTGCAAGTCTTGTGATAGAATCGAGAACATCCTCAATCTTTTCAGATGCCTCACCGATGTTTTCAATGTTCTTGCTGAGTTCTCTCTGATGTGTTTCGATTCTTTCCGATGCTTTCGACATCTTTTCAAAGTTTTCCGAAACAACGCCTATCGTCTTTGCGAAAACTTCTGAAACAACAGCCGTCTGCTTTTTGAAATAAGCCTCGTTAACCATAGCTTCGATAGCGGTTTTCACAGCGGTTGCTATAGCTTCGATTTCTTTTTTAGAAAGTCTTTCAAGTTCTTCCGCTGCGTTTTTAAGATTGTCTATGTTAACGCCGTATCTGTCAGAACATTCTCTTATATCCGCAGGACGCATTCTTTCTATTGTGTAATGTCCGCCGACAACACCGCCTATAACTTCGTTTTCAAGAACAATAGGGAATGCGAATTCAGTAATTCCCGCGTGGCATTTGGCAATATGTATTCTGTGATAACGCATAGCCTCAGAGATGAAGAATGAATGCGATCTGTTACATTCCTTCAGCCCTTCCGATGAACTTCTTATATAGTATTCACAGTATTTACAGAATTTACTTGTGGGAGTAATGCAGTTTCCGTTTCTGTCAACAACGGTTAAAGCACATCCTGTCTTTTCGGCATATGTTTCCTGAAAAGCAACGAGCTTCTGCATATCAACAAGGTCAGAAATTTCAATCGCCGAAATATCTATAAGGTTATCGCAGATTTTTATCATAATAAACCCTCCGCAAAAATATTCTTAAATATATTATACATTATTGTAAGAACTATTGCAAGAAGATATTTTTCTATTGCAATCTGGTAAAAAATGTAGTAAAATGATGATATATTATTTATGAAGGAGAAAACATTATGTGGACAAACGAACTTTTAAAGAACAATGCCAAAGCGTGTCTTAAAAACTACTATTGGTATGCCGTTCTCTACTGCTTCCTTACATACCTTGTAACAGGTACTATCACAAGCACAGTAACAGGCTTTTTATACGGCGGAACATCTGTTATCGGAACTATTATCAGTACCGTTTTCGGAATTTCATCGACAGCACTCGGCGTAGCGGGAGAAGAAGCAGGAAGCGACGCTATGATGGTAGGCGCAGGCATAGGAATGGTACTCGGAATGATTCTTTTCTATGCAATCATCTACATTCTCACACTCGCAGTAAGCCTTGTTCTCAGCACATTCGTTAATATGCCTTTCAACATTGTTGGTCTTAACAGATACTTTATGGTATCAAGAACAAGAAAGGGCGATATAAACGATATTCTTTTCTCTGTAAAGTCAAAGCAGTATAAGAATATTGCAAAGGTTTCATTCTTCTATAACCTTTATATCATTCTCTGGACACTTCTTTTCGTAGTCCCCGGAATTATAAAGAGTTATGAATATTTCCTCGTTCCTTATATTCTCGCTGAAAATCCTTCTATTTCAAAGGAAAGAGCATTCGAAATCAGTAAAAAGACAATGGAAGGCGAAAAGATGAACACATTCATCCTTCAGCTTTCATTCATCGGCTGGTCTCTTCTTCTCTGTCTTGCAACAATGATGACATTCGGTCTTGGCGCACTCGGTTCATACTGCCTCATTCCCTATATGAATGCAACATTCGTTGAACTCTATACATGCCTCAGAGAAAAGGCGCTTACTAACGGATACGCTACTCCAGAGGAGCTTATCGGATATTAATTTTAAACGGAGGAACATTTTATGGACAAGAGATTTACCAAATACCTCGCAGAATTCATAGGAACATTCATCCTCGTATTCTTCGGATGTGGCTCGGCTGCTATAACAGGCGGAATAGGCGGAGTTTTAGGAATACTCGGTATTGCATTCTCATTCGGTCTTGCAATCGTTGCAGCCGCTTATGCAATAGGCCACATTTCAGGATGCCATGTAAACCCCGCAGTATCACTCGCTATGCTTATTGATGGTCAGCTTTCATTTATTGATTTCATCGGTTATGTTGTAGCACAGGTTTTAGGCTCATGTGCCGCAGCAAGCGTTCTTTTCTATGTGATAAAGTCAAGCGCAGGTCTTGATATCTTCGAAACAGGCCTCGGAACAAACGGATTCAATCAACTTTCGCATACATACATCTCTCTCGATGGTGCTTTTGTTGTTGAAATGTTACTTACATTCGTTTTCGTTCTCACAATCTTCGGTGTAACATCAAATGAAAAGACATCAGCACACGCAGGCCTCATCATCGGTCTCACACTTACTTTTGTTCATATCATCGGTATTCCTCTCACAGGAACATCCGTTAACCCTGCAAGAAGCTTAGGCCCTGCGCTTGTTTTCGGTGGCGAAGCACTCAGCCAGGTATGGCTTTTCATCTTAGCTCCACTCGTTGGCGCCACAATAGCCGCTCTCGTATGGCATTTCTGCTTCAAGCCTGAAGATAAAAAAGTTGTAAAAACTTCAAAGAAAAAGTAAAACAAGAAATCTTACCCGTCTTTCATCGTTAAACCCGCTCGGAATACTCCCCGTATGCCGTCGCCTGTTTGCCTTGAAATACGGGTAATCTTTTTGCTTTTCCACACTTTTTGTTATAAACTGCATACCTGTGCAACCCCTTGACAAAATCCATACAATATGATATAATACCAATGTTAATCCGATATATAGGTGTGCGGGCCCTGTGCAACAAAACACTGTGAACCATGTCAGGCGGGGAACCGAGCAGCATTAAGCAGTCCGTTCTTGTGTGCCGCAGCAAGCCTGCACACCTATGTGTCGGATTTTTATGCCGTAAAAGAAAGTGAGGGGAGTTTGATTGTATACAGCGCTTTACCGCAAGTGGCGTCCCAAAACATTTGATGATGTTATCGCCCAGCCCCATATAACAACAACCCTCAAAAGTCAGATAACAAACGGCAAAACAGCCCATGCCTATCTCTTTACAGGCTCAAGAGGAACAGGTAAAACAACCTGCGCGAGAATTTTTGCAAAAGCGATAAACTGCGAAAATTCTGCTGACGGAAATCCTTGCCTTTCCTGTTCTGTCTGTGTTGACGCTGAAAACGAAGCACTTTCAGATATCATCGAAATCGACGCCGCCTCAAATAACGGTGTTGACGATATAAGAGACCTCAGAGACGGTGCTGTATATTCACCCGAAAGATGCAGATACAAAGTCTATATCATCGACGAAGTCCATATGCTTTCGGTGAATGCTTTCAATGCGCTTCTTAAAATCATCGAAGAACCGCCTCCGTATGTAAAGTTCGTTCTTGCAACAACAGAGGTCCATAAGGTTTTACCCACAATTCTTTCAAGATGTCAGCGCTTTGATTTCAGAAGAATTATGCCCGAGGATATCGCTAAAAGGCTTCTCTATATAGCAGGAGAAGAAAAAATAAATCTTTCCGAAGAAGCGGCGCTTTTAATCGCGCGCCTTGCAGACGGCGGAATGAGAGATGCCCTTTCTCTTTTAGACCAGTGCATAGCCTACTCAACCGATGTAACACTCGAAACCGTTTCTGCGGCGTCGGGTATAGCGGGAAGAGATTATCTTTTTGATATAATAGAATCCGTTGTCAGAGGGGATACTTCTACCGCCCTTACTATAACAGACAAACTCTATGCAATGTCAAAGGATATAACAAGGCTTTGCGAAGAACTGATTTTGCAGTTCAGAAACATAATGCTCATAAAAAGCGTTCCCGAAAGAAAAGAACTCATAGCCTGCCTCCCCTCAGAACAGGAGAGACTTTCAGCTATCGCTTCTTCTCTTTCTATTGAAGATATTCTGTCAAAGCTTACTGTCTTGCAGGAATGTAATGAGAGACTTTCCCGTTCACTTGCAAAACGAGTTGAATTTGAAATGTGCCTTGTAAAACTCTGCACACTTATGGGAGCAGCAGTTTCTATCCCGAAACCAAAGGTTACAGAAACACCTCAGCAGACTTTTGCTGAGCCTGCATCTGCACCTCTCACGGATAAATTCGTTCCTCCCGTAAAAGAAGAGCCGAAACCTCAGCCTGTGGCAGAAACAAAAACAGAAAAACCAAAGCCCGAGCCTGTAAAGGCAGAGCCTTCAAAGCAGGAACCCGTTAAGGAGCATACTGTTAAGCAGTCAGACCCATCGGTCGATAAGCCTGTTGTATGCAATAAATGGGCCGATGTCTTAGAGGAATTCAAGAAGGTTGATCCTGCGGTCGCGGCGGCACTTATTGATTCCTATGCCTTTATAAATACAACAACAATATTTATAGTTGCGAGAAATTCATTCTTTATGAAACTTTTCGCGCAGGAAGAGAACAAAATCTCTCTCATAAAGGTTATAACAAAAGTTCTCGGCAAAAGCTATATAGTAAGAGCGAAAAGCGAGAATAAAGAACTCGAGGATAAGCCCGACGATTACAGAGCGGTCGAACTTCTCGGAAAAGCAAAGGAAAACGGTATCCCGACAGGGACTGAATAAAAAATAAACAATAAATATTTCAAAAGGAGTTTTTAATCATGAAAGTAAGATTACCTCAGGGAATGGGCGGCGGCCCCCAGAATATGAACCAGATGATAAAGCAGGCACAGAAGATGCAGGAACAGATTACAGCTGTTCAGGAAGACATCGAAGGCAGAACATTCACAGCTACAGCAGGTGGCGGAATGATCGAAGTTGAAATGACAGGTAAGAAGACACTTACATCTGTTAAGATCAAGCCCGAAGTTGTTAATCCCGACGATGTTGAAATGCTTGAAGATCTCGTAATGAGCGCAGTAAACGAATGCGTGAAGTCTATCGAAGAAACATCTGAAAAGGAAATGAGCGCTGTAACAGGCGGAGTTTCACTTCCCGGAATTCTTTAATATATGGCAGAAGCATTACCACTTGTTCTTTTAGCTGAACAATTCGCAAGACTTCCCGGAATAGGTATGAAAACAGCACAGCGACTTTCGTATTTCGTTATGTCGATGTCTGATGAAGATGTGAGGGAGTTTGCCGATGCCATCATCAACGCACACGAAAAGGTAGGGCTTTGTTCTGTCTGTCAGAATCTGACCGATAAGGAAGTATGCCCCATATGCGATGATGTAAGGAGAGACCATAGCATCATCTGCGTGGTTGACGGCCCTAAGGATGTTTCGGCTTTCGAAAGAACAAAAGAATACAACGGCGTTTATCATGTCCTTCACGGGCTTATATCGCCTATCGACAACATCACTCCCGACAGCCTCAAAATCAAGGAACTTTTACAGAGAATCCAGCAGGGCGGAGTTGAGGAAGTGATTATGGCTACCAACCCGACAGTTGAGGGTGAGGCAACAGCTATGTATATTTCAAGGCTTTTAAGACCATTAGGCGTAAAAGTCACAAGACTCGCCTTCGGTCTTCCCGTCGGCGCAAATCTTGAATATGCCGATGAGGTAACACTTTACAAGGCCCTTGAGAATAGAAATGAAATGTAAAACAAAAAGGACAGCGTCAGCTGTCCTTTTGTTTTACATTTATAAAGGGTATCGGTTAATCCGATACCCTTGTGTGTTTTATTCTGCTATTTTAAGTTTTTTAGGAGCATATCTTTCCTTTGCTTCTGCATTCCATTCAATGTCAAGTTCTTCTGCCCACTTTGTTTCAAGTTCAGCAAATTCTTCGCTCTTGAGTGCCTGAAGTACAGTAGCCTTATATGTGTCAACAATGCCTTCTCTTTCGAGGATATTATATCTCTTCACAACATAATAGCTTTCAGAGCTTTCAACTAAGAATGCCTTTCCGTCAGCCTTATGAGCGAAAATTTCATCTGTTACAGTAGAGGGGAAATATGAAACCATATCGTTCTTGTCAATAATCTGTTCAAAAGCATATTCATCAGCATCACCGGGCTTATAATCAACCTTTGTGAATTCAGTTCCGTTAGCTTCTGCTGTTGCTTTTAAAAGGATGTTGTATTCTTCATAGATAAGAACACCGAAATCTTCGCTGTCTGCTCTCTCTACATAAGATTTTGCACGATTGATTGCCTTTTCCTTTTCAGCACCTTTAAGAAGATTTCCGCTTGCATCCTTGAGTGGAACTTCAAGGATTTCGATTCTTGCGTAGTTATCCTTCATATACTTGTTGATTTCAGAAACCTTTACAGGTTCAATACCTGTTTCTGCATCATAATAAGCATCAAAAACAGCGGCATATTTAGTATCGTTTTCAACTATTCTTGTGAAAGAATCAAGACCGATTCCGCTTTCTGAAAAAGCCTCTTCTGACTGTTTATAAGCATTTTCGGCAGTAGCTTTCAGGTATTCCTTTTCCTTGTCTGTAAAAGAAAGACCGAGTTCATCGAATTTCTTTTCGATAGCAACAAGCTTCTTTACTCTCATAAGAGTTTCATCTTCGATATGCTGTTCAGCGGTTTTGCCGTCAACAGTAATATCCCATACAGTAGCCTGTTCTTCTGTTTTCTGTAAAGCAGTCTGTCTGTAAACCGATGTAGCATGATAAAGATAGATTCCCGCAGGGATATCCTCACCACCGATTTTACCGATAGTAGCAGTATTTTCTCCACAAGCAGTGAGAGAAAGTGTCATAACACAAGCCGCAGAAAAAGCAGCGAGTTTTCTTAATGTTTTTTTCATCTTAAATCCTCCCGTTCAGGATAATTTCAAATACTTTGATATTATACCACAAAAGACCGTTTCTGTCAAATCATTTTGAAACAAGTATGTAGTATCCCGATATGTCTTCGTATACAATTTCAAAACCGTCATATTTTCTGTCAGTAATGATAAGACCATTTCTTCCCAATGCTTTTATTTCCGCCTCGGTAATAGAAGCGATATTCTGTCTCTTTGCCGAGAATTGTATTTCAGCCGATGTCATATTATCCCCGATATTGATATATAAGGGGAGAGAGTAATTCTCAACAGCGGCAGAGATTACATTTTCAGTAATTTCATTCTGAATCTGATTTTTAAGCGGATATCTGCTTACAGCGAAAAATCCTTCGCATATAAAAATCACAGCGAGTGCAACCGATGCAAAAACCGAAAGAGGTTTTATTTTTTTTGCGGATATGAATATTATGAATGTGTATACAAAAGCAGCGACAATAATTATCGCAGGAATTATAAACGATGAAAGACCAAACTGCATAAACGATGCAACCGACGCTGACAACGCAGGTGAAAATCCCGTAAGCATCGTTGCCGACCCCGAAAGATTGAATACAGCGCAGGAAAGGATTAAAACACCTGAGAAAATTCCCGAAAAAGCAAACGCCTTTTTGCCCGAGATAGAAAGATATAAAATACCCGTAAGCATAAGTGGGGCTAAAAGAAGTCCGCCATATTTTCCTGAGAGGATGCTGTTGGGCGAAACCGCAAATAAAGATGCTATAACATCTGTCATAAAATATAAAACCGATGAAATAATAAGGAACATCAGAAAAAGTTGTCTTTGTGTGAATTCATCCGCGGGGACTTTCTTTATGTATCTTAAAATAAAACTTCCCATAAAATTCTTAGCGCCCATTATAGCAAACAAAAGACCTGCAAAGGCGAAAAGAAGAGTAGAGACACTTATATATACAAGTCTTCCCGAAAGAACGGATAAAAATCCTCTCGAAGA
>JAFXHL010000035.1 GCA_017536405.1 Oscillospiraceae bacterium
AAAGGTCATAGTCATATTCAATGGATTTTCTGAGTTCCGAAAGTTTTCTGTCATCGGCAACAGCTTTCTGCTTCTTCTGAACCGAAACCGTATCCTCTTCCCATTCGGTGAATTTCACTTTCGGCGCAGACTTAAATGTTTTACACATAAACCCGTTTGACAATTCTCTTAAAACAATTCCCTCAGGGTGTAGCATAAGAACAGGTAAAATCCAGTCCGCCATACATTCCGCCCTTGCGGTAAGGTTTTCATTTATTCCGCCGTTTGTGTTAAGAGAAACAGTTGCCTTCGAAAGTGCCGAACGGAACTTCTTATCATTCTTGAAAGTAATGAAAAGTCTGTCCTTTGCTCTCGTCATCGCAACATACAAAAGTCGCATTTCTTCGCTTGCAAGATAAGCGGTGTTTCTTCTTTCATAAACATAATGATAGATGCTATCGTAGTATTTCAGTTCGGCCCTGTTTCTGATTTTAAAACCCGTTCCGTTTCTGCCGTCGGTCTGTATCTGTGATTTGAGGTCTTTTCTGTTGAATGCGGTTAAAGTCGAACAAAGGAAGACAAACGGATATTCAAGCCCCTTTGATTTGTGTATCGTCTTTATGCTTACAACATTATCGGATTCAGAAGCTATAGAAACCTTTTTGAAATCTCCGCCGTTTTCGAAAACAGAATTTATGTATCTTATAAATCCCGAAAGTCCGCCGTTATAATTCTGTTCATAGCCCTTTGCGTATTCGAGTATAAGACGAAGATTCGCTTTTTTTCTCTCGCCGTCACCATAAAGTTGCATAACTGTGAGATAATCGGTGCTGTCATAGATTGTTCTTATCAACTTTTCAAGACTGTATCCGCCTGCCGAAAGTCTTAACTTGTCAAGACTATCCTTGAAGGATTTCAACTTGGGATAATAATCCTCATTTTCATTCAAAACAGCCTCACATACAGCGCTGTAAAGAGGTGCCTTTTTCTTACAGAGTCTTATCTTTGCCATTTCATCGGGAGAAATCATAAACATCGCCGACATCATAACCGATGCCATAGGAATATCAAGCAGAGGGTTATCGATTATTCTCAGAAGATTTATCAGAACAGACATCTCATTTGATTTAAGATAACCCGTTGTATCTTCATTCGCAACCCTTATACCCTGCTTTTCAAGTTCTTCAGCAAAAATAAGTCCTGCGCCTCTTGTTCTTGTGAGTATACAGAAATCTTTCGGCTGACATCTTCTTAAAGTTTCGTTATCAACCCTTACTGTATTTTCAGCAGATGAAAGCATCTGCTTTATCTTCACAGCAACCGCAAAAGCCTCGGATTTCACTGCCTTTACATCAATCTCTTCTTCGTCGGAATTTTCATCAGTATCATCATTTTCTTCAGAAGAATCTTCTTCAGTTTCTTCGTCCTCTTCTTCGTTCACTATAATGATTTCGGTTGCCCTGTCCTGTTCGGGATATTCCGCCGAGGCTTTAAGCGACTGATTGTCTGAATAGTCAATCTCCCCTACTTTTTCACTCATAATAAGAGAGAATGTAAAATTCACAAAATTTACGACATCTTCACTGCTTCTGAAATTATCATTGAGTCTTATAACGGCAGGGGCCTTTTCTCCCGCATCGTCATACTCAACCGCAGATTTCAGTGCATTAACAAAGATAGTCGGGTCTGACTGTCTGAAACGATAGATAGACTGCTTTATGTCGCCTACCGCAAAAAGATTTTCAGAATTTTTTGATAACATTCTGAAAATAAGGTCCTGCATAGCGTTCGAGTCCTGATATTCGTCTATCATTATCTCGCCGTAATATTTTGAAAGACTTTCAGCAAGTTCTGTTTTAGCGATATTTCCGTTCTCATCTTTTCTGCATAAAAGTTTAACAGAAACCCTTTCCGCGTCAGAAAAAGTAAGAACATTCTTTTCTTCCTTCATCGCATAGATTTCATCGTCGATTTCCTTAACGACATCTATAAGATAAGAAAGTATCTTTTTATGTATCTCCCTGTCGTCTTCTATGTCAGAGTTTCTGAACAGATGGTCTTTACATAACCTCTTGTATTTATCCTTGTATCTGTTTCTTAAGGCTGTATACTGTGTTTTCACGTCATCCTCAATGACGTTTTCGGGCTTGAATGAAGGCATCCTTTTGAAATCAACCCCACCAAACATTGCTATCCTGTCGTCATAGAGAATTTTCTCATCCTTTATTTTTTCTGCTATACTTCTGAAAAGATTGTATTCATTTTCAAAAGTATTTGAAACATCAAGCGCCGCAACACTTTCAGAAATTTCCTTACAGAAAAGTGCTGTTTCGGCAAACTCCTCTGCCTGTTCGGAAAGAATTCTCACATATTCTTTCTTTATTTCATCGGTACTTCCCGAAAATCCTTCAAGTATTTCAGAAAGAATATCCTCATAAAAAGGCATAGAAACCGCATAGTTATAGAATTTCTCAAAAACTTCAGAAAGTTCATATTCCTTCTTGTTACAGAAAAAATCCCTGAGTTCGTTTTTCATTTCGGGTGAACGGAGTGAGATATTTCCGATAACGGTTTTTATAGCAGATGAAATCATAATCTTTTCATTGTTTTCATCCGCAATTCTGAAATCTGCTGAAACTCCCGCAAGTTCTGCGTTGTCCCTTATCATATCAAAGCAGAATGAATGTATTGTTGAAATTTTCGCAAAGCAAAGGTTTGACTGCTGAGTCATAAGCCATAAGTTATCAGGCTCTTCAGAAAGTTTTTTTTCAAGCGCCGCCGAAAGTCGCTGTCTTATCTGAGAAGCGGCGTCTTTCGTAAAGGTAACAACGATAACCTTTTCGGCAGGAGTCTTGTTTTCTTCATCCGAAAGAATTTTTATAAGCCTTTCGATTAAAACGCTCGTCTTACCGCTTCCCGCACCCGCCGAAACAAGAATGCTCTGTCCCCTTGCGTTTATGGCATTTATCTGTCCTTCTGTAAAACCCATCAGTTTTCCCCTCCCTTCGCGAGAATTTCTTTCATTTTGTTTTCAGCGTCCTTATCATAAACCCTTTCAGGCGTCTTCATAGATTTAAGACAGATGCTGTAATAATCGCAGTAGTTACAGGGCGACGAATTTCCGTCGCATAAAGGATTTGCCTCTATCTTTCCGCCTGTAAGATTATCTGCCATTTCGCCGACAACCTTGTCTATGTATTTTTTCATAGCAGAAAATTCATCCGACGTCATAAGTCTTGATGATTTCGAATAAGAACCATCCTTATTGATGTTTACGGGAATATATTTTCCGCCCGTATCTTCTTCCATCGCCTTAACAACATTTTCATTATCAAGAACAACGCCTCTCATCTTATAGTTCTTTTCAAGAAGCGACTTTGTCTGTTCTTTCGTTGCGTTTCTGTCAAGTTCTGATTTTGCAGTATGCGATGGCATATATAAAACTCCCGCAGGGATACTCTTGTCAACACTTTCCGCTATCGAATAGAGATATATAAGCATCTGCATATTCTTTCCGTAATAAACATCCTTAAAAGAAAATGCCTTGTCGCCCGTTTTATAGTCAACAACTCTTATGAATTTTTCATCGCCGTCATTAAAGGCATCCGCCCTGTCAACATTCCCGATAAAGCATACATCAACCCCGTTCTGTGAGGTTATTACTCTCGGCGCAAATCCCTCTCCGCCTGCCGAAATCGAAGCTTCATAAGCAAACGGATAGAATTTCGACTGTGAGAATTCTTCCCTTAAATGCATAACTATTTCTTTTATCGTTCTTTTTACATTATCGGCAGAAAGCATAAAGCCCGCGTCCTTACCATAATCACCGCCCATGCTTTCGTCAAGATATTCCTTGAAATAAAGCGATATCTTTGAATCAACATCTTCATCCGACATCGAAAGAAAAGCATTTCTGTCGGTATTTTCCAAAATCCTGCAAAGACAATGATGAACTATATTTCCGACACTCGAAGCGCTGAACTCTATCTTTTCAAGAGGATAGAGAGAAAGCCCCTTCTTGCAGAAATATATAAACGGACAATTCTGATAATCCTCAAATCTGCTTGGAGAAATATAAAGTTTGTCCCCGAAAAGTTTTTTCGCAATATCAGGGCTTAGTGTTTCCTTTTTCTCAAAAACAGTCTTTTCAAGAAAATCAACCCTGCCCGAATATTCACTGTCAGATTTCAGATATTTTCTTAGTGTCGCGAAATCCTCGTTGTTCTTGTCAAACTCACATACAAAGTTGTAATAAGCGGATTTCTTTGTTTTCGAAAAGAATATCGCACCCAGTTTATCAGCAGAAACCGTTATATCATCAATGACCATATCGGAAATATTTCTCATAGCGTTTGAAGGATATAAAGATGTTCCCGATGTATCGAGATATGCGTGTGTGATATAGAGCTTTTCCGAAGGGGATGTAAGCGCCTTATAGGCAAAGAATATCTCTTCGCTTACTCTGTATTTCGAGTTTATATCAAGTTCCACTCCTGCCTCTGAAAGTGCTTTTATATCCCTTTTTCCAAAAAGTCCGCCCTCAGAAACATCCGCAGGGAATTCCCCGTCCGATGCGCCTATGACAAACACTGCTTTGTGAGAAGAAAGTCTTGCCCTTTCTGTTCCCGAAAAAACAACAGCGTCAAGTGTCTGCGGAGGGTTTGCTATCTTCTCTCCCGATGCTATGCATAAGAAAAGTTCCCCGAATTCCTTTGCGGGAATTTTTTCATCACCGAGTATTACGCAAAGTTCATCCAATACATCACAGACCATATTCCAGACCTGTTTCTGTTCTCTTATTATTTCAAGACTTTCCGTGTCAAGCGACCTTTCAGTCGAAAGATAATCATAAGCACCGCTTTCTGTCATAAGGGAGAAAACCGCCTTGCAGATTTCTCTGCCTGTTGCATTTTTAAGTCCGCTTTTGAATTTTTCAAGTAAAGGAATAATCTTTCCTCTTATCTTTTCTGCGGTTTCTCTTTCATTTGTATCTTCTTCTATAAATTCTTTCAGCCATAAATCACCGTCTATACCGAAACGATATACAAAATTGTCAAGAACACCCGCTTCTTCGGCAGAAACTCCTGTAAGACCCGTCTTTATGTATTTCAAAACAGTTTCTGTTGAAACCTTTTTTGATGAAGCATATTCAAGCGCCGAAACAATCATAAGCATAACCGATTTATGCATAAGAGGTTTTTTGATATCCATAAAAACAGGAATATCATATCGTTCGAATGTGCTTTCTATAATACTGCAATAGCTGTCTGTATTTCTTGTCAGAACAGCGATATCGGAATATTTCATTCCACCCATAACAAGATTTTTTATCTCAGCCGAAACATATTCGCATTCCTTGTATATATCCCCTGCGAAAACAAGTTTTATGTTATCCGATGAAAACTTTTCGCCTCTTCTGTTTCTGAAAATATTCTTGGAAAGCAAAGCGATATCTTCTGAAACAAAACGATGAGGGTCTTTCATAATAGTTGTCTTTATTTCACAGCCACAGTTTTCTGCAATGCTGTAAATTCTTGCATAGCTTCTGTTCACAGCAGAAAAAAGCGGAAGTTTTGACGCAGGATTATCGGTAGTAAGACAAACAGTAAGGTTATCTGCATTTCCTGCTATAACCTCAATCATCTTCATCTGGTCAGCGGGGAATGTCTGGAATTCATCTATAAAAACATCTGTATCCTTAAAATACCCCTTGCTTTTTGCAATGCCCGATGCATATTCAACATCGCTTATATTATCCTTGAGATTTTTTTCAGAAAGAAGTCTTTCGTATTCAATAAAAATATTTGCAACATCCTTAGCCTTTGCCTTTTCTCTTCCGTCGCAGGATTCCGATGCTGTAAGAAGTTCTTCTGCGGTAACACCTGCATAACAGAGTTCTTTTATTTCGTTCATGACAATCTTTGCGAAATTGCCCGAACGCGACATCTTTCCGAAATAGAGAAATCCGTCTTTTTCTCTTACATTATTAACCGCGATATATGTAAGTGCGAGCTTTGTGCAGTCGCTCGCATAGCTTCCCTTTCTTCCGCCGAAACGCATAAAAATATCCGAAGAAAGCCTGCCGAATGATAAAACCGTAAGGTTGTTATACATCTCAGCACCAAGGGCTTTATAAAGTTTTTTATCATATTCAAATGAAAACTGGTCAGGGATGATAACTATGCATTTTCTTCCCTTTTCTGAAGTTTCCTTTATCCTTGAAATAAGTTCTGTGGATTTTCCCGTTCCCGAACCACCGAGCAAAAATTCAACCATATTTTCCGCCCTCCTTTTTACCTCTTTAATTCTACACCAAAACTATACCTCCGTCAACCTGTCTTTGTTTTTCTGTCCAATTATTTTCTCATAGATTTCAACACATTTGAACCTCACTTCATATCGCTTCGGATTTGTTATGATATCAATCTCTTCTTTTGTGAGATACTCCGACAAATCCGTTTCTGCGGTCGCAGGAATACATAACGGAGGATACATAACACACCACCAGTTTTTTCCCTCTGCCTTGCCGATTTTTATCCTCAAAGCATTATAGAATCCTTTCGGCATAGTAAAGTTTTCATATTCTTTTTTATCAAAATCCATCTTTACAACCTCGCAGGAAACATCATAGAAAAATCCGTTTTCCCTGATGATTTTTTCCGCAGTCGCTTCTATTTCCGAAAGATGTTCCTTTGCCGTAGTGACAATTTCATCAATACCATCTGAATTTTTAAATACATCAGAATATTCTGAAAGTATCCCGTCTCTTACAATAAGCTTCAACGACTGGTCACTTTCGCTATCCGAATTTGCTATTATATGAAGCCTTAAAACATTGTTTTCTATCTCACTGATATTCTCACCGAACTTCACAATATCAAAAAAAGAAACCGACAGTGTAAAAATAAGGCCTGTTATCATAGCAATTAAAAGTCTGTTTGTCCTCATCTTAAAAGACCTCCCGAAAATTTTTTCAACTTGATTATTGCCGTTTTCAGCCGTTTTATTCAGTACATTAGGGAATATCCGCCTTATGCCTGTTTTCTTGACTTGATGCCTTATTTATGATATAATTCTATGTATTATTTTAAAGAATTCAAGGAGGTATGATATATGCCTATTAAAATACCCAGCAATCTTCCTGCTTTTTCGGCATTACAGGAAGAACGCATCTTCGTAATGCCCGATGACCGCGCAGAGCATCAGGACATCCGTCCTCTTAAAATCGCAATCTTAAATCTTATGCCCAAAAAGATAGAAACCGAAACACAGATTTTAAGACTTCTTTCAAACACACCCATTCAGGTTGACATTGATTTTGTCCAGACAAAATCGCATGTTTCAAAAAACACATCTCAGGACCACTTGGTAAAATTCTATACAACCTTTGATGAAATCAGGAATAATCGTTATGATGGTATGATTATAACCGGCGCACCCGTTGAACAGATTGAGTTTGAAGAGGTTGACTATTGGGATGAACTCTGTGAAATTTTAGACTGGACAAGAACAAACGTCTTTTCAACGCTTCATATCTGCTGGGGCGCACAGGCAGGGCTTTACCGACATTATAATGTTCCCAAATATGCCCTCCCCAAAAAGATGTTCGGAATATTCCCCCATTATCTTGTCAATTATTCAAATAAGATTTTAAAGGGATTTGACGAACTCTTTTATGTTCCTCATTCAAGACATACCGAGATAAAGAGAGAGGATATCGAAAAGGTAGAAGAACTTGAAATCTTAACAGAATCCTCACTTTCAGGCGTTCATATGGTCGCAAGTAAAAACGGCAGACAGTTCTTTATAACAGGTCATTCCGAATACGACAGAGATACTCTTTCAAACGAGTATTTCAGAGATAAAAATAAGGGGCTTCCCATCGAAATCCCCTATAACTATTTCCCTGATGACAACCCCGAAAACGAGCCTGTTTTCACATGGCGCTGTCACGCAAACCAGCTTTTCTCAAACTGGCTTAACTACTGCGTTTATCAGGAAACTCCGTTCGACCTTTCAGAACTCAAGCCCTTTTAATTTCAGGAGGAGAAAAAAATGACAGAAATTTTACTCGCAATTCTTTCCCTTGTAGCAGGTTTTGTTCTGCTTATAAAGGGAGCAGACTTTTTCGTTGACGGAAGTTCATCCGTCGCTAAAAGACTTCGCGTTTCATCAATGATAATAGGTCTTACCATTGTCGCGATGGGAACAAGCCTTCCCGAATGTGCCGTTAGTATAACAGCATCGTTAGAGGGCAGTAACGGGCTCGCAGTAAGTAATGTTACAGGCTCAAACATCTTCAATCTTATGATGGTATGTGGTGTATGTTCACTCTTTATGCCGATTACAGTGCAGAAAGAAACTCTTAAAAAAGAATATCCCTTCTCTATTATCTGCACAATTCTTTTCGCCGTTCTTTCATTTATCGGAATGGCAGTAGGCAGAATAGACGGTATTGTTTTCATAGTAATTTTCATATCATATCTTCTCTGGATGATTTATTCAGCAAAGAAAAACCCCGTTACAGATGACGACGATAAAATCAAAATCCTTCCTGTATGGAAAAGTATCCTCTTTATCTTAGGCGGTGCGGTAGCGGTTAAATTCGGAGGAGATTTTGTAGTTTCAGGCGCATCAACAATCGCAAAGGCAATCGGATGGAGCGACACTTTAATCGGTCTTACAATCGTTGCAATGGGAACAAGCCTCCCCGAACTCGTAACATCAATCATTGCCGCCAAGAAAGGCGATGTTGATATGGCAGTCGGAAATGTAATAGGTTCAAATATCTTCAATATTCTTCTCGTTTTAGGTGTTTCCTCGGCTATAAGCCCCGTAGCACTCATAACAGAAAATATAATAGACATCGCAGTTCTTATAGGATTTACACTTATAACCTATGTATTCTGTATAACAGGAAAGAAAATCAGCCGCATAGAAGGCGCTATAATGGTATGCCTCTATGCAGGTTATACAGCATACGCTATTATAAGATAATATGAAGAATAACTTTATAATTGTCGGAGCGGGAGATTTTTCAAAAGAAATCTTCTCCCATAAAAAAGATGACTTTATAATCGCCGCCGACGCAGGCTATTCTCATCTTTCTTCCATAGGGGTAATTCCCGATATGGTAATCGGCGATTTTGATTCTTTGGGCGAGATTCCCTCTCACCCCAACATAAAAAAACTTCCCGTTAAAAAAGATGATACCGACATAATCTCATCTGTAAGAACAGCGCTCGGTATGGGTGCAGAAACAATCTGTATCTACGGCGCTACGGGCGGAGAAAGATTTGACCACACCATAGCAAACATCCAGACCCTGCAGTTTATAGCAGAAAACAATGCCGTAGGCTTTATTATTGATAAGGATTTTATTATGTGTTCTTTCAAAAATAAAACCCTTGTTTTCGATGAAACTTTCAAAGGAACATTCTCTCTTTTCTCACTCTGCGGTAAAGCGGAAGGTGTAAATATCAGAGGGCTCTCGTATGAGGCCGAAAACATCGTTTTAACGCCCGATTTCCCTTTGGGAGTAAGTAACTCATTTAAGGGCGAAACGGCTGAAATATCAGTGAAAAACGGCATTCTGACAGCAATCTGGTATGAAAACAGATTTCCCGATATAAAATAATGGTGATTTTATGACAGATTTAATAGACAAATTCAAAAAAGGCTGGATGGATGAAGACCCTCGTGTAGTCTTTGCAGTTTTAGCAGGAATAGCAACCTTCATAATCCTCAATGTTCTTTTAAGTAAGTCAAAGAAGAAGCTGTTAAGACTTAAACAAGAAGCTATCGACAGCAACACAGTCTTAACAGGAAAGCTCAGAAGTTCTTACCATGACAGAGACACCAAATCCCATAACGATTACAGAGGTCGGTATACATATCAGACTCCCGACGGTGACGAAAGAGAATATGTTGTGTCCCTTTCTTTTCCACCGCCCGATAAACTCGAACTTTATCCTAAAAGTTCTTCAACAAGAAAAGTTTTTTCCGATTATGACGAAAGAGAAGGTTTTGGTGTTTCAGCAAACGCGATAGCAGGAATTTTAGTCTCTGTCTTACTTCTTTTCATAACAGGGTATATCGGCTCTTGAAAACAGAAAATCCGAAAAGGAAAATTTCCTTTTCGGATTTTTTTAATTGCAGTAATAGATAAGATGTGCCCTTATTCCCGAAAGCATTTCTTTGTAAAGCTCCGTTGCCGAATCAATAGGCAAAGTCATAAGTGTGTCATTTAAAAACGCATTGAAAGCGATGTCAAGGTCTTTTTCCTTAGCCGCCTTCATAAGTATCTTCTGATTTGAAATCTGTCTTGCAGCAAGTATCATCAGTTCTTCAGGAAGGTCGCCCGAAACAACAGGTTTAACACTGTTTTTCGAGATAAGCGCATTTGTCTGAACAATAGCGCCTAAAGGAAGATTTGAAGCCTGACCCTTATTCACCGCATCAACATTGGTAACAAGATTTTTCATTCCCATAAGGGCTTTTATCTGATTTACAACATCTGTTCCCGCATAGCCTGTTTTGAGTTCACTTTCGCCGTTCATAAGCTTCTTTGCGGCGTCAGCAAGTTCAAGCTTTCTGCGCTTCATATAGTTTGAGTTCATCATACCTATCTTCCAGTTCTGCGCATTCTTCTGCGTTGAAAGATACCAGGGCGGACAACATTCCGCAACATGACGGTCATCAGCCGCAGTTATTGCATTGTATCTCATAAACATATCAAACTTGACAAGGTTTCCCGAAGCCAAAGGATTATTCTTGAATTCGTTGGTATGCTTTTCATATCCCATTTCAGAGAAATTCTTATTGAACTTTGTATAGATATCCATAACATCTTCGCCGTTGTAATAAATTTCGGTGAAGAATGAAAATCCGTTTATACCAACAAGATTTGTCTTGATTTCTCTTCTGTGAACTTTCGGAAGATTTGACTCCTTAGAAATAAAATCAGCGATAAGTTCTGTTGAAGCAAAAGGTTCGTTTGTAGAACCGAAAGTCTTTATCTCAGGGAAAACATCGTATAATGTCATAAGACATATATTCATAGGGTTAGTAAGATTTATAACCCATGCATCAGGACATTTTTCCTTTATCGCCTCAGCTATTTTTATGTATGAAGGAATTGTTCTTAAAGCCCTTATTATTCCGCCGGGACCTGCATTTTCAGCCGAACTCTGAACAATACCGAACTTTTCGGGAAGATAGATATCATTTATCTTTTCATCAAGAGTTCCCTCTGAAATTGAAAGTATAACAAAATCTGCATCTGTAAGTGCATCCTCTATTGTATCTGTCGCTATATAAACAATATCACTTTTGTTTGTTTCCTGTTCACGCATCTTGTTTCCGATAACTTCGTTTGTAAGTGCAAGTTGCTTGTCGGTATCATAAAGCATAACAGTTCCCTGCAACTCTTCTCCTGAAAGTGCGCTTATAAACTGCCATCCGAAATTCTGTGAACCTCCGCCTATATATGCAATTCTGATTGATCTGTTGTCAGACATAACTTTTCTCCATTCGTGCTTGATATTAATATTATTCTATATTTTACCCGATTTGTCAAGTGTAAAAAAGAAAAGCGACACTATAAAGTGTCGCTTTAATATGTAATATCCTATTAAAAATTATTCCTTTACACCACCGAGGGCAACGCCTGCTACTATATATTTTGACAGGCAGCAGTATGCAATGATGAGAGGTACGACTGAAATTGCGATACCGCAATAGATCTTACCATAGTCAGTTGCAAGTCTGTCAGATGAGAGCTTCTTAATCATCATAGGAAGTGTCATCTTCTGATAGCTTGTGATGATCATACTAGGTGTATAGAAGTTGTTCCAGTTTGCAATGAATGTGAAGATAGCCTGAACACCGATAGCGGGTTTGATCATAGGAAGACCGATTGTTATGAATGTTCTGAGTTCTCCACAACCGTCAATACGAGCAGCTTCCACTATTTCGAGCGGGAACGATGATCTGATATACTGTCTCATGTAGAAAACAGTTGCAGGTGCAGCGATCGCAGGAATGATAAGAGGAAGGAAATTGTTGTAAAGGTCGATTGCAAGCATGAACTTGATGAAACCAACACCAGATACCTGTGTAGGTACCATGAGTACTGCGAGGATGAATGTTGTTGCAGCATCTTTGAGTTTGAAATCGTAAACACAAAGACCATAAGCTGTAAGTGCTGAGAAGAATACGCTGAGTACTGTTGCAGAGATAGTGATGATAGCACTGTTCTTGTAACCAACGAAAGCGTCGAATGTTCTCTTCATTTCAGGTGTTGCGAGGTTCTTGATGTTTTCGATAAGATGTGTGCTGGGGATAAGAGATACTGAACGTGAAATTTCACCGTGGTCTCTTGTTGCGTTAACTACAACGATAACGAAAGGAAGAAGACAGATGAGTGTAAGGAGAACGCAAAGTATAAAGATTATAGCAGATTCGAATCTGATAAGGTGTGTATAGTTTGCATTAGCCTTATTTGCTTCATAAGTCTTTTTATATTCTTTTTTGTTCATTAGAATCCGCTGCCTCCCTTCAGTTTCTTAGCTTCCTTACGACGACGCTTCTTTTCTGCCAATTCGTCCTTGTCGGAGTTAATGTAGAATACGATTGCGCCGAGGATGCCTGTGATAACAAAGAGGATAATGGAGGCTGCAGCCGAACGACCATAGTCTCGGGTTGCGCCCGAATATCTTTCAAAGATGTAAATCGCAATTGTTCTTGTGTATTCGTCGATATCAGTACCCTTATTGAAGAGGTAAGGAATATCGAACATCTGAAGACCACCGATCATTGATGTGATACCAACGTAAACGAGCATAGGTCTGATTGAAGGAACTGTGATGTGAGCAAATACCTGCGCACTGTTAGCACCGTCGATCTGAGCTGCTTCGAATAAGCTGGGGTTAATACCCATGATTGAAGCCATAAGCATTACCATGGTATTACCGAACCACATCCATGCGAGGATGAATGAAACAATTCCGCGTTTAATCTGATATGTCTGAATGAATGTAATTGGTTCCTGAACCCAACCCCACGAGAGAAGAAGCTGGTTAACAGGGTTATACTGAGTTTCACCGAAAAGTGAAAGGAAAAGTGTTGCTACTGATGCAGCTGTAATGATATTAGGCATATACATTACTACTTTAAAGAATCCCTTGCCAGGTACATGAAGTCTGTTATCTGTAAACCATACAGCTAAAAGAAGTGATAATGCGATCTGGGGGATAAAGTTACAAATCCAAAGGATTAATGTGTTGCCGATAGCCTGGAAGAACTGCTTTCTTACAGGGCTCTCAACAAAGAGAAGGTCCTTGAAATTCTCAACGCCAACAAATAACATTTCAGCGTCAACGGCTGTACCTGTTGCACGAAATGTACTAACTACGAATGTATAGATGAGTGGGTAAAGTGAGAAAATGAAGTAAACCAGAAAGAAAGGCAAAATGAACATATATCCGTACTTAGCATAGCTGAGCTTACGGATTCTTCTGTTTGCCGCTGAAGCCATCATATTCACGCTCCTCAAATGGAAGTATTAGGGTAAAAGTACACTTTACGGGACAGATTACTCCGTCCCGTAACGCGTATATTTAACTTATTCAGTTATTGACTATTATTCCAATTACCAAGCAAGGTCAGGAAGAGCAGCCTGTACGTTATCTGTGAATGCCTTAACAGCATCGTCGATTGAAGCGTACTTACCTGTAGCGTAGTCAACCATTACAGGGTTAAGAGCTGACTTAACTGTACCGTCGTATTCACCGATGTTCATAGCAGGAACAGCGTCAGCAGCAGGTGCGAAGAATGCGTATGAATCCTGTCCGCCGAGGAGAGGGTTCTTGTAGCCGCCTTCAGCAACGATGTTCTTAACAGCTTCCTTGTTGTTTACGAATGTACCTGTTTCTCTTGCGAAGTGTGTCATTGTTTCTGTATCAGCACAGAAGTATCTGATGAAGTCTGCAGCGAGGTTGGGGTTGTCAGTTGTTGATGAAACTGCAAGCCATGTACCGCCCCAGTACCAACCAGCAGGGCCTGTTGTGATGTTCCAGAGACCGTATGAAGGACCGTCTACGCCGCCAGCTGCGTCGATGAGGATACAACCTTCAAGACCCCAAGCACATGTGAACATACCCATTGTTGTGCCGTCGATTCCACGACCATACCATGAAGCATCCCATGTCTGAGCGTTTGTATCGATGTAGCCGTTGTCAGCGAGTGTCTTAGAGAGTTCAAGGAATTCCTTAACTTCGTCTGTAACTACGAACTTGTTGTCAACAACCCAGTCCTGTGTACGAGCTGCTGAGAATACCTGCCAGATACCACCGAGAGCAACTGACATTGTGCACTTACCGCCTGAAGCTTCCTTAACTTCTGCAGCTGTAGCAAGGTATGTGTCCCAATCCTTAACCTTAGCCTGCATTTCTTCAGGTGACTTAACGCCGAGGTACTGATCAGCGAGGTCTGTTCTGTAAGCGTAAACGCCAGGGCAAGACTGCATTGAAACAGCCTTAAGAACGCCGTCAACTGTACCAATAGCCATTGTGTAATCGTAAGCGTTAGCAAATTCGTCTTCTGAGATACCGATATCAGCGAGTGAACCAGCATATGAAGAGTTGAGGAATGTGAGAGCGAAGTCAGCTTCGAGAGCGAAGATGTCGAGGTCATCGCCTGATTCCATGTAGTTCTGGAAGTAAGGTGTAGCTTCACCACCACCAACACCGAATACTACGGGGTTGTATGTTACGCCATCGGGAAGAGGCTTAGCAGCTGTGTAAACTGTTTCACCCCACTTAACGGGAACTTCGTCGTTCCAAGACATAACTGTGAACTGGTCACCTGTGTCTTCGGGAGCAGCAGCATCTGTTGTAGCGGGTTCGTCACCGCCAGCAGCAGTTGTGTCTGCAGGTGTGTTGCCTTCTGTCTTTGTACAGCCGGCGAGTACTGTAGCTGACATAGCGAGAGCAGCTACGAGTGCAAGATTCTTTTTGAGATTCATGATAACTTCCTCCTTAATAATATATTATATTATTCTTCTTCGATAATATAATAGATGTGAGTTATATATTTATCACTGTGAGCCGTTTACCCACAATGTAAATACCATGTGATTTGTGATTTCGCATAAATATGGCGATATCTTTTGTCAAAATTAAATATACAACCTAAGGGGTCTAATGTCAATAGTTTTCGGGAGCCAAATCGTCAACTTTGTGACATCTGCACAATGATTCAGTGTGCTTTTACACATTATGACCACAAAATCATCACAAAAAAGCAGATGTAAATCGTTTTCAGAGCTTTTACAGTTTTTGACTTTATACAAAATAAACAAAAACGGGACCATTTCGGGTTAAAAAACATTAACCGATTCTGTCAACTCTTAGGAATCTTTCTTAAAAATCCTTCATAGATGACTTTTGATGAAATTCTGTTTGCTATTGTTTCAAAATCCTGAGGTTTAAGTTCTTCAGGCTTGTTTATCATAGGAGCAATACCACTGTCTTTAAGGACGCTACCCACAAAGTGAGTGCATACATATCTGTCCTTCTGTCTGAATGATATTCCTATGTATCTTAAAATAACACCGATTATGTCATATGAAACCCTGTGTTTGTTTTTTTCAAACCAGTGGAGAACCTCACACAGTTTATCATATTGCTTGTCCGTAACCGCGAATTTATAAACACGGCATTTTGCCCTGTTGTAGAAAGAAAAGAAATCTCCGTCCTTATCCTCAACAACAAACCCAGCGATAAACGGGTTATACCATTTCTTTCTTCCGAAAGAATACATTCTGTCGAAGTTATCATCAAGACTCAGCATAACATGGCTGTATTTATAGTCATTGAGCTTCTTGATAATTTTCGACCAGGTTGTCCCCGTATGAGTTAAAATAAGGTATATGTTTTTCCCCAAAATCATCACACCCCTCTTATATTAGGCACATTGTACCATAACGAAGGGGCATTGTCAATTAAATTTGTGTGAATTATATTTCCTCTTCTGTAAATTCTTTCTTTATATATTATAATAGTATAGGACAACATATCCCTCTAATAAAATGTTATATATTTTTATCGGGGAGATTTTTTATATGTTTGCAGAACTTTTTATCGAAGCCATTTCAGGAATGTTATGCCTTGCCCTTCACATCGAAAACAAGAACCTTTTTCCGAAGCCCCTTTCAGCGAAAGAAGAAAAAGAATGTTTCGAGCGTATGTCAAAAGGCGATAAATCAGCAAAAAACAAGATTATCGAACACAATCTTCGTCTTGTTGCACACATCATCAAAAAATACGGAACAAACATAAAAGAGCAGGAAGATTTCATCTCGATAGGAACAATAGGGCTTATAAAAGCGGTTTCAACATTTGATTACAACAAAGGAACACGTTTTGCAACCTACGCATCCCGTTGCATCGAAAACGAAATCCTTATGACCTTCCGCGCACAGAAAAAATATGCAGGAGATATAAACCTTGATGAGCCGATAGAAACCGATAAGGACGGCAACCAGCTCACCCTTATGGATATCATCTCAGACGACGACAGTATCTTGGATAAAATCGACCTCAACATAAAATCCGAACAACTCTATGATTTTTTAGGAAAATGCCTTTCAGAACGCGAGCTTACAATAATCGCCCACCGCTACGGTCTTTTCGGGCATAAAGCAATAACCCAGCGTGAAGTTGCCGAAAAGCTTGATATTTCCCGTTCCTATGTTTCAAGGATAGAGAAAAAAGCATTGTCATCCCTCAAAAAAGAATTTGACCGTTCAACCATTTCAGGAAATAAAAAACGCAGGACCTGAATAAAGTCCTGCGTAAATATTACTATGCCAATGTCTTTCCTTCAAATTCAACTCTTCTCCTGATATCCTTCATAAGAGTGTCGAACTGTTCGGGGTTAAGTGACTGTGCGCCGTCGCAAAGTGCCTTCTTAGGATTATTATGAACTTCAATCATGAGTCCGTCAGCACCGATTGCGATAGCTGCCTTTGAAAGAGGCTCAACCATCCATGAAATACCTGCTGCGTGGCTGGGGTCGATGAAAACAGGAAGATGAGTGAGTTTCTTTAAGATAGGAACAGCCGAAATGTCAAGAGTATTTCTTGTCTTTGTTTCAAATGTTCTTATTCCTCTTTCACAAAGAACGATATTGTTGTTTCCGCCTGACATAATGTATTCAGCACTCATAAGAAGTTCGTCAATTGTGTTTGCAAGTCCTCTTTTAAGAAAAATAGGCTTGTCTGAATGTCCGAGTGCTTTTAAGAGTTCAAAATTCTGCATATTTCTCGCACCGACCTGAATAACATCAACATCAGCAAAAAGGTCAAGTGTGTTTATATCCATAATTTCTGTTACGATAGGAAGTCCTGTTGCCTTCTTAGCTTCAAGAAGAAGTCTGATTCCTTCCCCGTGAAGTCCCTGAAAAGCATAGGGAGAAGTTCTGGGTTTGAAAGCACCGCCTCTTAAAAGTGATGCACCGCTCGCTTTGACATCAGTAGCAACTTCCTTCATCTGTTCTTCTGATTCAACAGAACAAGGACCCGCAATTACTGAGAATGTTCCTCCTCCGATTTTTCTTCCGCCTATATCTATAATAGTATCATCGGGATGCATTTTTCTGTTAGCAGCCTTATAGCTTTCTGAAATTCTCTGAACAGTATCAACAATTTCATAATGTAAGAAATCTTCGGGGATAAGATGACTTGTATCACCGATAAGTCCTACGATAGTATGTGAAGCACCGCCTACAACCTGAGTTTTAAGACCCATTTCGGCTATTTTTTCAAGAAGTTCATCAACCTTTTTTACTTCGGGGTTATTTTTGAGTATAAGTACCATTTTATTTCTCTCCTAAAAACTTTTATGTAGTGGATTATACCGCTTTGTTATTTATTTGTCAAGAGTTTTGCTGAAAAAAATCAAGCTGTCTTTCGGATAAAAAGACAGCCTGAGACATAATTATGCTTTTTTAATCTGTGCAAGACAATTAGGACATATATATTTGCCCTTGAAATCTATAACATCTTCTCCTTCTCCGCAGAAAGTGCATGCAGAACGGAATTTTTTGAGGATAATTGTATCCTTGTCAACATAGATTTCAACAGAATCCTTTTCAGCAATATCAAGAGTTCTTCTGAGTTCTATGGGAAGAACAATTCTTCCGAGTTCGTCAACTCTTCTCACAATACCTGTCGATTTCATTCAGTATCCCTCCTTGTTTTTCAAAAAAATCATCGGAACAACAAATTAAATCATCGTTCCATATTTTACTCATTTATTATACAATGTTTTCTTTATTTTGTCAAATTATATCATTCGACAAAAATCCCGATTTTTCGGCTTTTAACAGAAATTTTACATTTACATAAAGAGGTGTTTTCATTGCTTAACTGTATCTTTGCCATACTCATCATATCCGCCTTTGTTTCAGGAATTATAAGCGGAAATATCGGCGCCGTTTCAGAAGCGGTCTTAACCGAAAGCGTATCCGCCGTTGACCTCGGAATTTATATGTTAGGCGCGATGTGCGTCTGGGGAGGGGTTATGCGTGTTGCTGAAAAATCAGGAATAACCGATATTCTGTCAAAGTTTTTCTCCCCTTTCCTGAAACTTGTCTTTAAAGGAATAGACACAAAAGGAAAGGCTTTTTCCGCAATATGTATGAATATAACCGCAAATCTTTTAGGGCTTGGGAACGCCGCAACCCCATTCGGAATTGAGGCTATGAAAGAACTCGAAAAAGAGGACAACTGTAAAGAAACAGCAAGTATAAATATGATTATCTTTGCGGTGATAAATACTGCTTCATTCACAATAATCCCTACAACCGTCGCAGCACTTCGCTTAAAAAACGGAAGTGAAAATCCGCTTGAAATTCTTCCTGCCGTAATAATAACTTCCGCGATAACTTTAATAGTTTCTATAACCTTTGCAAGAATTCTTGATTTCAGAGGGAGGAAGAAAAATTGAAATTTTCCGACATAATAATTCCTTTCATAATAACCGCGATAATAATAACGGGGCTTTTTAAAAAGGTTGATGTTTTCTCTGAATTTGTAAGCGGTGCAAAAGAAAATTTCAGAACAGGAATTTCAATAATTCCGACACTTGTTGCAATAATAACCGCTGTCGGAATGTTCAGAGCGTCGGGTGCTTCTGATTTTCTTACAGACCTTATTTCTCCCATAACAAACCTTGTCGGTTTCCCAGCGGGATGTTTTCCTCTTGCAATAACAAAATCCATATCAGGAAGTGCCTCTCTTGCTATCCTCGAATCAATCCTTTCCGAATACGGCGCAGACAGTTTCACAGGCAGAGTAGCGTCTGTTATGATGGGGTCATCCGAAACAACATTCTATGTGCTGTCAGTTTATTTTGGTGCAACAAGAATAAAAAACACAAGACACGCCCTTCCATCTGCTTTAATCGGGGATATAACGGGCATAATAACAAGTGTTATCGTCATAAGCCTTATGTTTTAGGCAAATTGCATATTATCCCGTTAATCTTTTGCTAAAAAGTTATCATAACTACAAAACCAAAATATTTCTGTTGACACAAGCCTTAATTTTTGATATAATCTATATGCTGACTTGAAATAACAGTCAGCAAAATGAGACATTAGCTCAGTCGGTAGAGCACTTGACTTTTAATCAAGGGGTCTGGGGTTCGAATCCCCAATGTCTCACCAGACGCTCTGCTTCAAAGCAGAGCGTTTTTGTTTTATTTTCGTTACCGAGCGATAAACTTCTTTTAATCAATCTGTAAGATACGAATTGTCAAAGGCGACTCGCCTTCAGAGCGTTTTTGTTTTATTTTCGTTACCGAGCGACTTTTTAATTTGTATAAAATCAAAGGCTTGTATGCAAAACAGCATACAAGCCTTTTTGTTATCCTTCTCTGTGAAGTTCCCTGTATCTTAAATAACTTTCCAAAAGAACAGTAGCCGCAACAGCATCCACAACTTCCTTGCGTTTCTTTCCTCTTGTGTCTGTTTCGTTAAGGATATTATGCGCTGTTATCGTTGTTCTTCTTTCGTCCCATAACTTAACGGGGAGCCCTGAAAGTTCCTCTAAATCCTCAGCGAACTTTCTGCATTTATTTGCCTTTTCGCCCTCACTACCGTCCATATTCTTAGGGTGTCCGACGATTATCTCGCCTACCCCGTGGTCCTTTGCAATGAACATAACTTTCATTAAAAGTTCCTCGAATTTTCTTTCTTCGATAACGCCTACGGGTGAGGCTAAAAATTCCGTTCTGTCGCATACAGCAAGGCCTGTTCTTACCTCGCCGTAGTCAACCGCAAGTATTCTCATAAAAAATCCTCCGTCAGTGTTTTTTAACGGGAACACCCGCATTTTCAAGATGCGTTGCATCTTCCTTGTAAATCATATTAGCCTTTAAGTCATCATCATATTCAAACAAAGTGAGCGATGTATTCATAACCCAATGGTCGTTGTTTATCTCTTCAAACGGAAGATTCAGAGCATAGTTGAAATATGTTCTTAAAGCGCATCCGTGTGAAACCGCAACAATGGTTTTTCCTTTATTTTCTTTAAGGATTTTCTTGACAGTTTCAGCCATACGAACACGAAGTCCCGCTATGCTTTCCCCGTCGGGAGCAGTAAGTTTTTCGAGATGATTATTCCAGTCATAAAGTTCATCGGGGAACTCTATTGCTATATCATCCCACTTCTTACCTTCCCATTTTCCGCCGTCGAATTCAAGTAAACCTTCTTCTATGATGATCTCTTTTTTATTGTATCTGTTTACCGCTTCGGCAGTAGCCCTTGTTCTTGAAAGAGGGCTTGTGTAGATTACATCAAACGGAATTTCTTTGAATCTTTCCGCTAAAGCGTCAAGTTGCTTTCTTCCGTTTTCAGTAACATCAGCATCACTTCTGCCCTGATATCTTCCTGTAACATTACCCATAGCCTCAGCGTGTCTTATAAAAATAATCTTAGTTACCATTTCTTTACCGTTCCTGAAATCTCACCGATATTTCTTACACCGTTCTTGTCGCACCACTCATTCATACCGTTGACAATATCAACCGCAGCATAAGGGTTATTGAAAAGAACAGTTCCTATCTGAACAGCCTTAGCGCCCGCCATCATCATTTCGATAGCGTCCTCATAAGTAGCGATACCGCCCATTCCTACAACATCGATTCCGACAGCGTTTGCAACCTGCCATACCATTCTTACAGCAACAGGAAAAACGCAAGGGCCTGAAAGTCCTCCGACATTGTTTTTAAGAACAGGTCTTCTTGTGTTTATGTCTATTCTCATTCCGAGAAGTGTGTTTATGAGAGAAACCGCGTCAGCGCCTTCTGCCTCAACAGCCTTTGCAATGTCAACAATATTTGTAACATTAGGCGAAAGTTTTACCATAAGAGGTTTCTTTGTCGCATTCCTTACAATTCTCGTAACAGCCGCCGCACTCTCGCAGGAAGTTCCGAAAGCGGCGCCGCCCTGCTTTACATTAGGGCATGAGATGTTAAGTTCTATCATATCAACATCTGTCGAATCGAGTTTCTTTGCAACCTCAGCACATTCTTCAGGTGTCGAACCTGCAATGTTAGCAACGATAGTTGTATCTTTGGTTTTAAGATAAGGAAGTTCATTAGCTATAAAATAATCAATTCCGGGGTTCTGAAGACC
>JAFXHL010000002.1 GCA_017536405.1 Oscillospiraceae bacterium
AATGTCGTCGATTTCATCACAGAGCTGCTGATATTCGAGTTCGATAGCTGCACGGTCAACGTTTTCGTCGTATGTGCCGTTAGCTGACTGTGTTGCGAGAGTCTTCATTCTCTGAAGGATAGCGTCTGTTTCCTGGAGAGCACCTTCAAAAGTCTGAACCATTGAGATGCCGTCCTGTGAGTTTGTAGATGCCTGGTTAAGACCAGCGATCTGTGAACGCATTTTTTCTGAGATTGCGAGACCTGCAGCGTTGTCGCCTGCGCGGTTGATTGAGTAACCTGATGAAAGCTTTTCAAGGTTCTTTGAGAGACTTGACTGATTAACTCCTAAAAGTCTTGTTGAGTTCATTGCTGAAAGATTGTGCTGTACTACCATAATGTTACCTCCGTGTAATTTTTTTATTTAGCCGAGTCCTTTCGGCTTTTCGTTTAGGCCCTTGTTTTTGGGCTTCTGTATGTTATATCGGCTGCTTTCAGAAAAACTTTAGCGAAAAAATAAAAAAATCTCAAAAAAATTTTGAGATTTTTTATTTTTGCCTATTTTACGCTGTTTGTGGCGTTTATTTTTTTGAAATTTCTTATGTCGACAATGGTTTTTGAGGGGCAATTTGCTATACAGATGCCACATGAAACACATTTTTCATAGTCGATTACGGCTATATTGTTCTGAATTGTAATGGCGTTTTTGGGACAGTTTCTTTCACAGAGTCTGCATCCGATACAACCTGATTTACAGTTTTCTCTTGTTTCTTTTCCTGTCAAATCACAGTTGCAGGCAACATTTACGACCTCTTTCTTATCCTTTATTATAATAAGGTTGTTGGGGCATTCGTTTACGCAGAGACCACATCCGACACATTTATCGGGATTTACTCTTGCGAGCCCTTCGCATATCGTTATAGCGTCGTGGGGACATACAGCCTTACAGTCCCCCATACCCAAACAGCCGAAGGGACATCTTTTGCTTCCGCTGTAAAATCTGTTTGAGGATTTACAGGTTGCTTTTCCTCTGAATTCAAATAATTCTTCGGATTTTGACAAATCTCCCTGACATCTTATGAAAGCGACTTTTTTTATGGCTGTGGAGGGAGAAGAATCTCTTCCCATAATCTTATCTATTTCTGATACCGATTTTTCGCCTGCTGAAAGGCAGAGGTCTGACTTTTCACCGTTTATTATAGCGGCGGCATAATCTGAACATCCTGCATAGCCACATCCGCCACAGTTTGCGCCGGGGAGACATTCTGTTATCTTTTCGAGACGTTCATCTGTTTCTACATGAAAGAGTTTTGAAAAAACTGTCAGGAGAATTCCCGATAAAATTCCTATTCCTGCGAAAATCAGCGCAGGGACAAATAATTCTTTGAGCATAATGAGAAATTCCTTTCAGTTAAATCATACCCGAAAATCCCATAAAGCCTATAACCATTATTGCTGCGGCAACAAGTGTTGAGGGGATGCCCTTGAAAGCATCGGGGATATCGTTATGTTCGATTCTTCCTCTTACTCCCGAAAATACGATGAGCGCTATTGTAAATCCAAGACCTGCGCCTAAGGAATTGAGGATTGAATCAACGAATGAAAGACCGTTATCGACATTTATGATACACACACCGAGAACGGCGCAGTTTGTTGTTATCAGAGGAAGATAAACGCCTAAAAGTTTATGAAGTTCGGGGGAAATCTTTTTAAGAATGATTTCAACAAGCTGGACAAAAATTGCGATTATGAGGATAAATCCTACATTATATAAGAAGTCAATCCCTAAAGGAACGAGGATGTAATGATAAAATGGGTAGGTCGCGAGGGTTGAACATATCATTACGAAAATTACCGCGATACCCATTCCGACAGCGCTTTTGAGTTTCTTTGAAACGCCGAGGAACGGACATATTCCCATAAACTTTGAGAGAACAAAGTTATCGGTTATCATAGCGGTTAAAATTACAGCGAGAAATGCGGGCATTACTTATCCTCTCCTTTCTCGGCTGTCGGGCAGTTATCCTTTGAGGGACAGTTTGCGCAACCTGCCTCCATCTTTGGTTTTTTGTTTGTTATAACGCCTACTAAAGCAATTATTATTCCGAGTGTGAAAAATCCTCCTGCGGGGCGGGCTATGAGTGTAACGGGGTTTGTGATAAAGGGAATATCAAGACCAAACCACGAGCCTGCACCTATGATTTCACGGAGTGTTCCCATAAGGAAAAGGGCGAGGGTAAAGCCTATGCCCATTCCTGCACCGTCTAAAACGGACGCTAAGGGCTTATTTTTTGAAGCGAACATTTCCGCTCTTCCGAGGATTATACAGTTTACTGTTATAAGGTCAAGATAAACGCCTAAAAGTTCACTGACGGGAGGAAGAAATCTCGCTAAAACGAGTTTTACTATTGTTACAAATCCTGCGATGATTACGATATATGCAGGAAGTCTTACTGACTTTGGAATGAGATTCTTTATAAGTGAAATAAGAAGGTTTGAACATATAAGGACAAACATTGTTGAAAGCCCCATTCCGAGTGAGCCTTTGACCGTTGCTGTTACGGCAAGGGTAGGGCACATTCCTAAAAGCCCTACAAGAGTGGGGTTTTCTTTGATTATCCCCTTTATAAATTCATAGAAATAATCGGGGGAGTTCTGTTTTGCATTAGTTATGGTTTCAGGTTTAGTTGACACTGAAAATATCCCCCTTTCTTTCGTTATAGGTGTTCATAGCGATAGTTATTGCATTTATCATTCCTTCTGATGAGAATGTTGCGCCCGAAACGATATCTGCCGAGAAATCGGGAGAGTCAACGCCTATGAACTGTGAAAGATAGATGTCTTCTGTAACTATTGTTCCGACGCCTTCGGTTTCTTTGCAGGAAAGAACTTTTACACCGATGATTTCGCCGTTTTTAATTCCGACAAGAACATTGAGTCCATCCTTTGCATAGCCGTTTACTGTTATTTCAAATGCACAGAAATGCTTTTTCTTATCGACGATAACGGAATTCACGCCTTCTGCCTCGATATCGGGGAGAATGACGCAATCAGAACTGTCGCCTATCATAGCGTCGAGTTCTGTTCTTACTGAATCGGTTATTATTCCTGTTGTGTCGACATAGGTGAGTTTATGAACTCCCACTATGAGAAAACACATCACAAAACATATAGCGCAGAGAACGAGGGGTGGTTTGATATACTGTGTGAATTTATTTTCAGCCATTGCCCTTGACCTCCTTTACCTTTACCATACCGAAAGGCTTTGTTCTTGTAAGTCTGTCGATATAGGGAGTAAGAAGATTCATAAGAAGAATAGCGAAAGATACGCCCTCGGGGTATGCCCCGAATGTTCTTATGAGGAAGGTTATAAGTCCGCAACCGATGCCGAAAATAACTTTTCCTTTTGTTGTTACGGGTGTTGTTACATAGTCGGTTGCCATAAAGAAAGCGCCGAACAGAAGTCCGCCCGAAAGGACATGATAGAGTGCGTCTCCGCCTGAAACGGCTGTGAGAATCGCTACTGTTCCTATAAATGTAAGGGGTGCGGCGGGGGAAATTACTCTTGTCATAAGAAGAAAAATTCCGCCTAAAATAATCGCTATTGCGCAGGTTTCACCGATACATCCGCCTGTTCTGCCGAGGAAAAGGTCGATATAATCAACGGGGGGAGAGATTTTTCCCATAAAGCCAGTTGAACTGCTGTAAGAAACAAGCCATTTTTCAGCAAGGGGTGTGGGTGATGTTAAAAGGTCAGCTGAACTATACCAGAATGGCTTTACCCAGGTTGACATTTCTTTTGTGAAAGAAAGGGTAAGAACAAGTCTTCCGACGATAGCGGGGTTTGCAAAGTTCTGACCTATACCGCCGAAAAGCTGTTTTGTTATTACTATCGCTACAAAACATCCTAAGACTGCCATCCACAAGGGAAGTGTTACGGGGAGGTTGAGCGCGAGGATTATTCCTGTTACTGCGGCGGAAAAGTCTGTTATTGTATTATCTCTTTTCATAATCTTTCTGCAGAAGAATTCAAAGAGAACAGAACTTGCAACGCAGGTTAAAACAAGGATTAAAGCGCGAAGTCCGAAAATTACTGTTGCTGCGATAATCGAGGGGATAAGCGCTATAATGACAAGCGTCATGATTTTAGTTGTTGATGAATTTCCCCTCTGATGTGGCGAGGGTGAAACTATGAGTTTTTCCAAAATATATTCAATCCTTTCGGGGATTTATTTAATCATTTCTTTAGGTGATTTTACATTGAGAAATTCTTTTGCGAGACAGTTTGTTTCTGCAAGAGGTCTTTTAGCGGGGCATACATAAGAACAGGCACCGCAGTTCATACAAAGGTTTACGCGAAGTGCGAGGAGCTCTTCTTTGTTTTTGGTGTTATACGCCCTTTCGAGTTCTAAAGGCATAAGATTTACGGGGCAGACTTTTATGCATCTTCCGCATCTTATACAAGGTGATGAAACGGGTGTATCATCGGATTTTAAAGCAAGGAGTGCGTTATGGGTCTTTACTATCGGGGCATCGGGGTCTGACATACATACTCCCATCATAGGACCGCCCATAATGAGTTTTCTGTAATTCTCTGCGTTGGCATAATCTAAAATATCGCCTATCGTCGTTCCGATTAAAACTTCGATGTTACAGGGCATTCCGACAGCGTCGCCGTCAACTGTGAGTCTTCTTGAAACAAGGGGCATACCCGTTTTCATATAGCGGTTCAAAAAGCCTACTGTTGAAACATTGACAACGAGTGCGTTTTCTTCGGATGTTATCTGGTTTTCTTTTATCATTCTTCCCGTTGTTGAGAAAAGAAGCATCTTTTCAGCGCCCTGAGGGTATCTTGTAGGGAGAGTTACTACATCGATGTTATCGTCCTTCGCTGTCATTCTTGTAAAAAGTCTTATAGCGGCGGGCTTGTTTTTTTCGATACAGAGTTTCGCTCTGTTTATATGCATATTTTCGAGGATGAGTTTTATTCCGTCATAGACATCGGCGGTGTTTTCCATCATTTCGCGGTAGTCGGATGTTATATAGGGTTCACATTCCGCCGCGTTTATGATGAGAGTGTCGACATGATTATCATAACTGAATTTTACATGAGTAGGGAAACCTGCTCCGCCGAGTCCCACTGCTCCGCTTTCACGGACAGCATTTATGAAATCCTTTGTTGTTTTGATTTCGGGAGGCTTTATGTCTTCATGGGGAATCTGCTTTCCGTCGGGTTCAATAACAACCGCTTTACAGAGTTTTCCGCCATGAAGAAGATGATTTTTTATCTCCTTTACAGTTCCCGAAACGCTTGAATGAACGGGAACGGACATAAACGCATCGCTGTCACCGATTTTTTGTCCTAAAAAAACTTTATCGCCGACTGAAACGAGGGGAACGCAGGGTTCACCCATTCCCATTCCCATAGGAATGACAACCCTTGCGGGAAGCGGGAATGCTACCGTTGTTTCGGATTCGGTGTTCTTGTAGTGTCTTAAATGGACACCGTTAAAACTTCTGATGTTCATAGATTACTCCTCTTTGACCGTCTTTTTTACCGCCTTTTCTGCAAGGGGCATAACGGCTTTTATTGCTGTTCCCGTTATTGTTCCCGTTATCACTGCGGAAACAACAAGAACAGGCAGGTAGAATAATGTGTTTATATTTTTCATAATGACCGACGCCATAATTATCTGACCGACATTATGTGTGAGTGCTGAAAGGACGCTTATTAAAATCAGGGAATTTTTTTCTGATTTTAAAAGAAGTATCGTTATAAGAAATGCGAGCATTCCGCCTGAAAATGAAAGGAGAGAGGCGGTTATTCCTTTTGTCACGAGGATAAAAAGTGATTTCAGAAGGGTTATTATAAAACCCTCTTTTTTTCCGACTGTGAGTATTGTAAGAATGACTACGATATTTGCGACGCCTATTCTTACTCCTAAAGGGAGAGGCGCTGAAATAACAGAGTCAACTGCTGAAAGGGAAAAGGTAAGCGCTGATATTATTCCCATAAGGGCGATTTTTTTCGTTTTCAAGACATCACCCCACTACAATATCGGCAGAAACTTTATCTTCTGAAACTACCTTTACTGAAACCTTTTCGGGAAGGCAGATTATTGTTTCGCCGTTTCTTTTTATAGCGCCCGTTTTAACGCAAATCTTATCGGGGCAGGGCGAAGAAACCACACAAACGGAATTTTCTTTTACAGAGAATTTTATATCGTTTACTGAAAATTCTGCATCTTCTGAAAGAGGCACTGTTTTTACTACATTTCCGTCGCAGGAGATTTCGGCATAAGTTCCGTCATCCTTAAAATTTATTGCAAGAAAAATTATTGACGGAATGAGTATCAAAAGGATGATTGCAATATCCCTTATGGTTATAAGTTTCATAATGAGTACCCACTGTTTTCATATGGTGTGAATTCAAGCCCTTCTGAAACATAGAGCTTTTTGTTTTCATCGGCAACGACTATTTTATAGTCAGCGGAGGAGAGATGTTTTTCTATATTTCCTGTTCCGCCAATGAAAATATCTGTTGCTAAAAAATCAGATTTTATACCGCCGTTTTCGCCATAGCAGAGAACTGTTACGGAAACGATATCGGTTTTTACGGGATAGCCTGTTTTTGTATCTAAAATATGGGAATAGGTTTTGCCGTCTGCTTCAAAAAAGCGTTCATATCCGCCTGAGGTTGAAACAAAACATTCTTTTGTTTCTATCATTCCGAGAGGGATATCCCCATCGGGATTTTTTATCTCTATCTTAAAATCTTTTTTATCAGGTTTTTCACCGAAAAGAAGAGAGGAACTTCCTATTGAAACTATTGCGTAAGAACATTCTTTTTCAGAAAGATTTTTATACACAAGGTCACAGGCATAGCCTTTTGCAACTGCACCGAAATCGAGTTTTGTTTCTTTTTCTTTTGAAACAATTCCGTCTTTCAGAGAGATTTTTTCATAGCCTGTGGTGGAAATCGCTTTTTTTATTTCATCTTCGTAAGGGACGGTTTTGTTCCCCGATGAAATGCCCCATAAGGCTGTAAGCCCGCCCGATGTTATATCGACATTTTCTCCGTAAATAGAAACGAGGGAAAGCGTTTTTTCTGCGATGCCATATATATATGCGTCATCGGTTTCTTCTATTTCGTTAAATTCCATGAGTTTCCCCGAATACATATCGAGAGAAGAGTTGCAGGAGATGATAATGTCTTCTGTTTCTTTTGTATCGACATCGGATTTTATGGAACAGAGAGTATCCATAG
Organism: Oscillospiraceae bacterium; assembly: GCA_017536405.1. GTDB lineage: Bacteria > Bacillota > Clostridia > Oscillospirales > Ruminococcaceae > RGIG4131. The sequence continues at coordinate 7,246 of JAFXHL010000002.1, forward strand.
CGAAAAAATCGGATGTATGGATTTCATTCTTCTGACATCCCGAAAAAATCATAACTGTTGAAATGATAAGCGGAACGAATGATTTTTTCATTAAAAACTCCTCCGATAAAACGATATACATATTTATAATATCACAACACACCGTTTTAGTCAATAAACGCAGGGGCAAAAAAATCCCTGCCGATGAAAAACGGCAGGGCAAACAAAGAAAGAGGATTTAATTCATGTCGTTACGACAATAATTTATTGATTTATGGAAAAAAATATGGTATAATACTATGTGGTTATTTTTTTACATCGTTGAGCGCCTGAATTCTCGATTCGCTGTTTTTGACGAGGTTGAGAAGCGATGAAGCATAACTCGGAAATTCTTCAGAAAGAGTCTTCGAAGTTATTAAAGGACTCATATCTTCATCGGCACAGTCGTTATCGGCAATTGTCACTCCCTTTGCGGCGGCTGTTGCTACCGATTCGGAAATTCCCATCGCGGCAGAAGCACCGTTTGATGCGAGAATTTCGGGGACTGTGAAGAAAAGCTGGTCGTTTCTGGGGTTTGCTATATATGCTACTCTGAACATTCTGTAAATCGCAAGCATTATGAAGTTAGAGGTTTCTTTTATAAGTGTCTGACTTCCTGTTTTCTGGACAAGCGAGAAAAGAATGTTGAGCGAATTGACGATGAGTTTTTTATTGAAAGAAATCATAACTCCGTCGGTTTTGACATTTCCTTCAGCCTCGGGAATATCATTATAGGATATTGTTTTTCCTGCGGGGTCGGGTGAACGACCTAAGAGATAATCACAGGAAACACCATAATAGTCTGCGGCTTTTACAAGGAATTCAAGACCGCATTCGCGGATTCCTTTTTCGTAATGAGAGAGGAGCGCCTGAGATACACCGAGGTCGCTTGCAGCATTTTTCTGACTGATGTTTCTTTCTTTACGAAGTAACGTAATTATTCGCGGAAAATCGGAATTCAACCCCTCGCCCCCTTACATAATGAAATTACATTTTGTAATTTATCCGAAAAATATTATTTCGAATTAACGTATTGTAAATTATAGCCTATTCCTTACAGTTTGTAAAGGGAGAAACCTCAAAAAAAGTCGATAAAAGTTTTATCGAGGTTTTGGCTATTTTGCTTGATTTTTTCAACATTTCAATGTTGAAATCAATATGTGGCAGAGAGAAACACAAGATGTTGTGGAGGCCCGATGAAATAAGGGTTTATGTCAGAAAAAAATTCATAAAAGCGAAAATTTACAGAAAATGTCAATTTTTTATACATTTTGTATAATTTTATATAAAAATAACTGAAAGGAATTGCAGTATGAAAAATTACAGATTAGTGGTTATAAGACACGGGCATACTGAAGGTAATGAAACCGCAAGATATATAGGAAAAACAGACATTCCGCTTTCTAAAAACGGTCTTTCTGAAATTGAAAATATAGCGAAGGAATTTGAATATCCTTATGTTGAGAAGGTTTATTCAAGCCCGACACTCCGTTGCATACAGACGGCGAGAATTCTTTTTCCCGATACAGAACTTGTTACTCTTGACGGAATGAGAGAACTTGATTTCGGAAGGTTTGAAAATAAATCGGTTGAGGAACTCATTGACCTTCCCGAATACAAGGAGTGGCTTAAAGGCGGGCTTGACAACAATGCCCACGGCGGTGAAACGATAAGAGAAATGATAGGCAGGACTGTTGCTGCGATAAACGACATTTTGGAAGATATGATGTCGATGGAAATATACGACGCGGCGGTTGTTACACATTCAGGGATTATAATGAATATGCTTTCCTGTTTCGGACTTCCGAGAATGGAGCCTATGAAGTTTGCCTGTGATGTCGGAGAGGGTTATGTTATTGCGTTTAACCTTCAGATGTGGCAGACGGGCGGAGTTTTTGAGATAATGGGAAAGGTTCCTGTTCCCAAAGATTCCGAAGAAGAATTTTCTGAAAACGAAGAAGACTGAATCATACAAAAATAACTGAAAGGGGGTAAATTCCATAAAGATTTCTGAAATAAAAAAATCTGCTTTAAGGCGGATGAACGACTGCTTTCCGCAGGTTCTTATGGTTATGGTAATATCTCTTACCGCACATCTTATTTTTGCTTTAGCGGAGTTTGCCTTTTTACATTTTCTTGATATAAAGGGGGCTGAAATTTTTTCTGAAATGCCATCGGAAAATACTGTTATTCTCATAACAAGCATAATAAGAGCTTTTGCGGAATTTCTGGTTTTATCCCCGATAACTGTCGGGACTGCGTGGTGGCTTTTACACTGCGTAAGAGGTGAAAACAGTAATGTAGGGTTTATACTCATCTGTTTTTCAAATATGAAAATATATTTCCGCTCGGTTGTTATGAGGCTCTTTATATGGGTTATAAAAGTTCTTGTTGCGATACCGCTTATTCTCTGCGGGTATATAGAATATGCACTTATAACGGCTTTCGCGGATGAAAATTATCGCAGTGGGACATATATCGCGCTCATAGTATGCTGTACATTGATATTCATATGTATCGCACTTATGTATATATGGATTGTTGCGGATTTTTCACTCGTTAATTTCATCTTTACAATGAATCCCGATGATAAGATACTGAACATCATTAAAAAATCTATCATGGCTATGAAATATCAGAAATCAAAACTGATAAAACTTGTATGCTCATTTTTAGGATGGATTTTCACAATACCGTTTGTATTCCCTCTGTTTTTTGCAATACCCTATGCGTCACTCAGTTATGCTATGGTTGTTGATGAGATAATAGAAAAAGAAATAAGGGAAAATACAGATGATATGTTCAATAAAAAAACAATAGCAAGAAAGTAATTTTTACGGAGGTTAAAAAATGGATATCAACAAGACACTTGCGACGGAATTCAAGCTCCGACAGGAACAGATTGACAATACTGTTTCGCTTATCGATGACGGAAAGACAATTCCCTTTATCGCACGATACAGGAAAGAAATGACAGGTTCTTTGGATGATCAGGTTTTAAGACAGATTTTCGACAGGCTGACATATCTTCGTAACCTTGAAAAGAGAAAGGAAGAAGTTGTTTCTTCAATCACAGAACAGGAAAAGATGACGGATGAAATCGCGGCGGCTATCGAAAAGGCTGTTACTCTTGTTGAAGTTGAGGATATCTATCGTCCTTTCAAGCCAAAGAGAAAGACAAGGGCATCTGTTGCGAGAGAAAGAGGACTTGAACCCCTTTCTGTCTACATAATGCTTCAGAATATGAATGCCGAACCCGAAAAGGAAGCGGAAAAGTTTATTGACGCAGAAAAGGAAATTCCTGATGCAGAGGCTGCTTTACAGGGCGCTATGGATATTATCGCGGAAGATATTTCTGACGACGCGACACTCAGAAAAACACTCCGTGAACTTTATTTCAGAAAGGGAACAATCTCATCAAAGGCCGCTGATGAAGAGGCAGAAAGTGTTTATACAAACTATTACGATTATTCTGAACCCGTTAACAAAATCGCAGGACACAGAGTTCTTGCGCTTGACAGAGGCGAAAAGGAAGATTTTCTTAAAGTTTCGGTTGCGGTTGCGGGTGATGAAGCAGAAAAACTCGTTTGTGACAAATATGTAAAAAATCAGAGCGCTGCTGCGGGATATGTCAAACTTGCGGCGGAGGATGGATTCAAAAGACTTATCGCTCCTTCGATAGAAAGGGAAATAAGGGCAGAACTTACCGCTAATGCAGCAGAACAGGCGATAAAGGTATTTTCATCGAATTTAAGACAGCTTCTTATGCAGCCTCCTGTTAAGGACTGCGTTACATTAGGTCTTGACCCGGGATACAGAACGGGTTGTAAGCTCGCTGTTGTTGACGGCACGGGAAAGGTTCTTGACACGGGCGCTGTATACATAACAATGGGCGAAAAGAACAGAATTGAACAGGGCAAGGTTATCGTCAAGAAACTTAT
>JAFXHL010000036.1 GCA_017536405.1 Oscillospiraceae bacterium
GGTTCTGTCATTGTGTTGTCATAGTTAGGAACAAAATCGACAGTATCTTTATCTATATCCCTGAAAAGTTCATTACAGATAGGTTCAAGTTTAACTTCTGTGTATCGTGAAGCAGCATAAGCCATATCTCTTGAATAAGCCTTACCGAAGTTACCCTTACTGTCAACATAAGGATGTAAAAGTGCTTCGTTTCCTCTTGAAAGACGGACAAGCGTTTCATAAATTGCTGCGTCACCATGCGGATTGAGTTTCATAGTCTGTCCTACTACATTGGCAGACTTTGTTTTCTGTCCTGTTAAAAGCCCCATCTTATACATTGTATAGAGGAGTTTTCTATGCGAAGGCTTGAAACCATCAATTTCAGGAAGTGCTCTTGAAACTATAACACTCATAGCATAAGGCATATAGTTGCTTTCGATAGTATCTGTTATTTTCTGTTCAACAACAACACCGCTGTTTTCAATTTCAGCATTAGGCATTTTTTTGATACGCTTTTCAGGTTCTTTTTTCTTTCTTCCTGCCATAAAATCTCCTCCTTTCTTAACTTATATCTGCAAAATCAAGATAACGGCTTCCGTTTTCTGAAATATAATCTTTTCTGCCCTGAAGGTCGTCGCCTAAAAGCATTTCAAACATATATGCTGTTTTCTCAATATCTGTGGGAGTTACCTTTATAAGTCTTCTTGTATCAGGGTTCATAGTTGTAAGTGACATCATTTCAGGTTCGTTTTCACCAAGTCCTTTAGAACGCTGGATGACATACTTCTTATTTCCTATCTTTTTAAGAACATCTGCCTTTTCTTTTTCTGAATATGCAAAATATGTCATATCACCGCAGGTTATTTCAAAAAGCGGAGATTCTGCTATATAAACATACCCTTCGTCTATGAGAGTAGGTGTGAGTCTGTAAAGAAGCGTCAGAATAAGAGTTCTTATCTGGAATCCGTCGACATCGGCATCGGTGCAGATAATAATCTTGTTCCAACGAAGTCCGTTGATATCGAAAGAAGAAAAGTCTTTATTCGCCTTTGACTTTACTTCAACTCCGCATCCTAAAACTTTAAGGATATCGACAATGATTTCACTCTTGAAAATCTTGTCGTAATCAGCTTTAAGACAGTTGAGAATTTTACCTCTTACCGGGATAATAGCCTGGAATTCTGCATCTCTCGCAAGTTTACAAGCGCCGAGTGCAGAGTCACCTTCTACTATATAAATTTCTCTCTTGCCCACATCTTTTGAACGGCAATCGACAAATTTCTGAACCATATTTGAAACATCAATATTACCCTGAAGTTTTTTCTGAATATTGAGTCTTGTTTTTTCTGCGTTTTCACGGCTTCTCTTATTGATTAAAATCTGTGTGATGATTTTCATCGCATCATCGGGATTTTCAATAAAATAAACTTCAAGCTGATGTTTAAGAAAATCAGTCATAGCATCAGCTATGAATTTATTTGTAATCGCTTTTTTGGTCTGATTTTCATAAGAAGTTACAGTCGAGAATGACGAAGAAACAAATATGAGTGATTCTTCAACATCCTGAAATTTTATAGAACTTTCACCTTTATTGTATTTTCCGTTATTTTTAATAAACGAATCAATCTGTGCAACAAATGCTTTTTTCAAAGCCGTTTCGGGCGAACCGCCATGTTCAAGAAAACTTGAGTTATGGTAATACTCAATCGCCTTGACCTTATTTGAAAATGTAAAAGCAACAGAAAGTTTAACCTTATATTCCGGCTTATCTTCTCTGTCTTTACCCTTTCTTTCTGTCTGCCAGTACTGAATACCTGTCATAGCATCTTCGCCTACAATTTCACCGACATATTCAACTATTCCGTCTTCATAGAGATATTTTGTTTCTTCGAACTTTCCTTCATCGTTCTGATTTTTGAAAACAAAAAGAACCTTAGGGTTTACGATAGCCTGTCTTTTGATTACATCTTCAAAATATTCTTTCGAAACATTTATATCTGTGAAAACCTCAAGGTCTGGTTTCCAGCGGATTTTTGTTCCTGTTTTCTTTCTTGTTGTGGGTTCTTTTATAAGACCACCTATATTTTCACCTTTTTCAAAGTGAAGATTGAATTTAAAACCATCACGATAAATTTCCGCATCCATATATTCAGATGCATACTGTGTTGAACAAAGGCCAAGACCATTAAGTCCGAGTGAAAAATCATAATCTCCGCCGTTTTCATCGTATTTTCCGCCTGCATAGAGTTCACAGAAGAGAAGTTCCCAGTTATAGCGTTCTTCATTCTTGTTATAATCAACAGGCATACCTCTTCCGAAGTCTTCAACTTCAAAACTGTTATCATTATATCTTGTTATAACAATCTTATCACCGTGTCCTTCACGGGCTTCGTCAATAGAGTTTGAAAGGATTTCAAATACAGCGTGCTGACATCCGTCAAGACCATCCGAACCAAATATTACCCCTGGTCTTTTTCTTACCCTGTCGGCGCCTTTAAGAGAAACTATACTTTCGTTTCCGTAAACTGTCTTTTTAGCCATTATATTTTCACCCTTATATTACTTTTTCATAGAAACAGCTGCCCAACCATCTTTTTCGGCAACACTTATAACTCTGAATCCCTGATTTTCAACAGCTTCAATAACTTCGTCCTTACGTTCAACTATTATACCCGACATTATGAGTATTCCGTCATCTGTAAGAAAATCAGAGAAAAGATCGCTCATTCCTATAAGAACATCTGCAACGATATTCGCAACTACAATCTTATATCCGTTTCCGATAGTCTTTACAAGTTCATTATCTGTTATTACATTTCCGCAATAAGCAGTATATTTTTCTTTTGGGATATTATTCTTTTCTGCATTTTCTTTTGCAATCTTAACTGAATTTTCGTCGATATCAACAGCTGTGCAATAATCCGCGCCAAGAAGAATTGCTGCTATTGAAAGAATACCGCTTCCGCAACCGAGGTCAAGAACTTTTTCGTTTCCGTTTATATTTTTTTCAAGAAGTTCAAGACAAAGCTGAGTTGTATTATGCTGGCCTGTTCCGAAACTTGATGCAGGGTCGATTTCAAGAATAATACGATTATCATCTGCAGGTGCTTCTTCCCAACTGGGTTTTATAAGAAGTTTATCGCCGACGCAAAGAGGCTTGAAATACTGTTTCCAGTTATTCGCCCAATCTTCTTCGCATACATTCTTGAATTCGTATTCAAGTCTTCCGAAAGCATTTTCTTCATCTATCTCTTTAAGTCTTGAAAGTTCAGACTTTATACTGTCAAACATTTCCTTTCCCTGTGCGTTATCAGGAAGATAAACTGTAACACTGGTTTCACAGTCTTTAAGATTCATAAGATCATCATCTATGTAGTCCCAGTTGCCTGTTTTGTTTTCGAGAAATTCTTCAAAATCCTTTGAATCACGCACAACAAATCCGTTTATACCTATTCCGAGAAGACATCCACAAAGGATATCCGAGCCTTCTGTTGAAGTGAATATACAAAGTTCTGTCCAGTTCATATATATACCCCCTGATTATTTTTTCGCATACAATATATAGTATATCACAATTTGAATTTACAAGCAAGTATTTAAAATAATTTTGGAAAAATATGTGGTAAACACAAGAAAAATCTGTTTTATATAATAAAATCGGAATATAAAACTAATAATAAAATAAAAGGAGGAATCAAAATGCATAGAAAAGTAAAGAAAACAAAAGAAATAGCCCCTGTTTATGAAACAAACCCGATAACAGCGAACAAAACTGAAAAAGGTGGGAATGTTTATAATAAATCAAAGCAGAATGCGGAATATGCAAGAGAATGGTCAAAAGAAAATAAATTGTAAAGAAAAAACGGTTATCAGATAACTGATAGCCGTTTTAAATATATTTTTCTGTTTTATATTGTTCGTAAACTTTAGTTCCGAGGAGAGTTATTGCTTTTTTCGGACAATTATTTATGCAACGATAGCACATAGTACATTTATCATCCGCTACTGCTTTTTTATCTTCAATCCTTATATTTTCCATAGGACATATTGAAACACATAAAGAACATCCTATGCAATTTTCGTTTATTTTGAGTTTATCTGAATACTTTCTGGTTTTGTGTCCGAAAAATAGTCTCTGACCAAAAAATCCAGCCATACGATAAAACAGACCTATTCCCTCTTTTGTCGGTTTACCATGTTTCATAAGTTCAACCGACTTTCTTATTTTCTGTTCAGATTGTCCGATGAGGAGTTTGTTCTTTTCAAAAGAACGCTTTAAAACCTTCTCATCGGCGATACTGTCAGGCATTTTAAGGTGAAGTCCACCAATAATTTCAGCATTATATTTCTTTAAAATTCTTGCGAGATACCCTGAACCATCCCCGCTGAACAAGCCCATTGTTGCAACAACAAAAACTTTTTTATTTTTCCAGAGTTCAGAATTATCCGTAATAAAATCGCGAAGTATTTTAGGTGCTGTGCTATACTGAACAGGATAAGAAAAGACAAGAAAATCGTTATTCTTAATTTCATTTGTGATGTTTTCGTCTTCTATTGAAAGAACTTTTGAATCTGCGTCATATTCTTTACAAAATAATTCTGCTGCATACTTTGAATTACCTGTTCCACTAAAATATATTCCAAGCATCTAAAAACCTCCGGATACAGTTAAGACATAGAATTATCGGCAGATTTTGTCTTATGAAGTTTGATAACTTTCATACGTGAAAATTCTTCTCTTTCCTTTTCTTCAAGGCTATCTGCAATATATTTCGCATTAGCCTGAAACTTAGGAATAACTATGTTTTTAAGGGCGTTTGCTCTTGACTGAGTTTTCTTTACCGCAGTCGCAAGACGATAAATACTGTTTTCAACCTCAGCAAGAACTGCTGTAAGGTGTTTTACCTTGTCAAAACAGTAATAAGCGTAATCAAGGTCTCCGTTGGTATTATTAAGACCATAATTTATTTTAAGTGCTTTTTTGTCTAAATGAACTTTTACAAGTTCGACACCCATAACACTTCTGTAAGAAACTTTTACTGAGTTTTCAATAGGAACAGCCTGTGCTACTCTTTCGACAATTCCCAAGGAAATATTAGCTTTCTGCAAAGCCTTATACGCCTCAGAATAAGCCTCACTTATGCTTCCGCGAAGTTCTTTTGCATCATCAACAAGCGATAAAAGTTCTCTTATCAGAATATTTCTTTTTCTGTCAAGGAGTTCATAACCAAGCTGAGATAAAGCAAGGGATTTTTTTATATTAAGCAGATTACCCTTGGTTGGAAAAACCTGTTCAGCCATTATATCAACTCCTTATTGATTATTTGAATTTCTTTGCGTTTTCGGGATTATATTTTTCTTTCAGAAGTTCTTCGTTTACTCTGTCAAGTTCAGAAATCGGAAGAAGCGAAAGAAGTTCCCAACCGAGATCTAAAGTCTGTTCTATCTTTCTGTTTTCATATATCCCCTGTGTTATGAAATATTTTTCAAACATTGTTCCGAATCGCATATATGATTTATCTATTTCAGAAAGCTCATCTTCGCCGATAACAGAGGCAAGTGCTCTTGCATCCTGAACTCTTGCATAACTTGCAAAAAGCTGATTTGAAACAACTGTATGGTCAGCTCTTGTATAGCCTTCACCTATGCCGTCTTTCATAAGACGGGAAAGAGAAGGAAGAACAGAAATAGGAGGATATACGCCCTTCTGATCAAGATTTCTGTCAAGAACAATCTGGCCTTCTGTTATATATCCTGTAAGGTCAGGAACGGGATGAGTAATATCATCATTAGGCATTGTAAGAATAGGAATCTGAGTTACGCTTCCTGTTGAGCCTTCTATAACTCCTGCTCTTTCATAAAGTGAAGCGAAGTCAGAATAAAGATAACCGGGATAACCCTTTCTTCCGGGAATTTCACCCTTTGAAGATGAGAATTCACGAAGCGCCTCTGCATAAGATGTCATATCTGTAAGAATAACAAGAATATGCATATTTTTTTCATAAGCAAGATATTCAGCAGCGGTAAGAGCGCATCTCGGAGTAAGTATTCTTTCGATAATAGGGTCGTTTGAAAGATTCAAAAACATAGCAACCCTTGAAAGAACGCCGCTTTCTTCAAAGCTTCTTCTGAAATAATCAGCAACGTCATTCTTTACACCCATTGCTGCAAATACAACAGCGAATTCCTCGCCTTTTTCTTCGGCGATTTCAGCCTGTCTCACTATCTGAACAGCAAGTTTGTCATGCGAAAGCCCTGAGCCTGAAAAGATAGGAAGTTTTTGTCCCCTTATAAGTGTTGCGAGACAATCGATAGAAGAAATACCTGTTCTTATATAGTTTCTTGGATATGTTCTTGAAACAGGATTCAAAGGTTTTCCGTTTATATCCATACTTTTTTCACAGTATATCTCGCCAAGCCCGTCAATAGGTTTTCCTGAGCCGTTGAAAACTCTTCCGAGAATTTCTTTTGACAATGGCATTTCCATAGGTTTGCCCATCATTCTTGTTCTTGTGTTAGTAAGAGAAATGCCTTTTGTTCCTTCAAAAACCTGAAGAACAACCTTATCTCCCGAAACTTCAACTACTCTTCCGTTGCGGATTGTTCCGTCATCAAGACGTATTTCGGCTATTTCATCAAAACTGACATCTTTTGCTTTATCAATAACAATAAGAGGCCCGTTTATTTCTTTGAGTCCTATATATTGAAGCCCCATACTTCAACCTCCGTTTATTTACGCTCTGTAAAGAGAAAAAATTGTATTTTTAATTTCAGAATTAAGTTCATCAAATGCTGAAAGATTATCATTCGGAATATTATATTTTATCTTTATAACCTTTTCAAAAAGACCTGTTTCTGCAATTGTTGAAATAGCAATATTCTTTGAAATTGCATTTTTCGCTTCTTTCTGAAGAAGAAGAATAGTTTCCATCATCTTAAACTGCTTTTCAAGCGGAACATAAGTATCATCCTTATGATAAGCATTCTGCTGCAAGAAACCGAGTCTTATAACCCTTGCAATTTCGATAGTAAGCTTCTGGTCATCAGGAAGAACATCAGAACCTATAAGTTTTACTATTTCCATAAGATTATTTTCTTCAACAAGAATATTGTTGATTTTCTGACGATATTCAAGGAACTCAATTCCCGCATTTTCGTCATAGAAATCTTTAAGGTCATCTATATATTCACTATAACTCGTTATCCAGTTTATCGCAGGATAATGTCTTGCATAGGCAAGGGATTTATCAAGTGCAAGAAAGCAACGGACAAATCGCTTTGTATTCTGTGTTACAGGTTCTGAAAAGTCTGATCCCTGAGGAGAAACCGCACCGATAATTGTTACAGAGCCTTCACTGTCGTTAAGAGTTTTCATATATCCCGCACGTTCATAGAATTCCGACAAACGTGAAGGAAGATAAGCAGGAAATCCCTCTTCGGCAGGCATTTCTTCAAGTCTTCCTGAAATTTCTCTTAAAGCCTCTGCCCATCTTGAAGTAGAGTCGGCCATAATGGCGATATGATATCCCATATCACGATAATATTCAGCAAGAGTGATACCTGTGTATATAGATGCTTCTCTTGCGGCAACGGGCATATTTGATGTATTCGCAATAAGAACTGTTCTGTCGGTAAGATGCTTTCCTGATTTAGGGTCGATAAGTTCACCGAATTCTTCAAGAACCTGAGTCATTTCATTTCCACGTTCGCCACAACCAATATAAACGATTATATCAGCATCGCACCACTTTGCAAGTTGATGCTGGGTCATTGTCTTGCCTGTTCCGAATCCACCGGGAACAGCTGCTGTTCCGCCTTTTGCAATAGGACATATTGTATCTATAACTCTTTGTCCTGTAACAAGAAGTTTGTTTATAGAAAGACGTTCCTTTACAGGTCTTGCCTGACGGATAGGCCATTTCTGACAAAGTGTAAGCGGAATTATAGTTCCGTCTTCTGTTTCAAGTTCCGCGATTTTATCATTTATTGTGTATTTGCCGTTTTCTGCAACCCATATGATTTTTCCTGAAAGATAAGGAGAAATCATACATCTGTGTTCTATAAGAGGAGTTTCGGGGCAGGTAGCATATATATCTCCGCCTTTTACGATATCCCCTGCTTTAACTTTTAAAGTAACGTCAAACTGTCTTTCTTCGTCAAGTGTTGCAACGAATGAACCTTCGGATATAAAAGCACCGCTTGATTCCTGAAGTTTTTTCAGAGGACGTTCTATCCCGTCAAAAATATTTGAAAGTATACCGGGGCCGAGTGTAGCGCTCATAGGAGAGCCTGAACCTACTACAGGTTCGCCCGGTTTAAGACCTGTTGTTGATTCATAAACCTGAATCGTTGTAAACTTTTCATTTATACCAATAACTTCACCTATGAGTTTCTTATTTCCGACATAAACCATTTCAAGCATAGCAAAATCTTTGGTATCTTTTATCTTTACAACGGGACCGTTTACAGAATATACGCTGTTGTGCAAGAATATCGCCTCTATTCGTTATCAAGCATCAGTGTTCCACCTGATGCAAAATTTCTTTTTTCATCATTGAGAAGTGTATCAAATGTTTTATCAACAATAACCAGTTCATCGGGATAACATACCGATAAACCGCCAAGTTTTATTGATGCATCAACTTTGAATTCAACATCAGCAATTTTACTGAGTATATCTTTATATTTCATATCATCAGACATAAGATAAACTATCATATTATCCGACTTTTTTTCGTTTTCAAGAGATTTTTCGAGAAAAGCCCTGTATTCATCTGTTTTTCTGAATTCAGACAATTTACCCTCTACTTCAGAAAAAAGTTTGTCAACAAGAGAATTTCTGTATCTTAAAATATCCTTATGTGCTTCAAATTCAGCCTTATTTGCAAGAAGGGCATATTTTCCGCTGGATTTTTTTGCACTATCCTTTACATCGTCATATGCTCTTTTTGTAAATGTATCGTTGGCTTTTTTCACTATTTTCTTCTTTTCTTCTTCGCTGTCTCTGATTATTGCATTCGTTTCTGCTTCAACCTGTGCGTTTACAGCATCAAAGAAAAGTTTTGTTCTTTTTTCATTTGCGGAAGAATAGTCAACCGCCATTTCCTTTGCCATAATATTCCTCCTAAATGCTGATACCTATAGATTCCTTTAAGTATTTCGATATAGAATTTGTTATATCAGCTGTAGCGTGACGGTCGGGTATTTCGACAATCAGAGGCTTTTTACGATTAAGTTTGAATTCGTAAACATAATCGTAGGCCATTTCAACAATTTTATTTGTGAGAAGTACAACAGCAATTTCATCATTATCAGAAGCGTTTTCGAGTTCTTTAATAACACTTTCCTTATCGTGAACAACTACTCCGTCAATCCCCGAAAGGCGCATACCTATACGGGTATCAACATTATCGCTTATAAGATAGAACTGCATATCATCAACCGCTTTCTTTATTATCCGAGTTTACCTAAAATCATGAATGAAATAAGGAATCCGTAAAGTGCAACACCTTCACCGAGGGCAACGAAGATAAGTGCCTTTGAGAAAGCCTTGGGTTCTTCTGAAACCGCACCGATAGCAGCAGGAGCAGCTGAAGCAACTGCGATTCCACAACCGATTGAACCGAGACCTGTAGCGAGTGCTGCAGCGAGATATCCAAGTCCGTCACTGCTCATTCCTTCAGAAACTGGTGCTGTTTCTGAAACAACTGCCTGTGTTTCGTCAGCAGGAACTTCTGTATCGGCATTTACCTGAATACCTAAAGGAAGAACAATTGCAAGAAGCATTACGCCTGCGAATGTGCAGAGATTTATTTTGAATGCTCTTTTAGCCTTATCAACAGTGGCATTTTTTGAAAGTGAATAAACTACGGGTGAGATAATGAGTGCAAGTGCAACAAGTGGTAATAAATAGATAAGCATGATATTTTCCTCCAGAATTATTTACTGTTTATATTTTTAATTTTCATATTTACGGGTTCAAATGCTCTTCCGTCGCCATCGTAAAATCTCGAAAATACTTCATAGAATTCAAGTCTTAATGACTGGATGCCGACTATAAGGCCTTCCATTCCTATTACAAAGATATTTCCAAGGATAATAACAAGTATTGAGCCCGATTTACCTGCCATTTCAGCAAGAAGCATTACAACCGACATCATTCCTGCATGAGAAAGGATAAATCCTCCTACTCTGACGAACGAAAGTGTATTTGTTGCAAATCCGAGGCCGAATTCAAAAACTTCAAAGAAGTTTGATGCGATAAAGTCACCTATTCCTACTTTTTCAATCGGCTTCTTCATAAGAAGGCAACCAAGTATTTCTCTGAAAAACATAAGCAAAGCAGGAATAACTATAAGAAATACTACATATATGGGAGTGAGAAGATTCATTCCTAAAAGAAGATTTCCTACAAGTCCTCCTAAAATCGCAACAAAAAATACGAGACCCGCTATACCGTTATTGGAGAACAACGCGCGTTCATAATCTTTCTGCTTGAAACCGATACAGATGTTTATAATGATTGTTATAATTATAAACACAACTCCTAACGCTATTGCACCATAGAGAATGGTATTTATATTATCCATAACTTCAAATGGTTTTTCTTCAAATCCCATCTTTCTGAAAACAGGGTCAAGAAGATGTTCGAAACCAAAAACACTTCCGAAAATAAATCCGAATACAGCACTTGATATTCCTACTCTTTCAAGAATTGCACCGAGTTTATTCTTTTTGGCATGCCATAAAAATGCACCTGCTATTGCTATTATGATGCCTTGTCCGAGGTCTGCAAACATAAGTCCGAAAAGGAGTGTATATGTTATAGCAACAAGCATTGTCGGATCAAAACCGTTATGTGACGGTAAACCATACATTTCAACAAACATCGAAAAAGGTTCCGCAAAAATATTGTTTTTCAGTTTTGTCGGGGGATTCAGTCTGTTATCGCGTTCACATGGTCTTGAAATCACAGAAACTGTATCAAGTTCTTTGAATTGAGATGTAAACTCTTTTGAATTTTTAGAAGGGACATAGCCTTTGATGAGTATATATTTATCATCATAAAGAGCAACTTCTCTTCTGAGTTCAAACATTCCCGACAGATAAACAAGTTTTGAATAAATCATATTGAGTTTTTCTTTATTTTTATCAATAGATTCATCAATCTGTTTTTTGAGTGTTTTAAGTTCTTCTCTTTCGCTGAGAATTACTTTTTCGTTATTTATTTTTGCATCTTTACCTGTTCCTTCAACGAAATCAGGAAGTCTTATTCTTTCAAAATACAGTTCTGAAAAAATGTCATCTATTTCATCTTTCATTGATGAAGGAGAAAGATACATACCCCAATAATATTCACCATCGTTATCATAAGTGTTGAAAATAAAGGGCTTGTCCTTATGATAAGAGAGTTTTTCATAACTTTCTATCGGAAGTTTTCCGAATCTTACAGAAACATTTTTGCAAGAAAAAAGTTTCTGATAATCTTCATCAATTCCTTCAAGATGCGAAAGATACATAGCAACCTGTCTTCTGTGCTTTATATCTTCTGAAAGTTCTTCTGTATGTTCTATGTTCTTCAGAATATCAGATTTGATTTCATCTGCAATCACAGAAAGTTCAGCAGCACTTTCTTCTTTAATAGAATCAAAATTCTTTTCTTCATATTTTATTCCGACCTTTGAAAAGAATGAAGAAAGTTCGGTAATGATATTTTCGTAGGGATTCTCTTCGTTTAAAAGTTTAAACTTATCTCCCTTGCTGCTATCCGGTGGCTCTATATGAAAGCATCCACTCTGACAGCATTTTTTCAGAACCTCGTTCAGATCTTCAATATAACAGGTTATATCGACAGCCTCGAGTTTCTCAATAGCCATAAACTCACCCCATCGGCTTTAAATTTAAACTATAACAAGCATTTCTTCTATGCTATGAACAGGAACACCATAGCGTATTCCTTCAATGATAGTTATAATATTTTTGACTTCTGTTGTAAGCAAAAAGAGAATTGTATAAATACTTACAGCAGCATTGGTACTTTTTCTGAGATAACTTTTTGCAAATCTGTTTCTCAGAATTTCAATATCGTGATTTATAGTTGCCCTTGAAATATCAGGATTTTCAGAAAGTATTCTTCTTCCGTATCCTGTATTTTTTAGAACATTTATATATTCTTCGGCGGTATTTGTATTCATAAGTTCATAAAACCTGAATTTTGTTATATTGCTTGGAACAGGAAAGAGAATATGTGAAATTTCTTCATAATCCGCACCGGAAAATGCTTTATATCTGAAAGCATTATAAACATTTGACAAATCATAAAGAATTCCTGTTATCTCAAGCATATCCTTCTGGACAGAACCCGAGAAATCCCTTTTTATAGCGTCTTTAACCCAATTCACATAATAGGTTTTAAGCAAAATATCTATTTCTGTACAATTATAATTCCCGTTATCATCGGGTTTCTGGTCTTTTATGATGTCATAATAAGGAGTCTTCTGCAATATATCAAGCAGGTCATTATATGTCCTTACTTCACCGAGTTTCATCATATCAAAAGATGCGTTTTTAGCAAGATACGGAGATATTGTATCAATGAATTTTTCGGTTGTACCTGCATTTATATAGATTATACATCGGAGTATTACAGAAATTTCATTGTTTATATATCTGTAATTAAAAAATGAAATCTCATTGAGTTTCTGAAAATTGCAGAGTCTTACATATTCATTAAAAGTTTCTCTGTTAAGAATATCCTCTAAATATCCTCTGTGGACAGAGGATGTATCTATATTTGAGAGACACTCAGAAAAATGAGTGTTTCTTTTCAGATACTCTGCTATTTCTGGTATTGTTGTTTTTTTGAGGAGTTCACGATAATCGTCTTCTTTAAGTCTTTTGCCATAAAAGGTTCTTGCTTTGGCAACTGTTGCATTATATGAATAATCAATCATCGTTTTCACCCCTTTTCAACAAAATAAAAATTATAACAATACAGGTTGTTTTGTTATTCTGTCAAAGATTTCTTCTGCCCATTTTTCATGATTTTCAGCATAGAACTTATCATATTCAAGCATTTTGTCTTCTTTTGCTTTCGTGATTTTTTCTATCTTCATTTCCGAAGCCTTTTGTTCGACGTTATCAACTTTTTCGCTGTATTCTTTCGAATGTTCGCGGCTTTTGTTGTAAATCTCAACAGCTTCTTCTTTTGCTGAAACCATAATCTCTTCGCTTTTTTTACGTGCTTCTTCGATTTTCAAATCAGCCTGTCTGTCAAGTTCGATAATCTCGCTTATAATATTTTTTGCCATATATAAAGCACTCCTGTGATTAGTTCTTAAGGCTATGGAGAGGCGCAGGGATCTGACCTCCGCGGTTTATAAACTTTGAAGGAGAATTCTTGTTGATTTTCATAACGGGGCCACAACCGAAAAGTCCTCCCCAGTCAAGTTCTTCTCCGACATCCATACCGATAGCAGGAATAATTCTTACTGCTGTTGTCTTTGAGTTGACCATACCGATAGCAGCTTCATCCGCGATAATTGCAGAAATTGTATCTTCTGTAATATCCCCCGGAACAACTATCATATCGAGACCTACTGAACATACAGCCGTCATTGCTTCAAGTTTTTCAATAGAAAGTGCACCGCATTTAGCTGCATCTATCATACCCGCATCTTCTGATACAGGAATAAATGCACCTGAAAGTCCTCCTATTCTTGAGCAAGCCATTACCCCACCCTTTTTAACTGCATCGTTAAGAAGAGCGAGTGCTGCTGTTGTTCCGTGAGAACCACAATGTTCAAGACCGATTTCTTCAAGAATATGTGCAACGCTGTCTCCCACCGCAGGAGTAGGCGCAAGAGAAAGGTCAACGATTCCGAAAGGAACACCAAGTCTTTCAGACGCTGTAACGCCAACAAGCTGTCCTACTCTTGTTATCTTATAAGATGTCTTTTTGATAACATCGGCAATTTCTGCTATATCAGCATTCGGATGTTTAGCAAGTGCCGCTCTTACAACGCCTGGACCAGAAACACCGACATTTATGATACAATCAGGTTCACCTACGCCGTGAAACGCTCCTGCCATGAATGGATTATCATCGGGAGCATTGCAGAAAACAACGAGTTTAGCTGCGCCGAAACAAGCATTGTCAACAGTTTTTATCGCAGACTGCTTTACTATTCTTCCCATAATCTTGCAAGCATCGAGATTGATACCTGTTTTTGTTGAACCTACATTTACTGATGAACATACATTTGATGTTGTTGCAAGTGCTTCAGGAATTGATTCGATAAGTTCGATATCACCCGCAGAAAAGCCCTTCTGAACAAGCGCAGAATATCCACCGATAAGGTTTACACCGACAGCCTTTGCTGCCTTTTCCATTGTAACTGCAAATTTAACAGGATTCTGATTTTTGCAGGCAGCAGAAACTATTGCTATAGGAGTAACCGAAAGTCTTTTATTGATTATCGGAATACCAAATTCCTTTTCAATCTTTTCAGCAACAGGAACAAGGTTTGCGGCGCATCTTGTTATCTTGTCATAAACCTTATCGCAAGCCTTATTTATATCACTGTCAATACAATCAAGAAGAGAAATGCCCATTGTTATTGTACGGATATCAAGGCATTCGTTCTGAATCATTCTTATGGTTTCAAGTATATCGTGAGCGTTAATCATACTATCCTCCTATATTCTGTGCATAGCATCGAAAATATCTTCATGCATTGTATGGATAGAAAGACCAAGTTCTTCACCGAGTTTTGTCATTCTGTCAGCGAGAACAGTGAATTCAACATTAAGGTCTGAAATATCAACCATCATTATCATAGCGAACATATCCTGAAGTACAGATTGTGTTACTTCAATAACATTCCCGTTATATTCAGCACAGATTGTGCTTACTTTAGCAAGAATACCTACTGTGTCTTTTCCGATTACAGTTAAAACAGCTCTCATAAAAAATCCTCCTGAATTTCCATAAATATTATAAATATGTATAATAAAACATTATCGTTTAGATTATAACACATTTAAACAAAAATGTTAACGGCATAAACATACAATTTTGTTATTATTTTTTCTGAAAAATATGTCATTAAAGTATAAAGTGTGATATAATAAATATGATTTATTTATTTTTTCTGCATAAAAAATTTACCGAATCTTTACTTTTGGAGGAAAGACATATATGAACCTTATAGATTGTCATTCACATTCACATAATTCACCCGATGCAGACAAAAGCGCATCATCACTTGCTATGATTGAAAGGGCAAAATCACTCGGGCTTTCGGCATATGCAATAACAGACCATTGTGAA
>JAFXHL010000037.1 GCA_017536405.1 Oscillospiraceae bacterium
CTTCCGCTGAAACTGAAGAGGTCATCAACACTTACATCTTCATCCGACTTTTCTTCATCGTCAGCGTCTTCTGAAGTATCTTCGTTGCTTCCGCTGAAACTGAAGAGGTCATCAACGCTTACATCTTCGTCTGACTTTTCTTCGCTGTCAGCATCTTCTGAAGTGTCTTCGTTGCTTCCGCTGAAACTGAAGAGGTCATCAACACTTACATCTTCGTCCGACTTCTCATCGTTTTCAGCATCTTCTGAAGTGTCTTCGTTGCTTCCGCTGAAACTGAATAAGTCGTCAATATTTGTGGGTTCAGCATCGTCTTCTGCCTTATCTTCATCATCAGAAGGAGCAGGACCGCTGAAACTAAAGAGATCATTTACATCAACGGGCTCACCATTATCTTCGGGCTCGTCGTTGTCGTCTTCTGCGGGAGCGGGTGCGCCACCGCTGAAACTAAAGAGGTCATTTACATCAACAGGCTCGCTGTTGTCTGCCTTATCGTCATCATCGTTGTCGTCATCTTCATCATCGTTATCGTTGACAACAGGTGCCGCTGCGGGAGCTGCACTGAAATTAAAGAGGTCGTTAAGACTTCCCGAGTCGAGTGCCTCGCCACTGTCGCCGTCGTCATCATCGTTGTTGTTTGATGAGAAGTAATCATCGTCATCTGATGAAGAGGATGAGAAGTAATCGTCATCGTCGTCATCTTTCTTTCTGCGATAAGGATTATCGTCATCGTCTGAATATGTTGTTGTGAATGTTCCTTCATATTCAAATGCCGAAACTCTGTCTGTGAGTTCTTCTGACTGTGCGAGAAGAATTTCTGCTGAGTCAGAACTTGACTGTGCTGTTGTTGTGTTTTCCTGAATAACGGCTGAAATCTGTTCAACGCCTTCGTTGATCTGTGCGATTCCGTCAGCCTGTTCCTGTGAGGACTGTGTGATTGAAGTAACTTCTCTGCCGATTGTGTCAGCGCTTTCAACGATTTCGTCAAGTGCCATGGCAGTGTATTTCGCGAATTCGTAACCCTTGTTTACATTTTCAACTGAATGCTGGATAAGCTGTGTTGTTCTCTGTGCGGCGTCTGCTGATTTAGCAGCAAGGTTTCTTACTTCGTCGGCAACAACCGCAAAGCCCTTACCTGCAGTACCTGCTCTTGCTGCTTCGATAGCAGCGTTGAGGGCGAGGATATTTGTCTGGAATGCGATTTCGTCGATAACCTTGATAATCTTCTGGATTTCCATTGAAGATTCGTTGATGTCATCCATTGAAAGAAGCATCTGGCTCATCTGAACGCTACATACATTAATCTTATTGGAGATGTCATCCATAAGTTCTTCTGTCTTTTCAGCGGCCTTTGCGTTTGCCTGAACCTGTCCCGAAATATCTTCGAGCTGGTCTGAAAGGATGCTTATAGCAGCGGACTGCTTTGTAGCACCGTCGAACATATCATTAGCGGCAAGTGAGAACTGAATAGCTCCCGAGTTTACCTGTTCTGCTGAAATGTTAATCTGTTCGAATGTTTCACGAAGCTGTGCGAGGATATGATTGAAACTGTCTTTGATCTTAACAAAGTCGCCTCTGAAGTTGCCGTCCATTTCAAAAGCAACATCGCCTGCGGCAATTCTGTTGAGTGCATCTGAAATCTTATCTATATACTGTTTGAGTGAGAATACTGTTTCTTCGAGTGATGATGAAAGAACACCGAGTTCGTTCTTCTGGTTTGAAACTTCAACGGGGGAGTTGAGGTCGCCTTCCGAAAGTGCACGAAGTCTTTCTGTTGACTGTGTAAGAGGAGTAACAATCTGTGTTACGATTACAGAAACGAGAACGAGAACGCCGACAAGCATTAAAAGTCCTGCGCAGACTGTAACTGTGATGCCGTTTCTTACTGATTTTGTGTGAGGTGCTTTAAGGCTTGAAACAACTACTGTCCATTCAGTTCCGGGAACTTTTCCGTAACCTGCAACATATTTGTCGCCGTCTTTTTTGAATTCGCCGTAACCTTCAAGGTTTTCTATTGCCTTTGTTTCAAACTTCGCAAGACTTTTGTATCCTGTAACCGTCTGCGAATTGAAATTGAGGCCGTCTTCTTCTGAATAAGGATTTGTTCCGTCGGGAAGAAGAACATAGAATGATGTAACTGTGCTTCCGTGAAGAATATCTGCTACTCTGTCATAGAATGTGTCTGCTTCAAAGAGCGCTATAAGAACTGAATTCTGTCCCGCAGGGGAAGCAACCGCTATGTAAGCCTCACCGCTGTTTACGAAAATATCCGAAACAGCTGACTTGCCGACTTCACTTGCTGTCTTGAAATAGGGGAGCTCTTTGTTTGTAGCAATAAGGTTATCGCCCATTGTTGCTGAAACAACCTTATCATCCTTTATGTAAGCATAAGAACACCAGTCGTATTTATCCGCAGCAGCCTCAAGCGCTTCGGGAGTAAGGTTTCCGTTTGCTATAAGTTCTGTTTCGGCTTTCATAAGAGAGATTTCCGAGGAAATTCTCGATGCCGCCTTTGAACCCTCTGAGGTGTATTCGGATTTAAGTTCGTTCTTGTTGGTCGTCGTCAGCGAAACGGCGGAAATAACGGTGAAAACAACATCCATTATGATTGCCATTCCGACGATGTAAACCATCAGTTTGAAACGCAGACTGCGTCTTATTTTCCTTAAATCCCAGTTCCTGGGATCGAGTTTAGAGAAATCTATATTCATAAGGAACCCCCTATAATAGTATACTTACAATAAAGTATAGCATCTGTTGTGAAAAAAATCAATAGTCATAGTATGAAAAACAAATAAATCGGTAATTTTACACAACATCAAGGTGGACTTTTTGCACAGTTCGCAAACGACACCCTTTATTCTATTGACATTTTTGGTGAAATGTGATATATTTTCCTTGTTATATCGCGGCGGGAGGTGGAATATTTGACAGAGAACGAAAAGAAAATCAAGGAACTTGAAGACTCAATAAAGAAGATGCAGAAAGAAAACGATGAGATTTTCGGTGTGACCGAAACAAAATCATCTTCTCACAAGACAAAAAACGATCTTCTGATGTTCTTCATAGGTCTTGTTCTTCTTGGTGCAGGGCTTTTCTGGCTTTTCCAGAGAACATCCGTTGCAACTGTCGGAATATTCAGCGGCGGCCTTCTTTTCGGCAATATAATGATACCGACGGGCATTGTTCTTCTTCCGCTTATAGTCGGGATTATCCTTCTTTTCTTTTTGGAGGATAAAAGAATCATCGGCTGGATAGTAACCGTCATAGGTCTTATCATCGTTATCCTTTCGATACTTATGAGTGTAAGGATTTCATTTGAAAGAACAAGCCTCTTTGAATTCATATGTATGTTCGGCTTTATTGCCGCAGGAACAGGTCTACTTCTCAGAACTCTTTTCAGGAAGAGGGATTGAGTTTAGAAAATAAAACTAAAAAATATATCAGTGGGGAGGACACACATTATGTCAATTTTTACAAGACTCGGTGATTTACTCAGAGCAAACATCAATGACCTTATCGACAAGGCAGAAGATCCTGAAAAGATGGTTAAGCAGATTATTCAGGATATGGACAGAGAACTCGTTAAGTCAACTCAGATGCTCGGCAAGGCTATGGCTTCAGAACGCCAGCTCGAAAAGCAGATGAACGATGCCAAGGCAAAATCAGCCGATTGGGAAAACAAGGCTAAACTCGCTCTTCAGGCAGGCGATCAGGAACTTGCCAAGAAGGCTGTTGAAGAAAAGCTCAAGGTTGACGAAAAGGTTACTCAGTTTACACAGATGTATGAATCTGTTCACGCTCAGACAGAACAGATCAAGGCTCAGGTTGAAGAACTCAAGTCAAAACTCGAAGAAGCAAAGAGCAGACAGGCTATGCTTATCGCTCGTTCACAGATGGCTGATACACAGAAAGACCTTGCACAATCTCTCGGCGGGATGAACACTTCTGAAAACGCTTTCGCTAAGATGGACAAGATGGAAGAAAAAATCGCAAGAAAAGAAGCTGAAGCACAGGCTTTTTCTGAAATTTCAAAGACAGGGGCTGCTGCTGAAAAGGACCCTTTTGCAGCACTCGAGAGCAACAGCAAGGTTGATGCTGAAATGGCAAGACTTATGGCTGAGCTCGGAGGCACAAACTAATACTTATGGAATGTGAACTCTGCGCATACTATGCGTATGACGAAGACTATGAAGACTATGTCTGCACAGTGAATATGGATGAGGACGATATGTGGCGGATTATGGAATCAAAGCGCAAGGAATGTCCTTATTTCACACTGGGTGATGAATACCGCATAGCAAGAAAGCAATAAATAAAGGCACCCCGAAGGGTGCCTTTATTTTGTTGTTAGATAAATTAACCAAATAAAAAGTGCTTTTTCTTGCTAAATTGACATTTTATCCTAATTTGAAAAAATCAATAAAAATTATTGTTGAACAGGATTTTGTGTGATATAATAAATATAAGTATTTTTATATCTGAAAAAAGGAGAAAAAATTATGTTCACAAAAGACATCGGCATAGATTTAGGAACAGCGAATACACTCGTTTATATGCGTGGAAAGGGAATTATCATCCGTGAGCCTTCGGTTGTTGCGGTTGACACAAGAACAGACCAGGTGCGTTGCGTAGGAACAGAAGCGAAGGATGTTATCGGCAGAACCCCAGGCTCTATCATTGCTGTACGCCCTCTTAAAGACGGTGTTATCGCAGATTTCGACATCACAACATCAATGCTTCAGGAATTTATAAAGAAAGCACTTGCAGGCTCACTCTTTGCAAAGGCGAGAGTAATCATCTGTATTCCTTCAGGCGTAACAGCGGTAGAACGCCGTGCCGTTAAGGAAGCAGCTGAAAATGCCGGTGCAAAAAGAGTTTCTATCATCGAAGAACCTATGGCAGCGGCAATCGGCGCTAATCTTCCCGTTGCAGAACCCACAGGCTCTATGATAGTTGACATCGGCGGCGGAACATCAGAAGTTGCCGTTATCTCACTCGGCGGTATCGTTACATCTCGTTCTGTAAGAGTAGCGGGAGATGAATTTGACCTTTCAATCATCAACTACATCAAGAAGAAATACAACCTTCTCATAGGTGAAAGAACAGCTGAAAACATCAAAATCGGAATAGGCTCTGCTTTCCCCGGCGATGATGACACAACAATGGAAATCAAGGGAAGAAACCTTCTCAACGGTCTTCCTGAAAACATCATCATCACATCTGCCGAAATCAGAGAAGCGCTTTCAGAACCTCTCGCAAGAATTATCGAAGCGATAAAGACAACTCTCGAAAAAACTCCCCCCGAACTTTCAGCAGACATTATCGACCAGGGTATCACACTCGCAGGCGGTGGTGCACTCCTCAAGGGTCTTGACAGACTCATCAACAAGGAAACAGGAATGCCCGTAAACATCGCAGAAAGCCCACTCGACTGCGTTGCTGAAGGAACAGGAAAGGTTCTCGAAAATATCGAAAAGCTCCACGATGTTCTCAACGACGATACAGTAAGATACAGCATCTGATAATTTTTCAGGGGGCAGTTTTCTGCCCCTTTTCATTTTTATTTCAGTAAAGGAGGTGTCGGTAAGAATGAGAGATTTCTTTTTCAGTAAAAAATTCAAGATAATACTTTGTGTGCTTGCAGTTCTTGTCGGCATCGCACTCTACACAGTAAAAGAAAGTTCGTCAGACCCTGCAAATTCTGTTATATCAAAGATTTTCGCGCCATTCCAGAAGCTTTCGACAAGCATAAAGAACGGCGTTGAAAACAGTCTTTCGGTTATAACGAACTCAAAGCAGAACTATGATGAAAATATAGAACTAAGGGCGAAACTCGATGAACTCTATGTTCAGATTATCGACTATCAGAAATTAAAGAACGAAAACGACCAGCTAAGAAGAGTTATAGGCCTTAAAGAAGATTTTCCCGATTTTGCATTTTCACCCCCTTGTCAGATTATTTCAAAGACAGCAAACGACCCGTTCGGTTCTTTCGTTATAGATAAGGGAACAGCCGATGGTATTTCGGTTTACGACCCCGTTATAACAGATACAGGTCTTGTCGGCATTGTAACAAAGGCCTCGACAACATATTCAAGGGTGACAACAATCCTCTCGCCCGAAGTCCCTGTCGGTGCATACTGCATCAGAAACAATACAACGGGTATTGTCGAATGTGACGCTGAACTTGCCGCAGAGGGCATATGCCGGATGAAATATATCGAAAAGGACAGTGACCTTGAAGTAGGGGATATAATAGTAACATCGGGCAATAGCGGGCTTTTTCCGAAAGACAGAATTATAGGAACAGTTGAGGAAATCTATATAGAAGAAAGCGGTCTTTCAAAAACCGCAATCATAAAGCCTATTGCCGATATAAAAGAAATTCAGAGTGTTTTTGTCATAACCTCGTTCAACGGACAGGGAGAAAGTTATGAAGAAGAATAGACCGCAGACATTAAAGGAAAAACGCCGTAATTTTATTATAAAATGGCTTTTGTATCTTCTTGTTATGGCTGCGTCGTTTCTTTTTATGACGGTGTTTGATATAGTTGTTCCGCTGTTTCATATTCCCATAGCGATATGCATTGCCATTTATGAGAAAAACGAACTTACAGCCTCTTTTATCGGGCTTTTATGCGGGCTTTTAACAGATGTTGCCTGTGGAAAACTTTTTGGTTTCAACGGCTTTATGCTGACAGTTGTCTGTATGTTTGTTTCGCTTCTGTTCTTATATGTTTTAAGACACAATACAGTAAATTATCTTATAGTAAACGCCGCAACGGCGGTAGTGTTCGGGCTTCTTGACTACCTTTTCTACTATGCTATATGGGGAAACGATATAAACGGAAGAATTTTTTTATTCAACATCCTTATCCCTATGTTGCTGACTATTGCGGTCTCTCCGCTTATGTGGTTTTTATTCAGGGTGATACATCACTATTTCGGTATCAGAAAAGAACACTTTATGGCTGAACAGTCAGAAGATATAGTAAGAGAATAATTTTTAAAGAAGGAGGGTTTCACATATGTCGCCGATGAATAAAAGAGTGAGAATGATAATACTCATCGTCTTTATCGCTGTTGCAACGGCGCTTTGCGGAATCCGCCTGATGAAAATCCAGATAGTTGACGGTGAAACCTACCTCGAACAGTCAAAATATGCCGCTAAGGGAACGCAACTTATCAAGGCGGCAAGAGGAGAAATCGTCGACACAAACGGAATCCAGATTGTAAAGAACAAAGCAGGTTTCAATGTCATAATAGAAGCCGCTTTCTTCCCCAAAGATTATCAAGAGGGGAATGAAATAATCCTTAAAACAGCGAAAATCCTTATGGAAGATAATGTAGAGAGGGTTGAAAGCATACCTATCTCAAAAAATCTCCCTTATACCTATCTTCCCGACAGAGAAAGGGATATAAAGGTTATGCTTGATGATGAGCATTTAAGGCTCAATGTCTATGCAACGCCCGATGACTGTATAAACGCCCTTATAGAACGCTATGAAATTTCGGATGAATACACAACGGAAGAAAAAAGAATCATAGCGGGTGTGCGCTATGAAATGCTTCTCCGAGGATTTTCTGTAAGCAACCGCTATACATTTGCGGTTGATGTCCCTGTTGTTACAGTTTCAAAGATAAAAGAACTCTCATATAAACTTCAGGGTGTTGATATCGCCGAAGAAGCGGTAAGAGTCTATGCACAGAGCGATATTCTTTCACACTCGATAGGAACAGTAGGCCCTATCTATGCAGAAGAATATGAAGTGCTCAAAGAAGAAGGCTATAAACTCAATGACGTTTTAGGTAAAAGCGGAATTGAAAAGTTTATGGAAAGCGAACTCCGCGGGAGTGACGGAACAAGAACAACCCTCATTTCAGGCGGAAAGGTTATCTCAATTACAGATACTATTCCTGCCGTTCCCGGAAATACAGTAAAACTCACAGTTGACAGCGACTATCAGCGCGATGTTCAGAATATTCTCGCAAACCATATAAAATGGCTCAATATGTATTCAACCGAAGAAAAGGGTAAGAATGCATATGCAGGCGCAATAGTCGTTCTCGATGCGAAAACAGGCGCTGTCAAAGCAATCGCTAATGCTCCGACTTATGATATATACGACTATATAAACAACTATTCAGAGGTTTTGGGAAGAGAAAATCAGCCTCTCGTAAACCGCGCGATAGATGGTCTTTACCGCCCCGGTTCAACTTTCAAGACGGTTACCGCGACAGCAGTTCTGAATGAAGGTATAATAGAGGGAACAGACACAGTAAACTGCACACAGGTTTATACCTATTATAATGATATAGCGCCTACCTGCCTCGGTCACCACGGAAAAATCCCCGTTACAGAGGCTTTAAGGGTTTCCTGCAATATTTTCTTCTATGATACAGGACGACAGATAGGTATTGATAAAATCGATGAATATGCCGCATATTACGGTCTCGGCGAGAATGTAGGTCTTGAAATAGGCGGAAACAAAGGCTGGGTTTCATCCCCCGATGTTTTTGCCGATTATAAGATGGACTGGACTCCCGGTCAGGTTTTACAGGCTGCTATAGGACAGTCGGAAACAGCGGTTACTCCTTTACAGATGGCTGTTCAGGCGATGACTATCGCAAACGAGGGTGTAAGATATAAACCCTATATAATAGAAGGGGTTTACGATTATAACCTCGAAAACGAACTTTACAGAACAGAGCCTGTTATCGTTTCACAGATGCCGATAAAAAACAGCGAAACATTCTATTATGTAGAAGAGGGTATGAAACAGGCGGCGGCTTTTGAA
Source organism: Oscillospiraceae bacterium (assembly GCA_017536405.1). GTDB lineage: Bacteria > Bacillota > Clostridia > Oscillospirales > Ruminococcaceae > RGIG4131. The sequence continues at coordinate 8,799 of JAFXHL010000037.1, forward strand.
AAATACTACGGCGTTGATTATACTCTTTATCCCGATTATACACTCACAGACCTGCCTTATCCCGCTTGCATCAAGACAGGTACACCGCAGAAATCAAAGGATATAGTAAACTCTGCCGTTGTCGGATATTACCCCGCTGACGACCCCGAAATCGCTTTCGCTTGTTATGTTGAAGAAGGCGAATATTCAAAGCTGATGGTCCGTCAGCTGATAGACGCATATTATGGCTATGGATATTATGCCGACGGCGAAAAGCCACAGTATGATGAAAACTTAAAACTCATTCTCCTCGAAGAAGAGGAAGAAGAGATAACAAGTTTAGCAGAAAATATTCCTGAATTTTAATAAAATCAAGGGTATCTGAGTGTGTCACTCGGATACCCTTACTTATTTTTTGAGAGGAAAATTCAGGTTGTCAGGGGTTTTTATGGCTTTGAATTGTAAACTTTTTGTGAACAATAGCAAAAAACACAAAAATTTTTTTCTTTTATAGTAAAGTTATTCAATTCCCTGCCGATATAGAAAGTAAGGGAAATTTTTTCAAGCTGACATAATTTCAAGGAGGAACAATTATGGATATCAGAAAATGTACAAATGCTATCAATGCTTATCAGTCGATAGGTGAAACAAAAATCACACCTGCGGATAAAAAAGCCGAAGGTATCAAAAAAGTTAAAAACACAGATAAACTCGAACTTTCATCTGCTATGAACAATATCGAAGGCAGCAAGGCTTCGATAGTAAAGAGTGCCAACGCACCTGCATCAGCGGAAAGAATCGCTGCGCTCAAAGCACAGGTACAGGAAGGAAAATACAACGTATCATCAGAAACAATAGCAAGAGCTATGCTTTCAGTTGAAGCTTAAAAAATTAATCCAACCCCTTATCGAAGGAGAATATTATGCTTGATTATGAACAGCTTGTTGAATTCATAAATGAATACAACGCTCATTACCGCGAACTTCTTTCGTTTGAAACGGAGAAGTTCCGTCTTGTTGCAACAGACGATGTTGAAGCGCTCAATAAGTCACTCAGCAAAGAACAGGCGCTTATTATGAAATCGGGCGTTTATGAAAAGAAAAGATTTGAAATTCTTAAAGACTGCAAAGACAAATCATTTCCTGAAATAATAGAAAGCAGTCCCGAAAAATATAAGGGACAGTTAAACAGCGGATATACAGAACTCAGAAAACTCGTGTTCCGCATAAAAGAAATAAACGACGACGCAAGAGAGATAATCTCGAAAAGACTTTCCGTTCTCGAAGGTGTTTCAGGCGGAGGGGGATTTATCAGCTCATACGATAACGAAGGAAACAAACTCCGTTCGGAAAAAGTAAACACCCTTAATAAAGATGTATAGGAGGACAACAGAATGTCATCATTAAGACCTTCATTCATGGGAATAGAATCAATGAAACAGACAATGTATGCCGCACAGAAATCACTTGATATCACAGGCAACAACATTGCAAATGTAAATACATTAGGTTATTCAAGACAAAGAGCAGACCAGGTTTCAATATCTGTAAGCGCAAGCAGCCTTTATTTCAATACAAGCCGCGCACTTGCAGGTCAGGGTGCCGCAACATCAGGTATCACACAGATAAGAGATAAGCTTCTCGATAAAAGATATCGTGACCTTAACTCAGGAACAGCGCTTGCAAATATAGCAAACGAAAATCTCAGAGATATCGAAAATGTTCTCGATGTTTTCGATACAACAGGTTTCTACGGAATATACAACAAGTTCAAGGATATTCTTTCACAGTTCGGAACAGACAACACAGACAGAAAAGAGCTTGCAAATGTTACACTCGAATACGGCAAGCAGATGTGTCAGGCTATAAAGAACTATGACGAACAGATTGATAAGATTCACGATCAGGTAAGACTTGATGCTGAAACAAGCACAGACAAGGTAAACAGCATTTTCAAGCAGATCCACGAACTCAACGACCAGATCAAAGATGCTTATGTTACATCGGGTGACATCATCGTTGACAGCACACAGTTCACAGGATATAAAGTAAATTCAGAATACGGCCCTAACGAACTTAAAGACCAGCTCAATGCCTTGGTTGACGAACTTTCAACATTCGGAAACGTAAACCTCACAGAAAACAGCGACGGAACATTCGATGTTGAATTCGCAAATCACCTCTGTGTTCAGGGTGACAGAAACTATGCAACACTCGAAATCGCATACTATAAAGATAACAAGGATGTTACAGCAGACACACTCAAGGATGTTGACGAAGGCGGAATCGACCCTAAGGACTGCGCGATGAAATTCTTCTTCAACGACGGAAGCGAAATGCGTCCCACAGAATCAGGAATAGCATCAGGCGCTATGAGAGGCTATCTTGATATGTATAACGGCGGAGGAGTATATGCATCAGAACTCGGAAACGAATTCGACGGAATGAGCAACGGCGTTCCTTATTACAGAGAAATGATAAACGCCCTCGCAAACACAATGGCAGAAGCCTTCAACGACGCCTGCGTAGCAGGGGATATGTTCTCATCAACAGACGGCGGTGAAATCACAGCGGCAAACATCAAGGTTGCTGACGATTGGAAAAACGATGCTCTTCTCATAACAAAGAATGCGGACGGCGAAGTTGCAGAGGGTGAAGAACTCAGCAACGAATACCTCAACAAGATAAGAGCGGTAATAGACAAGGGTCTTGATTTCTCAAGAACAACAGCCGCTAACGCAACAGTTGACCAGAGCGATATGACAATCGACAAGTATGTTTCATACTGGGAAAACAAACTTGGTCAGGATATTTCATACACAACAAGCGTTTACGACACATATAACTCAATGGCATTCAGCCTTTCAAACCAGAGAGATTCTATTATGGGCGTTAATATGGACGAAGAAGGCGCAAATATGATGCAGTTCCAGAAATGGTATAACGCCTCGGCAAGAATGATGACAGCCCTTGATGAAGCACTCGATAAAATCATCAACGGAATGGGACTTGTCGGAAGATAATTCTTTAAGGAGAGATTGAAATGGTATCAAGAGTAACCAACAGTACTGTCAACAGAATGTATAACAGGAATTACAGTAATAACCTTCGTTCTATGACAGACCTTATGAACAAAATATCAGCTCAGAGAAAATTCACAAGAGCATCTGAAAATCCTATATCGGCAGCAAGAGCACTTGCGGTAAGAAAATCAATGTCGGATGTTGAAACTTATCAGTCAAACCTTTCTTCGATAAAGCAGTTTTTCAGAACCGCTGAATCTGTTCTCCGCGAAGATGTCAACGATGTCTGCAAGAATGTTCTTACAAAGGTTGAAATGGCTTGTAACGACCCTTCTGCAAATGTTGAAGAAAGACAGATTTTAGCACACGAACTCAGAGGAATCGCCGATGACCTTATAAAGACAATGAACGGCGACTATGCCGACAGAAGAATGTTCGGCGGAACAAATAACAGCGAGGGAGTTCTTCCTTTCACAACAACAAAGGATGGCGACAGAACAATCGTTCTTTATAACGGACAGGATGTAAACTCACTCGATAACCCCAAGGATTTCCCTTATTCAAAACCTATCTATTCCGATATAGGAATAGGCATAAAATACGATGCCGACGGAAACGTTGACCCGGATACAGCGATGGATATCTCGCTTAACGGTGCAGAACTTACAGGATGCGGAGAAAGTGTATATGAAAGCGCAAACGGAAATTCCTATACATTCTCAAACAACTTCATACAGATGATTTATGACGCGGCTGACGCTGCAGAAGAATGTAATGTTGACAAGATGAACGCAATGCTTGATGCTCTTCATGTAAACCAGTCAACAATCCTCACAGGAATCACAGGGCTCGGCGTTAAGCAGGAAACGGTTGATTATAATATCACAAGATTTGAAGAATATAACTACAACCTTTCAGAAGCACAGCTCAACTTAGAAGGAATGTCGGAAGAAGACCTCGCTAAAGCAATAACCGAATGGAATTCGCTTGACGCTTCATATAACGCAGTTCTTTCAATGAGTTCAAAGGTAATCCCCAACAGCATCTGGGACTTTATGTAATAAACAATAACTTAAAATAAATTCATTTAACTAAGGAAAGGAGAATGATTTATGAGTGGTCAATTACTTGAAATCACTAATATCCCGATAAAACTCGATATATCGGTAAACCACGCACAATTATCACCAATAGATAAAACCGCAGCACCCTCAGCAACGGCGAACCCTATAAAATCTCCCGCTGAGATGAGAGCATTGATGGAAAATTCCAGAAACACGGATGTTTTTGTACAGTCGAGCGATTCTAAAATCGAACTTTCCTATAATGCGGTTGCAAAAATTTCAAGACCTCCCGTTTCGCAGAACAATGAACTCGTTTCTAAAACAGGTGAACTTGAAGAAATCTATCAGAACAGCAATTTAAACGAAGTTATGCAGAAGGTTGCAAGTGTAAGAGAAAACAATATGTCATGGAATAACGGAACTCTTAACCTCAACTATTCAGCAGAACAGCTCGGAATGAAATTCGAACCCGATACAGTAGGCTTTGAATTCACTCCCGGAAGCATTGATATAACCGTTGAACAGTTCCCCGAAGTAAAGATTGAATATGTAGGCGACCCGATAGTTATTCCTATCGGAAAAGAAGACTGACAGGGGATAAATCATTATTCTAAAAGGAAAAGGTAAAACATTATGAATACAGAGCTTATTACTCTTGAAACAAGAGATTTAGGAACAGCTGAAATAACAAAAGACAGCATTATAACATTCCCCAGAGGAATATATGCTTTCGAAGAAGAAAGACAGTTTGTAGTTTTAAGCCCTTTAGGCGAAGGCGTTTACCCTATGTGGTTGCAGTCGGTTGAAAAGAAATCCCTTTGTTTCATCATCTATAATCCGTTTGATATCATATCCGATTATAATGTTGACCTTGACGAAGAAGACCGTGAAATCATTTCTTATGAAGACGGCGACGAACTCTGCCTCGTTGTTATAGCATCAATCCCAGGCGGAGAATTCAAGAAAACAACAGTCAATATGAAAAGCCCGATTGTTGTAAACAAAACAAAGATGACAGCGACACAGATCATTCTCGATGCAGATTATGAAATCCGCTATCCTCTTTTCAATGAAGGGGAGGATGACTGATGTTAGTAGTTACAAGAAAAACAGATGAAGGCATTGTTATTGCCGATAATATCGTTATAAAGGTTCTCGATGTCGGCAAGGACAGAGTAAAGATAGGTATAGAAGCCCCCAAGGATGTCAGAATTGTCCGCGAAGAACTTTTCAACACAGAAAAACAGAACGTTGCTGCGGCAGAAGTTCTTTCAAAGGACGTTATGGAACAGCTTCTTAAAATGAAAAATACTAAGTGAGGAGGATAAAATATGTCAGATTCAACTAATTCAACTTCTTCTCTCTTTTCGGGATTAAGAATGGGCGGCTTTGCAACAGGCCTCGATACAGAATCACTCGTTAAGGCTATGGCTTCAACATCAAAGTCAAGACTTAACAGACAGCAGCAGAAATATGATACACTCAGCTGGAAACAGGAAGCATACAGAGGTCTTATGACCAAAATAACAAATTTCCAGAACAATTTCTTTGATATCGCTTCAAAATCAAACTGTATCAAACTGCCCTCACTCTTCAAGAATTATTCAGCAACAACAAGCCATAAGAAGATTACAGCGACTGCTTCAAACTCATCACAGTCAGGCAGTATTTCGCTGACAAACATCGCTCAGCTTGCAAAGAAGGCAGAAATCTCATCATCATCAGCGCTCACAGCAGGCGCTGCTATTGACCTTGAAAACCTTGACGGAAGCAAGGAATATTCAGTAAGCGTAAGCCTTGACGGACTCGCTAAGGATATAACATTCAACAGCAAGGAAAGCTTTATGGCTGAAATCGAAAAGAATTTCGGCGAAGGATTTTCTTATGCAAACGGAAACATCGCTTATGAAACAGGCGATGGTATTTCTCATAAGTTCGTTATTCAGGCAGCAAAGAATGCTTATAGCGACCTTTCATCAAGCGACAGAATCGCAAGACAGACAGAATCCTTAAAGGCAATAGGTATCGAAGGCGACGGCGTTTCAAACAAGATAAGAGGAACACACAAACTTTCAGACCTTAACCTTAAAACTGCCCTTGTAGGAGATAATTTCTCATTTGAAATCAACGGAAAATCATTCTCTTTCAACAAGGATGCAAAGATAAACGACATCGTAAACGCAGTAAACGACGCTAAAGTCGGCGCTAAGATGTCATTCGATGAATTCTCACAGAAATTCGTTATTTCATCATCAGATACAGGTGCAAACGCAACTGTAAGCATAAAGCAGACAGCAGGTAACCTTCTTTCCGCATTCGGTCTCGGAGTAGGCGGAGGCGGTGTTTCATCTGCTTCATTCAAAGAAGGAAAAATTTCAGCAACTCCCGTTGACAGCTCAGATTTCAACTCGCTCAAGGCAGCGACATATAAAATAACAGTAAACGGCACAGAAGCCGAAGTTATCGTTCCGACAGCAGACACATCAGGAAAAATATATGATTTCGTTGATGACGAAGATATGTCAAAAGACGGTGCGAAGAGTGCAGCCGAAAAGTTTGTTGCGGCTCTTAATCAGGGCATTGCCTCATCAAAGGTAAAGGGCGAAGCAACATTCACACTCAATAAAGAAACAGGAGAAATTTCCCTTGCTCCCACAAAATCAGGCGGCACAGTTTCAATCGCTTCATCAGGAAACGAAAACAGCGATAATTTCATAACAGCATTAGGTTTCAACGAAAGCAATTCTTCAAACGAAATCACAGCTGATACAAACGCAGCAAAATTTTTCGGAGAAGGTAGTTTCACAGTAGGTTCGGTTGATATCACTATTGACGATACAACAACTTTGGGCGATATCAAATCAGCCCTTGAAAACGCAGGTGTCGGAAGCCTTGACCTTCAGAACGGCGTTATTATCGCAAACGAAGCAGTAACATCATCAGATACAGCATTTGCAGAAAAAGTTTTCGGAACAGATTATGCAACCCTTTCAGACCCCGCAACATACGCAGGTGTTTCTTCAAATGAAATTTCCATCGCAGGTCAGAATGCTGTTGCTACAATAAACGGAACAACCGTTACAAGCGCTACAAACTCAATCGAAGTAAACGGCGTTACAATCAATTTCGGCAACCTCACAGATGCTGAAGCGGCTGCTATAAGCGAAGACAATGCCGTTACAACAGATGTTACAAGAGATACTTCAAAGGCATTTGACGCAATCGTTAAATTCGTTGACGAATACAACAAGCTCATCGAAGATATAAACAAGGAAATTTCAACTTCAAGGCCCAAATCAAAGGGCAGTTATTTCGACCCTCTCACAGAAGAACAGAAGGAAGAAATGTCCGATAAGGAAATTGAAGAATGGAACAAGAAAGCAAAGACAGGTCTTCTCTATCAGGATAAGGACCTTGACTCATTCCTTGCTTCAATGAGAAATGCGCTCAATGTAAGAACAGCCGACGGTTTCTCACTCAAGAGCCTTGGCATAAAGGAATCTGACAACTGGCGCGACAACGGCAAACTCGAACTCGATGAAGAAGCATTGAGAGCGGCGCTTGAAGAAAATCCCGATAAGGTTTCTGAATTCTTTACAGATGCAGAAACAGGCCTTGCAGCAAAGGTTGAAAAGGTTCTCGACGGCGCAGTTTCAACATCAAAATCAAAGGGTTATGGAAAGTTCACTCTTCTTGCGGGTATAGAAGGAACATCAACCGCAACAAAGAACAGTATCTCAGACCAGCTCAAGAATTACAAAGAAATGATTGACGACCTTAAAACTCGTTATCAGAGCGACCTCAACAGATACTGGAAGCGTTTCACAACTCTCGAAACATACACTGCAAACTATAACTCGATAGCAGGAATGTTTACACAAGCATAATTTTCGGAGGTAGTTTATAATGATGCATAATCCTTATCAGAAAATAGTTCAGCAAAGCATCAGTACAATGACTCCTGCTCAACTTCTTATCGCTCTTTATGAAAAAGGTGAAACAGAACTCAACAAAGCGATTTATTTCATAGAGAATAAGGACCTTCCCAAAGCGCACAACTCTATTATGAAGGCACAGAACATAATCTCTACACTTGATAGTTCTTTAAAGACAAAATATGAGATTTCAGAAAGCCTTGGCGCACTTTACGATTATATGTATAAAAGACTCGTAGAGGCGAATATGAAAAAGGACATCGAAATTATAAAGGAAATAATTCCTTTCTTCAGAGAACTCAAAGAAACCTTCACAGAAATAAATAAAAGGAGTCCGCAATGACAGCCGAAGAAAAAAACATCTTATGTAATCTCATTGACGAATCGATAGATTTAATGCAGGACTATAAAAACGCAACAAAAGCACTCACAGAAGAAAGTTTCGATGCGCTTCTCCCTTATCTTACAGAAAGAAACAAACTTATGTTTGAAATAAAGGGAGTAATCGCAAAGGAAGATGCTGTGATAGCGACCTGCGAAGAAAAAGAAATCCTTTCTGAAATATTCCGTCTCCGCGGACTTGATAAAGAATACAGCGGAGATATCGGCGAACTTGCAAAGAAACTTTCATCACTCAAAATCCTTTACGATATAACTGAAAAACTCGAAAAGGAATTTGAACTTTTAATGCAGTATGAAAAGTCAGACCTTGCCGATGAATTTGCGAATATCACAAAGCAGAAGCAGGTTATCGATTATATCGAACAGTCTGCAAATTCAGGAAATTTCAGTAGCGGTGCATTAGACCAGATACTTTGATAAGATTAAAGGGTAGCAGAAATCTGCTACCCTTTTTGTTTTCGCCATTCAAATCCCTTAAATACAAAAAAATAGACCGCCCAGAAGGACAGTCTATTTTTTGGCGGAAAGAGAGGGATTTGTTCTCGCCTGCGTGTGCGTGACCGCACGGGACATATCGTTTCGGGCTTGGCTTTTTAAAACGGCTCTGTCGCTCGGTAACGAAAGAATAGAAATATAGTCGCTTATCTGTCTCCACAGGCTCCGTGGTCAATCTGCCTGCGGTGGCTCACCGCCTACCTCGCCATTCAAATCCCTTAAATACAAAAAAATAGACCGCCCAGAAGGACAGTCTATTTTTTGGCGGAAAGAGAGGGATTTGTTCTCGCCTGCGGGCTCGGTCAGGCTCGGCTCTGACAGTCCACCGGACTGTCATTCACTACCTCGCCCCTTCAAATCCCTTAAATACAAAAAAATAAAGCACCCAGAAGGGCACTTTATTTTTTGGCGGAAAGAGAGGGATTTGAACCCTCGATGCGCTATTAACGCATACACGAGTTCCAGTCGTGCGCTTTAGACCACTCAGCCATCTTTCCATAATATCAAAGCGTTTCCGCTTTGATATTATATCACATATAAATTATAAATGCAAGTCTTTTTTAGGATTTACCAGCCTGTTCCGAACTGATCAAGCCCGTCATCCGATATAGGAATATCAGTAGTAAGTCCTTCGGCATCGCCGTTGTCACAGATGAAAACTTTTAAGATTTCGCCCTTTTCAACATCGATAGTTGTTTCGGGAGTATCGTGTTCTGTCTTTATAACATAGCCTGTCATAAATCCGATATCGGGCTGTTTTATGATTTCGTATTTGATTCCTGCCTTGTCAAGAATTTCGATATAATCCTTTTCTGTAAGACCGAAATGGTCAGGAATTTCAACCTTTGAGGGCCCGAGGCTTATCTTAAGCTGGATTGATGTTCCTGCATAAACAGTTTCCTTTGCGGGAATAGACTGTTCGATGATGATATCCTTTTCGTGTTCATCATCATAAACATAAGTAGGAATGAATGTAAGCCAGCCCTGATATGTCGGGGAGTTCTTTATAAGTTCAAAGTTCTTTCCTACAAATTCAGACATTTCATAGGTCTGAACAAAGCCCATTGTTGTTTCTATTGTAGTAACAGGAACGGGGTCTGTCGAAAGTGTTGAATAATAAGGCGTTGTATATGAAACATCGGGCGCTGTATTATCAACCCAACCCATAAGACCAAGTGCGAGCGCGAGAAGAATGCCGACTGTTACAACGAAAACGATTATCGGAATTCTCATATTGCTTGCTTTTTTCTTTTTCTTCTTGCCTGTTTTCTTCTTGTTGGGATGATTATTTCCGTTTGCCTTTTTCTGAACAGAAGGTGACATCGACTGACGAGGAATAGCGATAGTTGCTGTTCTTCCTGCTGATGGGGTAAGGTATTCAGGCTGTTCGAAAAGTTTTGTAACAAGCTCTGTTACTGTCTGGATTCTCATATCGCCAGAAAGCATAAGACCGCCCATAATAACCTTTGAAACGTTAGCGGGGATATTGTTGTTTACCGATGAGGGTTCGCATAAATTATCGTTTCCGACACGGCTTACCGCTTCTGTCGGCATACAACCTGTGAGTATGCGGTAAAGAACGGCGCATATTCCGTAAACGTCTGTCCAGGTGCCCTGCCAGTTGCTCGAAGCATACTGTTCGGGCGCTGCATATCCTGCGAAAAGTTCAGGTGCGAGTTCTGTATTGTTTGTTCTTGAAGCGGTAATACAAAAATCAGAGATTTTGAGTTCTCCCTCATCTGTAATCCAGATTGTATCGGGCGAAATTCCTCTGTGGACAATGCCTGCATTATGGACAAGGCTTATTGTTGTGAATATAGGAGGGAAGAGTGATTTTACTTCATCCCAGCTGAGTTCGCCTGCGTTTTCCTGTAAGTATTCTTTGAGTGTAACGCCCTCGATTACATCGAATGTAACATAGGTAGTGTTGTTTTCTGCGAAAAGTTCAAGCGCGGGATTTACATGGCTTAAAGTTCTCATCTTTGAGAGGAGTTTATTGAGTTCGGTAAATTCCGACATAAATGTTTTATACGGAGCAAGATTCTGCTGATTTACGCTTATAAGAGAAGACCCTCTTACTCTTGCGCAGAGAGTATCAGGCATATATTCCTTTATCCAGATTTTCTTTCTCATAACAGCGTCATATGCGAGATAAGTCGCACTTTCGCCGTTATAGCGAAGGAGTCTTCCGACAAGGTATCTGTCGTTTAAAGTTGTTCCCGGTGAAAGATATGAAGGAAGATGAGGAGTTTCGTCAGAGTATCCGCAAAAGATACAGGGACCCTCACCGTGCTTTTCTTCAAGACATCCAAGACAAAGGTTAAGTTTTTCTTCCATAAAAAACACTCCGTAATTAAAGTTTGACCGATGATGTGTATCAGGGAAAACCCCTGAAAATCCATTTTAAAATAATATCTTATTCTCCATTCAACAGTATAGCAGAATATCTCGTTTTCTTCAATAGTTTTTGGCTTATTGTAATATAATTGAAACCATTTGTAACTTTCTTGTAACCTTATTTTACGGAATATTAAAAAATCCTGTCTTAAACAAAGGGTTTATTGGTCTTTTTGTCAATAGGGTTTTACAAATCCGAAAAACTGTGGTATATTTTAATCGGGTGATTTTATGAGCGAACTCAATACAATAGCCTTGTCACACGATTTTCTTTCGCACTATGCAAAAGAAGGCGCCGTCTGTATAGACGCGACTGCGGGCAGGGGATATGATACAGAATTCTTATGTTCAAAGGTAGGAGAAAAGGGAAAGGTCTATGCCTTTGATATTCAGAAAGAGGCAATAGAAAGCACAGAAAAACGCCTTTCTGAAAAAGGCTATAAAAATGCCGAGGTAATACTCGCCTCTCATTCCGATATGGATAAGTATGTCAAAGAACAGGTTGACTGTATTGTCTTTAATTTAGGGTGGTTACCCAAAGGCGACCATAATATTCATACCGAGGCGAAAAGTAGTATAGAGGCAATAGAAAAAGGTCTTTCGCTTCTTAAAAACGGCGGTGGAATGAACATAGCGATTTATTACGGAAGAGAAACAGGTTTTAAAGAAAAAGACAGCGTTTTGGAATATCTTAAAACTATCGACTCTTTAAAGTATACGGTTATAGTAAGCGAATTCACAAACAGAACAAACTGCTATCCGATAAGCGTTTTTATTATGAAGGATTAGGGGATAAACGATGAAAAAGATAATTTTATTTATAGCAGTAATGGGTATGGTGTTTTCCTTATCGGCTTGCAGTGGAAGATATTCATCAGATGTAAAAGAAACAGAACAGACAACCTTTTCTGAAACTTCACAGAAAGAGCCTGAAATCATAAAGATTACCGCAGAAGAATGTTTCGGCTCTATGTATTATGAGCTTATTACCGAAAAAAGCGGAACATATTCTTTTTCGGCAAAAGCTTCTTCTGAAGAATGGGAAGTTTATATTTTCGACGAAGAGTTCAAAGACGGATTAAGATATATTTCACAAGCCTCAGACCCTGTGCTTAAAGGCGACGGAGAGATTGAAATCGCCGAAGGAAAATATGTTTATATCTATTGTCCGATAAACGCTTTTACATCAGAATATCCCGATGAAAAAGCATATCTCGAAATATCTGTAAAGGAATAAAACCTGCGTTTTAGTGCGATAGTCGTATAGAAGTATTAAAAGCCACTTCTGATGTTGATGTCAGAAGTGGCTTTGCGTAGTTTATGATGTTGACTTTTTATATCAACAATGCTATAATCAACCTACAGATAAACTTGAAGTTGACGAAGGAGGATGTTGTTGTATGGATGGGCATTGGGTTGTTCTTTTTATAGTTCAATTAATATATACACTCCCTATTATTGTCGCTATTGTCGGTGCTATCGTACTGCCGATTGCAGGGTTAGTGTTGCGTAAATCAAAGCCACAATTATCTAAAAAATTGCTGATAATAGGCGGAGTGTGTTTTGGTTTAGTTTGTTTGGCTTTGTTAATAAGTATATTCAATGTGGTATTTAACAGAACATTAAGTATTTGAGTGTTATAAAATAAACTCCGGAGAAGACGTTTTCTTCTCCGGAGTTGCTTTTTTATGGCTACCGCCCTTTATAACGCAGGTTTTTATTTATTGAGAATTGCTTTTCTCTCTTTCCAGTCGGGCATATAGTGCGTCATAAGCGCTTTGAAACGCGCATTGTGAGAGGGTTCTGCGATATGGATTATTTCATGCATTATAACATAAGAAAGACATTCAATAGGGTGCGTAGCAAGGGCTGTGTTAAGACAGATTTCTTTTGTCACTACATTACAGCTTCCCCAGCGGGATTTCATTGTTCTGTATCTTACACCCGAAGAGGAAAGCCCCGTTTTTTCTTCGTGTTCCCTTAAAATAGCGGGAACTTCTTTCATAAGAATATCCTTGCAGAAATCAGAAAACGCCTTTTTCCTCTCATCATAGTCCTCGGGATTTTTTACATAGAGAAAAATCCTTCCGTTGATAATTTCTGCTTTTTTCTTTTTCTCTGAAAAGAAAATTTCCAGGATGAGTTTTTCGCCCAGGATAAAAACCTCATCCCCCGAAAGATATTTTTCTTCTTTTTTTATAGGAATGGTTTCACGATGCTTTTTAACCCACTTTGTTTTCTCCGAAACGAATTTTTCCGCCTCTGCGTATGAAACACTTAAAGGAACAGAAACAAAATTGCCGTCTTTTTTCAGAGTAAGAGAAAGCCTTTTAACCTTTTTCTTTTCCATTATAAAAGTTATGCCGTCTTTTTCAAAAATCCTCATAAACAATGCTCCGTTTGTTATTCTGTATAATATTCTACCATAGGTTTTATACAAGTTCAAGGGTAGCATTATTGTAATAGTTGTGATATAATGATAGATAGCGAAGCTCTATCATATTTTAAGGAGTGGATTATTATCAATATCGTTAAAATTGCAGACATCAATTCAGGCATAATTGCCGACAAAGAAGAATTCATCCGTGAAAGCGAAGAAAGATACAAAAAAGAAATAGAAAACGCCGCAAAAAGAATTCTCGACAATTCATCAGAAAAGCCGATAGTTCTTGTTTCAGGTCCCTCAGGCTCGGGAAAGACAACATCTGCGGGAAGAGTTGAAAAAATCCTCAGAGAAAACGGATGCGGTGCTTATACAATATCAATGGATAACTATTTCCTTCCCGATAACTGCGGAGTTGAATTCCCCAGAAATCCCGACGGAACCGTTGACCTTGAATCACCTTACAGACTCGATATCCCCCTTTTACAGAAACATCTTGATATGCTGAATGACGGAACTCCCATTGATTCTCCGATATTCAATTTCAAGACAAGGAACAGGGACGGAAGTATACACATAGAACGCAAAAAGGGCGATGTTATAATTCTTGAAGGTATCCATGCCTTAAACCCCGAAGTAACGGGAGAAAGCAAGAATTACGCAACATGCATCTATGTCAGCGTAAGAACAAGAATAGAAAACTCACAGAATGACAGACTTCATCCCCGCCTTATAAGACTTCTCCGAAGACTCGGAAGAGATAAACTCTATCGCGGAAGAGATATGAGAGAAACCTTTGATATGTTCAAGAGTGTTTCAAGGGGCGAAGAAACATATATTATGCCCTATAAGAAACTTGCCGATTTCGATATCGACACATTCATCCCGTTTGAACCTGCAATTTACAGATGGGCGGTTTATGATGACCTTAAACGCATGAAGGAAGAAATGCTCGGTGATTTCGATTATGATATCATTCTTTCTTTCCTTGATGAATTAGAGGCTGTTGACAGAGTGAATGTGCCGAGCGATTCACTCATAAGAGAATTTGTAGGAGAATAAAACAAAAATATCAACCCTTGCCACGTTTCATTTTTATAACGTGGCAAGTTACTTGTTGAAAATATATTCAGGAGAATTTATGGAAAACAAAAACGAAATAAAATGCGAAATCTATAAAAAATGCAGTGGTTGTCAGCTTATGAATCTTGACTATGAGTCACAGCTTGCATTGAAGCAGAAAACCATAAGAGAGCTTTTAGGAAAGTTTGACCATGTAAATAAAATAATCCCTATGGAAAACCCCTATCATTACCGCAATAAAGTTCAGGCGGTAATGCGTTTTGACACAAGAACGAAAAGGGCTTATACAGGCATTTTTCAGTCGACAAGAAACACCGTTATTCCCGCTAAGGAATGTTTGATCGAAGACGAACTTCTTCACAAAATCACAGGAACGGTTTTAAGACTCTGTAAGCGTCTTTCAATCCCTGTATGCGATCATAAGGGCAAGGGCTTTTTAAAGAGTGTATCGCTTCGCTATGCATTCGCAACAGGCGAGGTTATGCTTACTCTTATCTCAACATCAGACAGATTTCCTCAGAGCGAGGATTTTGTTTCGAGAATAAGAAAAGCACATCCCGAGATAAAGACTATTGTTCTTAATATCAACCCGAATGGCATTCCTCTGACATTCGGCAATAAAGAAAAAATCCTTTTCGGCGAAGGATACATAACAGATATTCTCTGCAATAAAACTTTCAGGATTTCTCCGCAGTCGTTCTATCAGATAAACCCTGTGGGAACAGAAATTCTCTATTCAAAAGCCATTGAATTCGCGTCCCTTAAAGGCACAGAAACAGTTGTCGATGCTTACTGCGGAATAGGAACAATCGGTATCTGTGCATCGGATAAAATAAAGCGCCTTATAGGCATAGAACAGAATGCCTCTGCCGTTCGTGATGCCAATATCAATGCAGAACTCAATAGCATTCAGAATGCGGAATTTTTCTGCGGTGACTCAGGCGAGATAATGCAGAAAATCGAAAACAGCGGTGTTAAAATTGATGTTGTTTTTATGGACCCCGCAAGAGCAGGTGCTGACAGAAGATTTTTGAATGCGCTTTGTAATGTAGCGCCCGAAAAAATCGTCTATATCTCCTGTAATCCCGAAACTCTCGCAAGAGACCTTTCTTATCTTTCAAAGGATTACAGAATAACAAAAATCCAGCCCGTTGATATGTTCCCGATGACGAAACATATTGAAACGGTAGTCCTTCTTATAAAAAAATAATCAACAGGAGTTAGATATGAGTCCGAAAATTCAAAAAATACTGTCTATTGTACTTTTAATTCTCGATATTGCATTTTTACTCGCTGTCATAATAGCAGAAGTTATGTCTTATGATATGACATCAACAACTATCGACAGCAGTTTTCTTGAAAGCGCGAAAGAACTGTATATTCTGTCAACAATACGCAAGAACTATCTGGTTGCCTTTATAGTTACCACAATAGCTTTTCTGGGCGTTTTGTTTCAGAAAGCATATATCGGAAAATCCGAATCGAAACTGATTTTAATAATAGGTATGGCTTTTATTATTGTTCCTGTTATGATTGTCAAAACAACAATAGAACTGATACCTGCTCTCTCAAACGAGCCTGTCCTCAGAACAAGCGTTATTACAGAAACGGATTGTGATTACAGCCGAAGAGGAGGCTGGAGTTATTATCTGATAATCGAAGACCAGAAAATTTCTGTTACAGAATCGGAATATAAGTCCGCGAAAAAAGGCGACCCATATTATATCATCTGCTGTGGCGATAAGATAATCGAAACCTGCAATCCCAAGAAATATACCGATGCAGAAAAACCCGAATTTCTGACAGAAATGGGATGGTAGGAGAAATAACTGTATTTTTGTGAAGAAATAACGAGGTGACATATATGAACGACAAAAAATATTCCCCTATGGATATTATAATATCCGTTATACTTGTAATATGGTTTATAGCTTCTATCGCTGTTATGATTTTCTTTGGAAAAACGGGAAGAGGAGGGCTTGTTCCCGCCGTTTTGGGACAGTATTTCCTTGTTTTCGGAATAGCGGGTATTATCAGCGGAATAAAGAACAAGAAAGTAAATCCGATAACATTTGTTTTTCCCGTTGTGGGACTGATATGTATAATCGCAACACTTATTCTTTATTTCGGTGCGGAAAATACTATCTCATTCCTTGATAAAAATATGCCTTATATTTTAATGTCACTTTTCCTCATTGTCGGAATTGTTCTCGTTATTGTTGCTATATCGAAATATTTCGGAAGAAAAAAACGATGTTCATATATGATTATGGCAAAATGCGTTGAACTTCGTGAAACAGTGAATGACGGGCATATGCTTGCCTGCCCCGTTTATGAAATCTATTATGACGGTCAGACAATAAAGCTCTGCGATGATGTTTACAGCAATAACCTTGATGTAAGAGTAGGCGATGAAAAAGAAATTATGATAAATCCCGATAAACCGACAGAATATTTTGCCCCC
>JAFXHL010000038.1 GCA_017536405.1 Oscillospiraceae bacterium
AGTGCCCTTGCTGTAGAAATTACACTTTAGACGAAGAACCATACAACCACACCTACGAAATCTGTCCCGTTTGTTTCTGGGAGGATGACACATCAGACGACAACGAAGTTTCAGAAGCCAACGGCGGACTTACACTTATCGAAGCAAGAGAAAATTATGAAAATTTTGGCGCTTGCGATGAAAAGTTTGAAGGTGTTGTCGAACTTATGGAAGAAGACGGTATTGTTTAATTTGCATAAAATTTAATAACAATTATGGGGTATTTTATAGAAAATACCCCATTTCTATTGAATAAACATAATTGTAATAGTATAATAATAAAATAGTGAAAGCTAAAAATTCATAATGTCTGGAGTGTTACTCAAATGAAACAGTATAGTTCTGAAAACATCAAAAATATTGCCATTGCAGGCCATGCAGGTTCGGGCAAGACATCACTTGCTGAGGCTCTTCTTTTCAAGGCAAAGGCAACAGACAGACTCGGAAAGGTTGCCGATGGCAATACAGTTTGTGATTTCGACCCCGAAGAAGTTAAAAGACAGACTACTCTCTCATCAAAGCTCGCTACATTTGAATATGATAATATCAAGTTCAATATTATGGATACTCCCGGTCTTTTCGATTTCGAAAACGGAGTATGTGAAAGCATAAAGGCTTGTGGAACAACCCTTATCACAGTTTCTGCAAAGTCAGGCGTTAAAGTCGGAACAGAAAAGGCTTATGCAAGAACACTTGCTGAAAAGAAATCATCAATGTTCGTTATTACAAAGATTGACGATGAAAACGCAAACTTCTACAATGTTCTTACAGAACTCAAGACAGTTTTCGGCCCTTCTGTATGCCCTGTTGTTGTTCCTGTTATCAAGAATTCACAGATTATTGCTTATGTAAACCTTATTGAAATGAAGGCTTATCAGTATGACGAAAAGGGAAATGCAAACGAAATTCCTATGCCTACTGACGAACTTTCAGATAAGATCGATTATCGTCTTGATGGTCTTATAAACGCTATTTCTGAAGCCGTTGCCGAAACAGATGAAGAATTGTTTGAAAAGTTCTTCTCAGGCGAACAATTCACACAGAAAGAACTTGTTGACGGTATCCATAAGGCAATGAACGAAGGCAAAATAACTCCCGTTGTATGTTGTTCATCAACAACACTCGCAGGTGTTGATATGCTTCTTAAAGAATTCTCACTTCTCGTTCCTTTCGCATCGGAAAAGGATATGTGCATGGCAACAGACAAGAGTGGCGATATTCTCGAAATTCCTCTCGATGTAAATGCTCCTCTCGCAGCATTTGTATATAAGACAGTTGTTGACCCGTTCGTTGGAAAGATGTCTTACATAAAGGTAAGAGCAGGCGTTCTTAAGGCTAACTCTGAAGTTATCAACGCGACAACAGGTCAGGTTGAAAAGATAGGTAAACTCTATGCTCTCTGCGGAAAGAAACAGGAAGAAGTTTCAGCAGCAGAAGCAGGTGATATCGTTGTTGCAACAAAACTTATGGCAGGAACATCAGATACTCTCTGCGATTCATCAAGAGTTATTTCTATTGAAGAAACAATCTTCCCGAAGCCTTGTTATTCAATGGCTGTCAAGGCTAAGGCACAGGGCGATGAAAGCAAGATCAGCTCAGGTATGCAGAAGCTCACCGAAGAAGATATGACTCTTACATATACTCAGGACCCCGTTACAATCGAAATGATTCTTTCAGGTCTTGGTGAACAGCATCTTGAAGTTGCTGTTGCAAAACTCAAGAACAAGTTTGGAGTTGATGTTGAACTTACAGTTCCTAAGGTTGCATATAAGGAAACAATCACAAAGAAGGTTAAAGTTCAGGGCAGACATAAGAAACAGTCAGGCGGACACGGACAGTTCGGTGATGTTTGGATTGAATTCGAACCCTGCGTTTCAGATACACTTGTATTCGAAGAAAAAATCTTCGGTGGTGCTGTTCCTAAGAACTTCTTCCCCGCAGTTGAAAAGGGACTTCAGGATTGCGTAAAGAAAGGCGTTCTCGCAGGATGCCCCGTTGTTGGTCTTAAAGCAATTCTCGTTGACGGTTCTTACCACGCAGTAGACAGTTCTGAAATGGCATTCAAGATTGCTGCTTCAATCGCTTATAAGGAAGGTCTTAAACAGGCTGAACCCGTTATCCTTGAACCAATAGGCACTCTTCGTGTAACAGCACCCGATGATAACACAGGCGACATTATGGGTGACCTTAACAAGCGTCGCGGAAGAGTTCTCGGAATGAACCCTGTTGCAACAGGAATAACAGAAGTTGAAGCAGAAGTTCCCGCAAGAGAAATGCATGACTTCACAACAAAACTTCGCCAGATTACAAGAGGCAAGGGCTCTTTCACATTCGAATTTGTAAGATATGAAAGACTTCCTTCAAACCTTGTTTCTGATGTAATTCTTTCAATCGGAAATACAGATACAGAATAATAACTCAAACCCGAAGAGTATTATACTCTTCGGGTTTTTCTTTGTCGGGTAATAAAACAAAAATATTGTGCTTTTTACTGTGTCAGTTCCCCTCGTAGTACCCTATGTACGACTTCGGGAAACTTCCTTGTAAAAAGACATAATCTTTTTGTTTTATCATAAAAAAATTATTTTACCTCTTGACAAGCGAAAGTGTGTAATGTATAATAAGTATGAAAAAACTTACTTTTCATATAAAACAAACAAAAGGAGATGCGTTTA
>JAFXHL010000039.1 GCA_017536405.1 Oscillospiraceae bacterium
CGACACTTATAAAATATCGTTCTTATAATGTTTTCGAGCTTTGTGATGAAATAAAAAAAGATGATTCACTTTATGAAATGACATTTGTTTCATTTTCAGATGTGAATGGCATTCCATTTTCTGAATTATGGAATGAATCGGTAAAAAAATGGAATGTTCCTATAAAAAATAATGAAAGAAATATTTATTCCGAAATAGGAAAAACACTTGGTACAACAGATACAGAAGGACAGATTTCTTCACTTATGCTTTTTGATGCAGAGATAAAGAAGATACTTTCAGATGTGGAAAAAGAGTATTCAGAAAAATCAAAACTTATAAAAATGCTTGGTGTTCTTTCAGGAGCATTTGTATCTATAATGCTTGTATAGCGGAGGATATAATGGATATAGATTTAATTTTTAAAATAGCGGGAATAGGGATAATAGTTTCGGTTTTAAATCTTATATTGAAACGTGCTGAAAGAGAAGAGCAGGCGATGATGACAACGCTTGCAGGTCTTGTTATCGTTCTTATGATGATCATAGATGAAATAGGAACTCTCTTCGAAACCGTGAAAAGTGTGTTCGGCTTATGACAGAGTGGATTTTCAGTATACTTTGTCTTTGTATTTTCGCAACAATACTATGTAAAGTGTCAGACCGTTACAATAAGGAGTTTTCCCTATATATCGCCATTTCTGTTATAGTTGTTGTTTCGGGATTTGTTTTTCTGACACTTTCTCCGATTTCAGATCTTATTGAGGAACTATTTACAAGGTCAGGGCTCAGCAATGATTTTATAATCATACTTTTCAAGTCCGTCGGTATATGTTACATTACAGAATTATCTTCTGAAATCTGCAAAGACAATGGCCAGGGTGCTATTTCTGTTATTGCAGAATTATCAGGCAAAATAGCACTTATAATAGTTTCTTTACCCCTTACAAAGTCAATAATTGAAATTATAACCGATCTTTCTGCATATTAAGGCGGTGAAATGATGAAAAAATTTATTTGGATTATTATTCTTATTTTATTTTTTAGCTTTTCTTCTGTAAAAGTTTATGCAACCGATGGCTATGCTGAAGAAAAATCGTCTGAGATAAATAACATCCGTATTTCAGGCGATGCAGGAGATTTTATCTGTGAAAATGATATTTCTGTTTCAGAAACAGAAGGTATTATGAATATAACTCCTCAGATGGTATTTGAATATATGTTGGAGAATTTCAAAAGTTCTCTTTCAAAACCATTTAAAATGCTTGTTACAATTTTAATTGTTACTGTATTATCGACATTTTCGGAAGGAATATGTGATATTTCAAAGAAAAGCGGAATGACAAGAGTGTATAATATGTTGTGCGTCATTGCTTGCATAGGAGCGATTATATATTACATAAAAGATAATCTCTACAAGGCGACACAGACCATAGAAGACAGCGGAGTTTTTATGATGTCTTATATCCCGGTATTTTCAGGGATTGTCGCAACCGGCGGAGGGGTTACAACCGCAACAGCATATCAACTCATAGTTGTTTTTGCAGCAGAAATGTTTGTCACCCTTTCCTCTGAAGTAATAATGCCACTTTTAAGTCTTTGCCTGTCAGCAGGAATTGTAGAGGCTATAAATCCTTCTGTTTCACTTTCAGGAATAATAAAAGGTATATCCAAAGCAGTCAAAATAATAATGGGGCTTTCTTTAACTATTTTTTCAGGACTTATCACTGTTCAGAGTCTTGTCGGAACAGCAACGGACAGCGTTTCGCTGCGAACAGGTAAATTTGTTGTATCAAATCTTGTTCCTGTTGTAGGTAATGCAGTATCTGACGCATATTCAACGGTAAAAGGAAGCATAGGTATTCTGCGTAATGCAACGGGAACTTTCGGAGTAATTGCAGTTTTTCTCATAGTCATCCCACCGATAATGTCAGTTTTTTCAACTACATTATGTATCTATATAGGTGAGATTTTTGCGGATATTTTTTCTGTAAAGCCCATTTCTTCTTTTCTTAAAACCGCATATAATACGATGTCTGTCTGCCTTTCGGTTATGATATGTTTTGCTATGATGTTTATTATATCAACAACAATCGTTATGATGGTTGCTTTCAATATAGGAGTGTGAAATAAATATGTCGGCCTTTTCTTCTGTTATAGGACTTGCTTGTTTTGTTTCTCTTGCTATATCATTTGTTGATATGATTTGTCCTGAAAAAAAGTTTGAAAAACAACTCAGGGTTATATTTTCGTTTGTTTTTGTGATTTCTGTTGCAACCCCTGTAATAAAAGGAGATATAATTCTCGATTTTCCTGAAATAGATATGGTATCGGCTGATATTTCGATTGAAAAAGAACGATATGATGATGAAATTATAAAACAGATAGAAGAAAATATAGAAAAAGGTTTACAGAATGAACTTCTCAATAAGAATTTATACACAGAAGAAATTTCAGTAAGTGTTAATATTTCGGACAACAACAGCATATCTATTAGTAAAGTTATATTTTATACGGAAAATTCAGAAATGGATGAAGAAATATACTCAGAAATAAGAAAAATTCTCGGAGAAGAAACAGAAATAATAAGAGGACAATGATTTTATGCAAAAATATATTGATTTTCTTAAAGAAAGAATAGGAAAGGAAAAACTCCTTAAAATCGCGTTTATATCAGGAATTGCGGGAATGATGATAATTCTTGTTTCGGATTTTTTTCCGTTTGAAAAACCTGCGGGAGAAAAAAATGGTTACATAGATATTTCATCCTATAAAAACGAATTGCAGGAAGAAGTAGAAGGAATGCTCGAAAAAATAGATGGAGTAGGCAGAGTAGAAGTGATGATTACTTTTTCAGGAACGGAAGAATATATTTTTGCCGAAGAAATAAAAGCAAGTAAATCTGATAAATTCAATTCACAGATGCAGAATGAATTTGTTTTGATAGAAAAAAACGGTGAAAAGGAGGCGCTTATAAGCAAAGTGAATAATCCGCAGATAAGCGGAGTTGTAGTAGTATGTGACGGAGGTGACAGCGATAAGGTCTGCGAATCGGTTTACAGAACAGTATCCACAGTTCTTGGAATACCGACTAAAAATATATATGTAACAAAACTTAAATAGGAGATGATTTTATGAAAAAACCAGCAATTATCCTTGGTAAAAAACACATTATAATCGCATCACTCAGCCTTGTTCTCGGAATAGCGGTTTATCTCAACTATCTTTCATCTGAAACAGGATTTGGTATTTCAACAATAAATCCGACCGACGCAAACGAAGTAGCGAATTACGGAGATGCAGAATTTGTAGATTCTTCAGATAGTGAAAATTATTTTGCTAAAGCAAGAATTGAAAGAACCCAGAAAAGAGATGAAGCGGCGATGACTTTGCAGACAATGCTTAGCGGCGGAGATCTTACCGAAGAAGAAATTGCGACGATGAAACTTGACGCAGTTGAAACTTCGAAACTTGTAGAAAGCGAATCTGTCGTTGAAAGTCTTATAAAAGCACAAGGTTTTGAAGATTGTGTAGTATACCTTGATGGTGAAAGCGCGAGCATCGTTGTCAAGTCCGATGGGCTTGAAAGTGCGGAAGCGGCACAGATAAAAAATATACTTTTGGGTGAAATTTCAGTTCCTGCAGAAAATATTACAATTTTTGAAGTAAAATAGTTGTACCTTTTCAAATTTAGTGGTATAATATACATATATCCTATTTTGATAAAGGAGTTTTAATATGGACGATATCAAAAAAATGCAGCAGGGAACACTTAAAGTTTCAGAAGACGTTATTCTTACTATAGTAAATCTTGCAGTCAACGAAACTGAAGGAATCGAAGGTCTTGTTCCTGTTACCGATAATATGGGCGGAGTTATCTTTAAGAAGAAAGAACTCAAAAATATCAAAATCAAGAATCTTTCTGATTCAATCGAAATTGAGATAATGGTTATCGCTAAATATGGTTGTAAGGTTTCTTCAGTAGGAGAAAAACTTCAGGAACGTATAAAGAACGATATCCAGTCTATGACAGGAATCAGAGTTTCAAAGGTTTCAGTTGTATTTACTGATATTGCCTTTGATAAAGCTGAAGAAAAAACTGAATAATTTATGCATACGGCAGGCACAGAAACTGTGCTTGCCTTGCTGTGTATATTAAGGATGTGTAAAAATGACAAGACATGAAGTTAGAGAACAGGCTTTTATCCTTATTTTCGAAAGCCTTTTCAGAGATGATACTCCCGATGAAATAATCGAAGTTGCAAAAGAAAATGAAGAATTTTTAATCAATGAAGATGTTATTTCTATGTTTAAGGGAACAATAGAAAAATTTCCTGAAATAAAAGAAAAAATATCGAAATACAGCGAAAAGCGTCAGTATGAAAGAATTCCTAAGGTGAATATTGCTATTCTTTCTCTCGCTATGTATGAAGCACTTTATACAGAAATGCCTGTTAATGCTGCTATAAGTGAAGCTGTAATTATTGCAAAAGATTATACATATGATTCCGATGTTTCATTTGTAAACGGAATTCTTGGTGCTTTTTCAAGAGATTCGGAGAATAATAAGTAATGTATTATTTAGGCATTGATACAAGCAATTATACAACATCCCTCGCTTTGTATAATTCAGAGGATAATTCTGTTATCCAGAGCAAAAAACTTCTTCCGGTAAAACAAGGGGAGTTAGGTTTAAGACAAAGTGATGCTCTTTTCCATCACACAAAGCAACTTCCTGAACTTTTTAAAGAATTGTTTAAAGATTTTACCGGTGAAATAAAAGCTGTTGGTGTATCTGTAAAGCCAAGAAATGCAGAAGGCTCCTATATGCCTTGTTTCCTTGCGGGAGAATCTGTTGCAACAGCAATATCATCAGCGAATGACATTCCTTTGCATAAAACATCCCATCAGGCAGGACATATACTTGCTGCTTTGTATTCAGCAGACAGACTTGAACTGATAAAATCACCATTTATCGCATTTCACGTCAGCGGAGGGACAACAGATTGTCTTTATGTTGAACCTGACGATAACGAAATAATAAAGATAACCGAAATCGGAACATCACTCGATCTTAAAGCAGGACAGGCCGTTGACAGAGTAGGCCTTATGATGAATCTTTCTTTTCCTTGCGGAAAAGAACTTGAAAAGCTTGCTCTTATGAGTGATAAGGATTATAAAATAAAGACCGTTCTTAAAGACAGTAATTGTTGCCTTTCAGGAATTGAGAATAAATGCAGGAAAATGCTTGATGATGGTGAGAAAAAGAGCGATGTTGCCAAATTCTGTCTTGATAGTATATGTTCTGCAGTTTCTGCCATGACAGAGTATGCTTTGGCAGAATACGGAAATCTTCCGATAATTTATGCCGGCGGTGTAATGTCTGATAAGATAATACAGAATAAACTCAGTGAAAAATTCAATGCATTCTTTGCAGAACCTGAATATTCCTGCGATAATGCATTAGGTATTGCTTTATTCGCAAGAATAACGGAGGAAAGATATGGATAACGGAATACTTACCGTTTCTCAGATAAATAAATATCTGTATTTAAAAGTAAATAGTGATGCTAATCTGAAATCGAAACTTATAAAGGGCGAAATTTCAAACTTTAAATATCATGAAAAAACAGGATGTATATTTTTCACATTAAAGGATAGCGAAAGTTCGATAAAAGCAATAATGTATCGCTCTGCTGCCGAAAAACTGAAGGCAAAAATCGAAGATGGCATGTCCGTTGTAGTTGTTGCCAGCGTTACGTTATACGAGCGTGACGGAAACTGTCAACTATCCGTTATGGATATTCAGCCTATCGGAGAAGGCAAAATAAATGCTGAATTTGAACGTTTAAAGAAAAAATTATACGACGAAGGGCTTTGTGATGAAGAAAGAAAACGTCCTTTGCCTGAATTCCCTAAAAAAATAGGTCTTATAACCGCAAGAGGAAGCGCTGCTGAAAAAGACGTCATTTCAACCCTTGAAAGAAGATATCCCATAGGAGAAATCGTTGTATTTCCCGTTCTCGTTCAGGGAGAAAACGCACCATTATCCATAAAAGAGGCTATTATTTCTGCAAGTAAAAGCGATTGCGATGTGCTTATCCTTGCAAGAGGAGGCGGCTCAAACGAAGACCTCTCCTGTTTTAACACAGAAATAGTTGCGAGAGCGGTCGCAGAATCATCTATTCCGATGATAACAGCTGTGGGACACGAAATTGATACAACTCTCGTAGATTATGTTTCTGACAAAAGGGCAGCAACACCTACCGCTGCGGCAGAACTTGTTGCACCTGATAAAAAAAGATTGCTTGATATCTTGCAAAACTATATGAATATGTTGTATAATTATACTTTAGAGAATATTTCTTCCTGCGAAAGAAAGTATAGTAATATTTCAAATAATTTTGCTTTGTTGGGCATTGATAAAAAACTTACTATAAATGAAGAAAAGCTTGAATTAAGCGGATATAAATTATCCAGACTTACTTATGATAAAATAAATCATCTTGCTTCGCTTCTTGAAACCAAAGAGGCAGAACTGAAACAATTGAATCCTATGCTTATATTGTCAAGGGGATATTCTGTTGTTACCAAAGATGCGAAAATTGTTTCTTCTACTGATAATCTGTCGATAGGAGATACTGTTGAAGTCGAACTCGGAAGAGGAAAATTTGTTGCAAAAATCACAGAAATCGGAGAATGAGTATGCAGTTTGAAAAATCTATCGAAAAACTGAATAATATAATAGAGAAACTCGAAAAAGAAGAAACAACTCTTGAAGAAACTCTCGCTCTTTATAAAGAAGGTTCAAAACTTATTTCTTCTTGCAAAAAAGAGATTGAAAACGCAAAGCAAGTAGTTTCACAGTTTGATGTGGGGGAAGAAAATGAATCCGAAGAATAATGATATTCTCAAAACTTATGTGATAACAACTGAAAATGCGATAGATGCTGTATTTTCTTCTGATATTGCGCCTGAAACATCTGTTTCGGAAGCTATGAGATATTCTTTGGAAGCAGGTGGAAAAAGAATAAGACCATCTCTTGTTATGGAATTCTGTCGAGTTGTATCAGGCGATTATAAAAAATCAACAGATGCGGCTGTCGCAATTGAGATGATTCATACTTTCTCGCTTATTCACGATGATTTGCCTTGTATGGATAATGATGATTTCAGAAGAGGCAAACCTTCGTGCCATAAACAATTCAGTGAATCAACTGCACTTTTGGCAGGCGACGCACTTGAAAATCTTGCATTTAAAGTTATTCTTGCATCTGGTTATGATGACGGAATAAAATCTCGTCTTCTTTCTGAACTTTCAGATGCAACGGCCAGAATGATAGATGGACAGGTAAAGGATTTATCGTTTCTTGAAAGAGAATCCGTTTCAGAAAGAGAACTTCTTGAAATGTACTCTCTTAAAACTTGTGCCTTGATAGAATGTTCGACTGTTATGGGATGTATCTGCGGCGGTGCTGATGAAACCAAAATTGCTTCTGCAAGAGAATATGCCCACAATTTAGGACTTGCATTTCAGATAAGAGACGATATTCTTGACATAATAGGTGATGAAAAAGAACTCGGGAAACCCATAGGAAGCGATGCTGACAATCAGAAAATAACAATCGCATCGGTTATGGGAATAGAAAAAGCATCAGAACTTGCTGAAAAATATAGTAACGATGCGCTTGATAAACTTGAAAGCTTTGAAAACAATGATTTTTTGAAGGATTTAACAAAATCGCTTCTTGAAAGATATAAATAGAGGGGTATAAGAATATGATTCCATATAATTACACTTTAATCTCTGCGGTTGCTTCCTGGTTTGCCGCACAATTTATCAAAACAATTATACATGCAATAAAATATAAGACATTCAATCCCGAAAGGCTTTTTGGTTCTGGCGGAATGCCGAGTTCACATTCAGCACTTGTTTGTGCTGCAACTCTTGCTTGCGGAAGATCTCAGGGCATAGAATCGGTTTCTTTTGCAATAATGTTCCTTGTTGCTATGGTTGTTATGTATGATGCTATGGGTGTTCGCCGCGCAGCAGGTCTTCACGCAAGAGAACTCAATAAAATCCGTGATATTATTTTAGAACGCAATGAGATAAATGAAAAAACCAAAAAACTTAAAGAATATATCGGTCATACGCCGCTTGAAGTTCTTGGGGGCGCTATTTTAGGTATTTTCATATCACTCATTATGCCTGTTACAATAGGGTAAATAATTATGACTAATAACTCTAAAAGACATGTCAGATTATCTGAACTCAGTCTTCCAAAAGATTTAAAAAATCTCTCCGTTTTTCAGTGTAACGAACTTTGCAGAGAAATAAGAAAGCTTCTTGTAAAGAATGTTTCAAAAAACGGAGGGCATCTTTCATCAAACCTTGGAACTGTCGAACTTTCACTCGCAATTCACAGGGTTTTTGAATCCCCTAAGGACAAAATCATATGGGATGTAGGACATCAGAGTTATACCCATAAAATCCTTACAGGAAGACTCGATAAATTTTCAACACTCAGAAAAGAAAACGGAATTTCAGGTTTTCCTAAACCTTCTGAGTCGGTTCACGATGGCTTTATAAGTGGCCATAGCAGTAATTCTATCTCCGCCGCCTGCGGAATAGCAAGAGGAATGAAGCTCAAAGGCGATAATCATCATACAGTTGTTGTTATAGGCGATGGTGCGCTTACGGGTGGTCTTGCTTATGAAGGACTTAATAATGCAGGAAAAAGCAACGATAATATCATAGTTATACTTAATCATAATGATATGTCTATATCCAAAAATGTCGGCGCTTTGGCAAAATATCTTTCAACTATCCGTTCAAAACCTGAATATCTTGATACCAAAAAGGCAGTAGGAAGAATTCTTGATACTGTTCCTGCTGTTGGTGAGCCTATCAAAAAAGCCATTGTAACATCTAAAAAAGCACTTAAGGGTGCGCTTTATCACAGTACGATGTTTGAAGATTTCGGCTTTATTTATTTAGGACCTGTCGACGGTCACAACATCGAAGAAACACAGCGCATACTTGAAAGAGCAAAATCTTTCAATCAGCCTGTTCTTGTTCATGTAAATACTGTCAAGGGAAAGGGATATTCTCCTGCTGAAAAGAATCCGGGTGCATTTCACGGTGTATCAAGCTTCGAACTTTCTGTAAATAATCCTGAGGTTATTTCTGATGACAGCTTTTCTGCCGTTTTCGGAAAACAACTTCTTAAACTCGCTGAAAACGATAATAAAATCTGTGCATTGACCGCGGCTATGAAATACGGAACAGGTCTTCAGTATTTTGCCAAGAGATTTCCTGAAAGATTTTTTGATGTAGGTATCGCGGAACAACATGCAGTAACTTTTTCAGCAGGCCTTGC
>JAFXHL010000040.1 GCA_017536405.1 Oscillospiraceae bacterium
AAAACAATGGTTAAGAATATAGCAGTTATCCGTGGTGACGGAATAGGCCCCGAAATCGTTGGTGAAGCAATAAAAGTTCTTGATAGAATAGCTGAACTTTATGGTCATAAATTCAACTATACAGAAGCTGATATGGGCGGATGTGCCATTGATAAATACGGCGACCCATTACCACAGAGTGAACTTAAAAAATGCACAGATTCCGACAGCGTTCTTTTAGGCGCAGTAGGCGGAGATAAATGGAACGATGTTCCCGGAAATATGCGACCCGAAAAGGGACTTTTACGCCTTCGCGCAGGAATGGGAGTTTATTCAAACAACCGCCCCGCAAAGATATGGAAACAACTTTCAGAAGCGTCTCCTCTTAAAAAATCAATAGTAGAAAACGGCATTGATTTTATTATCGTCCGTGAACTCATAGGCGGAATTTATTTCGGCGAACATAAAACCGAAAACGGCGTTGCAACCGATGTTTTAAAATACAGCGAAGAAGAAATCCGCCGTATCGGAAGAATAGGCTTTGAAACCGCTATGAAGAGAAACAAAAAACTCTGTTCCGTTGAAAAGAGTAATGTTTTAGATTCAAGCCGTTTATGGAAAAAAGTGATGCATTCCCTTGCTGACGAATACCCCGAAGTCGAACTTTCAGATATGCTTGTCGATAACTGCGCTATGCAGATAGTCAAGAATCCCTCACAGTTTGATGTAATAGTAACAGAGAATATGTTCGGCGATATTCTTTCAGATGAAGCATCTATGATTACAGGCTCGATAGGAATGATTCCCTCATCAAGCCTCGGCGCAACAAAGTGCGGACTTTATGAGCCAATCCACGGCTCTGCACCCGACATCGCAGGAAAAGATATCGCAAACCCTATCGGAACAATCCTTTCCGCTGCTATGATGCTCCGATTCAGTTTTGATATGAGCGATGAAGCTGACGCTATCGAAAAAGCCGTTTCAAAGTTCCTTGACGAAGGATACAGAACAGCCGATATTATGAGCGAAGGAAAAACTCTTGTCGGATGCAAAAAATGTGGTGAACTCATAACGGGCTATCTTTGTAAGGAGTAATAAAAATGTATTTTGACGATATAACAATAGGTCTTACAACAGAAATCGCTCCTGCCGTTATCGAAAAACAGAAGATGATAGATTTCGCCCTCTTGTATGACAATATTCCTCTTCATACCGATGAGGAATACGCAAAGAAAACCCCTTTCAAAAAACTCATTGCCCCGGGTGTAATGTCCTTTATGGCGGTATGGGCAAAGTATCTTGAGGTTGACTTTTTCGGTGAGGAACTTTTAGCAGGAAAATCGACAAAAATCGAATGGTTAAAGCCCGTTTTCGCAGAGGATGTTTTATCGGGCAAAGCGACAGTAACATCACTCACAAAACGAAACGGGAAAAACGGAATTGTCGAGGTTACTATCGAGGCTTTCAATCAGAACGGCGAACTCGTTCTCACAGATATAACAGAAGCGGTAGTAAAATGCAGACCATAAAAATAAAAAAGACAGTACAGGAAATCTGTACTGTCTTTTCTTTTGTCGGATTTATTTCTTTTTCGAGCCGAGCTCTGAGATTATCTTTATAAAACTCTGAACATCGGTGAAGTCCTTATAAACGCTTGCAAAACGAACATAAGCAACATGATCTATCTTCTCGAGCTTTTCAAGAATCATATCGCCGATTTCAGTGCTGGATGCCTGATTCTGCATAGCGTTTGCATAATAGTTTTCGACATCGTCAACCATTTTATCAACCATATCAACGCTTACGGGGCGCTTTTTAATCGCTGTGTAAATACCCTTTATAAGTTTCGTTCTGTCAAAAGGCTCAAATGTGCCGTCGCGCTTTAAAACCATAAGGAGCGGCATTTCAACACTTTCATATGTTGTAAATCTCTTGCCACAATTACTGCATTCTCTCCTGCGACGTTTCTTTCCGTCAGCAGGACGGGAATCGATAACCTTTGTATCTTCATAATCACAAAACGGACAACGCATAACGACACTCCTTGATGTTCTGATTTTTAATACCGAAAATTATATTTATACTTATTGTATAGTTATGTGATTATTATACTCTAAAAAGAAAAACTTGTCAACAGTTAAGCGAATAAATTTCTGCAACAAAATCCTCAGCAACCTCTCTGAGAGAACAAGGTGTTACGAGGTTTCTTATAAGCAACTCGAAAAAGGAATCTGCAATTTCCCTTTTTGTCGTTACATCGTTTACCTTTTCGGAATATTCTTCGCCAAAAAGTGAAGAAGAAACCGAAAAAGAATATCCGCCGTTTTCAGTTGTCATAGTGTAATGGATTTTATCCCCTCCGACACATTCACTCCTGACAACCGATGGGTCTGATTTCATAACGGGCCTCCTTAAATAAATGCTTTGCAGTCTGCCCTATAATGTTACAGACAACGAAAAAATCCTTAAAGTAGACGAAACTTTTTTATTCCGACAAAATCCGACTGTTTTTTCAGAAACCATTGTGTTTATCAACAAAAGATTTTGTCGGATAGCGTAAAACAGGGAACTCGTATTAAATTTATTCATAAATGTTCAAAAAATGTTCTTGAAATTCGGGGTCTCATCTTCGGCAATATCTTCTATGGAATAGATAAGAGAATCCATCCCCGACAAAAAATCGCCTTCGTGCATATTGTCCGCATCAAGAAGTTCCGATATGACAAAACCCGTTTCATCGAGTTTATCCTTGTTGACGATAAAGCATAAAAGTTCTGTCTTTTCATCCCATAAAGAAAAAATCTCTTTCATATCATCAGAGACATTTTCACCATTCTTATAATTTTCTGTAACCTTCTTACATTCTTCTTTCATCTCCCTGCAACTATGTCTTACAATAAAAGTCCCCGTCAGCGAAATTATCATAATGAATGTTATTATAACCGAACATAAAACAACCCTTTTCATTATTTCTCCTTTTTTATTATGTTGATTTTTTCGTTTTTGTCACAGGTCATTAAAAAGATATCTTTTCTTTTAAGATTTTTTTCTTTGAGGACTTTTTCCAACCAGCCCTCGCCCTTATTTATAGACGACAACGCATCTTCGATTAAAACGCCGTCATTTATTATAACAGCGGGAGGATTCATATCCTCGCCCTTTATGTTCATATCGGAATTTACAGGCGTTCTGTAAGAAAATTTCTGTAAAACCGAAATTTTTCCCGTTGTTTCCGCTATCGCAAAATGTACCTCCGATATGTCAAAAATCCCGTAGCCGTGTAAAGCCTCTAAAATGTCATCAGCAGTAAACCTGAGCTCTTTTATAACCTTCTGGTCGATAACGCCGTCTTTTATTATAACCTTAGGATTTCCCGAAACGATGCCCCTTATCCGCCTTGATTTAAGCGTTATCCCCGACATTATTACATCAAGGCAGACAAGAACAGCAACGGGAATAAGTCCTGCAAAAAGCGGAACAGAAACATCCTCAACAGGAAGCGTTGCTATATTTGAAACAAGAATTGTTACAACAAGTTCCGACGGCTGAAGTTCGCCTATCTGACGCTTTCCCATAAGCCTTACGGAAAAAATTATAAAAAGATAAACAATAACCGACCTTATAAAAAGTATCGCCATAAAAACACACCTCTTTTTAAAAATATTCTTGTCATAAATTTCTTTTATATTCGGAATATTTTTTCATCCCTACGGAAAATATATAACTATACTTTTAAACGGAGGTTTATCTTTTGGATACCAATTTTTATGAAAACAGAAAAATCCCTTCCAACATAGAAAGTTTTATAGCTGACCTTACCACCATTATGGGTGATAACGCAGGGCTTCTCAAAAACCGCATAGAAATATCGGGGATAAAATGTGTCTTTCTTTCGTTTGACGGAATGGCTTCTCTCGCTATTATGACGCCTCTTGTCCTTAATCCTTTAGAAGAAATCGAAATCAGAAGGGCAACACCCTATGAACTCAAAAATCATATAAAATCAAAACTCATTCTCTCAACCGATAGTATAGAGTGTTTTACCTATGGCGACCTTTTAAGAAGACTTATGTCGGGCTTTGTCTTTCTTTTTATCGACGGAACAGAGGGTGTTTTAGGATACGGAATACAGGGCTATGAAAGAAGAATGGTAGGCGAACCCGAAGGCGAAACCGATATAAAGGGCGGGCGAGAAGGCTTTACCGAAACGCTTAATACCAATATCTCTCTTATCAGAAGAAGAATGAAAACCCCCGACCTTCGTTTTGAAAGATTTGTCATAGGAAAAAAGAGCAGAACCGATGTTGCATTCATCTATCTCAAAGATAAAATTGATAGAAAAATGCTTCGTGAAATGCGAAAGAAACTTTCTTCGGTAGAACTCGAAACTGTTCTCTCATCAGGGTATATAAGACCCTTTCTCGAAAGCGATAAATTCGGCTTTTTCGATACGGTAGGAACAACCGAACGCCCCGATGTCCTATGCGGAAAAATCCTTGAGGGAAGAATAGCGATGCTAATAGACGGAAGTCCTTATGCTTTGATAGTCCCTTATCTTTTTATCGAGAATTTTCAGACTCTCGACGATTATGCATCACGCCCTTTCTATGCCTTTTTTATAAGAATGATAAAGATAATCGGATTTTTCATTTCGATTCTTCTTCCCGGTGTTTATGTCGCGATAGCAACCTTTCATCCCGAATTTTTCAACGAAAAACTACTTCTTATTCTTGCAGAAGCCGAATCAGGCGCGCCTCTCCCACTTTTTGCAGAAGCCTTCATAATGCTTCTTTTATATGAACTCATAAAAGAATCCGCAATAAGACTTCCCCGTGCGATAGGAAGCGCCGTAAGTATAATAGGTGGCTTTATAATAGGCGATGCCGCCGTCTCGTCAGGGATAGTCAGTAACCCTCTTCTTATTGCAGTAGCGCTTTCCGTTACCGCATCTTTTGTCATTCCCTCGCTTACAGAATCGACAACTCTTCTTCGTTTTATCTTTTTAGCGGCAGGTTCACTTTTCGGGCTTTACGGCATAGCGACAGTCCTCTCACTCGTTCTTTTCAATATAACCTCAGAGGATAATATGGGTGTTCCTTATTTCTCGCCGATAACGCCTTTCTCGCTTCGTTCAATGGGCGATACAGCGATAAGACTTCCGCTTAAAAAACTTCAGAAAAGAAATTTCAATATAAACAATTTAAGGGAGGAATAATTTATGAAAATTTCTTCTGTGGGGGCAATTTCACTTCTTCTCATTTCAAGAATTTTCACCCTTATGATCTATACCGCCGATAAAGGATTTACCTCTGTTTCGTTCCTTTTGGGGATATGCCTTTCAACCGTAATTCAGGGGATTTTATCGCTCATTCTCATTCTTCTTGTTAAAAAATCTTCTGCCGATGATTTTTATTCACTCATCTCAGAAAACAGATTTCTTATGATAGTCCTCTCTCTTTTTTACGGAGCATTTTTCATACTTTCAGGCGGAACAGTTCTCAAAAATTTCACCTCTTTCGCAAACGGACTTTTCTTTGAAAATGTATCGGCATTTGTTATAGCCATACCGATAATTTTGGTTGCCGTTTATGGCGCTTTTTCGGGGATAACATCTCTTTCAAGAAGTGCCTCGGTGATTTTCTGTATCTTTGCGTTTATGTTTCTGATAACATCTGTTTTGTCCGCAGAAAAAATATCTCCTGCTGTATTCAACGAAACCACACTTTCTCTTTCTTCCGTTGTAAAGTATACAATCTATGATATTTCCGCAAGTCCTGAATTTGTAATGCTTCCGTTTTTCTGCCTTTACAGCAAGAATATCAGAAAGGATTATTTTTCTTTTCTTTCATTAAGACTTGTAATTTTAACAACTTCTTCATTCCTTATGGCGTCGGTTTTGAAAGACTTTGTAAACTATACAGATTTTCCGTTTTTCACCCTCTCGGGCGCAGTCGGAGGGTTTATAAAATCCGACGCGTTATATCTTGTTATCTGGACACTTTCCGCATCGGTAAAACTCTCTCTCATTCTTCATTTTGTGAATATTTTTACAGAAAAAATCCCTCTTAAAAAACATCTTAAATTCATCCTTTCGGGAATAATAATAACCCTTATTTCTCTTACAGGAACAGTAACCGGAAATAACGGAAATTCACAGATAATATCAGCGGTTTTTATTCTTCTTATGGGTGGAATAATCCCCATTATCTTCTTTTCAAAGGAGGTCTTTTCACTTGATAAAAAAACTTATTATGATAACAATAACAATCTTTATTCTGACAGGATGTAACTCAACAGAAGTAACCGAAAGGGCGTTTGTAAAAGCGATTTATGCCGATAAATCCGAGGGGAATATCTATCTCGATATTCTCTATACAACCCCCGAGGGCGAAGATAAGATTTTCGTTTCAAAGGGAAAGGATTTTTCTTCTGCCATAACCCTCACAGAAAACACTATCGGAAAAGATATTTTTACCGACCATTGTGAAATCGTCTTTGTCGGCGCAGGAATAACCGATATAAAGAAAGACCTTTCTTATCTTTCTCAGAGCAGGGCTTTTCCTATGAAGATGATAATCTGCAAATGCGCTTATAAAAATGTTCTTTCAGCAGATAATATCGACTCGTTCAGTAGTATTGTTTCAGAAGAAAAGGGAAAAGACTACGGAACTTTATTCTCCGTTTTTTCGGGTGAAAACAATGAATATCCCATAGCAACGCTGAAAGATAACTATATCATACTATTTTAAAATACTTTACAAATAAAATGATTTGTGATAAAATATTATGGAATATTTATATATGAGGTGAGACCTTTGTCTTTCAACAGAGATAATATAAGAAATTTCTGCATAGTAGCACATATAGACCACGGCAAATCAACCCTTGCCGACCGTATTCTCGAACTCACAGAAACCGTTGCGGTAAGAGATATGGAAAACCAGCTTCTCGATAATATGGATATCGAAAGAGAAAGAGGAATTACAATCAAGGCGCGTGCCGTAAGAATGAAATATACCTCCCTTTCGGGCGAGGAATATTTCTTCAATCTTATAGACACCCCAGGTCATGTCGACTTCAACTACGAAGTATCCCGTTCTCTCGCAGCGTGCGAGGGGGCAATTCTCGTTGTCGATGCATCACAGGGTATAGAAGCACAGACTCTTGCGAACACATACCTCGCTATCGACCACGACCTTGAAATTCTTCCCGTTGTTAATAAGATAGACCTTCCCTCAGCGCGCCCCGAAGTTGTCTGCAAGGAAATTGAGGATGTAATAGGCATTCCCGCTATGGATGCTCCTCGTATTTCCGCAAAGACAGGCGTCAATGTAAGGGATGTTCTCGAAAGAGTTATAACAGATATTCCCGCCCCCAGAGGCGATGATGACAAGCCCCTTAAAGCCCTTATTTTCGATAGTTATTATGATAGCTACAAGGGCGTTATCATCTACATAAGAGTAGTTGAGGGAACTGTAAAGGCAGGAACAAAGATAAAACTTATGGCAACAGGCGCAGAGTTTGATGTTGTCGAAACAGGATATATGGGAGCGACGGAACTCGTAAATGTCGGTGAACTCCACGCAGGCGAAGTAGGATATATCGCAGCGTCTATCAAGAACATCAGCGATACCCGTGTCGGCGATACAGTAACCGATGCCGAAAATCCCTGCGAAGAAGCACTTTCGGGATACAAAAAGGTAAACCCTATGGTATTCTCGGGCGTTTATCCTCTCGACGGCGCAAAATATGGCGATTTGCGTGATGCTCTCGAAAAATTACAGCTCAACGACGCATCACTTTCTTTTGAGCCCGAAACATCTATCGCTTTGGGCTTTGGTTTCCGTTGCGGATTTTTAGGGCTTCTTCATATGGAAATCATTCAGGAAAGAATTGAACATGAATATAACCTCGATATCATTACAACAGCGCCGTCTGTTATTTATAAGGTAACACTCACAAACGGCGAAGAAAGATATATCGACAACCCCTCAAACTATCCCGACCCCGCACTCATAGAGGTTGCCGAAGAACCCGTTGTAAAATCGAATATTTTAGTACCTTCCGAATTTGTCGGAAATATTATGGAACTTTGTAAAGAACGCCGCGGTGTTTTCAAGGATATGAAATATCTTGATGAAACAAGAGTAGAACTTCATTACGAACTTCCCTTAAACGAAATCGTCTATGACTTTTTCGATGCTTTAAAATCAAGAACAAGAGGTTATGCTTCTTTCGACTACGAATTTATGGGATATGTTCCCTCAAAACTCGTTAAACTCGATATTCTTCTCAACGGCGATGTTGTCGATGCGCTTTCGTTCATTGTCCACATTGATAAAGCATATGCAAGAGGAAGAAAAATCGCAGAAAACCTTAAAGAAAACATTCCCCGTCAGATGTTTGAAATTCCTATTCAGGCAGCAATCGGCGGAAAGGTTATAGCGAGAGAAACCGTAAAGGCTTACCGTAAGGATGTTCTTGCAAAATGTTACGGCGGTGACATAACAAGAAAGAAGAAACTTCTCGAAAAACAGAAAGAGGGTAAAAAGCGTATGCGTCAGTTCGGAACGGTAGAAGTTCCGTCAGAAGCATTCACAGCCGTTCTCAAAATAGATTAAGGAGGGGCTTTTGTGGACTCTTTAAGAGCGATGATAACCATTTTTTCAATCATAGGTTCAGGGCTTATAGCCTATGCTTTCTATCATATCTTAATAACGGGCGATATTGTTAAAATTCTCATTTCAGGAGCCTTAGGTATCGCAACAATAGTCCTTCTCATTATGCAACTGAAAAAGAATTTAAAGGGGTAATCTGATTTTAAAGGAGATTATTATGAAATACGAATGTCCTCATTGTCACGAAAAGACAATAACACTTAAACAGAAAGCCTTTGCGGGAACTTTGACCTCAAGAGGCGCAGAGTGTGAAAAATGCAAGAGAAGATGCGTCAACGGAAAAGACTCAACAATCTTCCGTCTCATAACATCGCTCGCTGTTTTACTCTTTATCACAAAAATCATTTTCTTCTCTGAAATAGATATGGGATTTTGTATAATCGCTTCGATAATAGCACTTGTAGCGGCAAAGGTTCTTCAGATAATTTTTGATGCTTTCTTTGCAAAACTTATTCCGTCACAATGGATAGATTAGGAGTTTATATACATATCCCGTTCTGCGCAAGAAAATGCCCCTACTGCGATTTCTATTCAACAAGATATAATAAAGAAACCGTTTCTTTATATGTCGATTCACTTATAAGAAATTTCAGGGCGTTTTCTCTTGAAAACGGAAAGAAAAAGATAGTGTCAGTATATTTCGGTGGGGGAACACCCATTCTTCTCTCTCCTTCTCAGTTTGACCTTCTGCTTTCTTCTCTTTCAGAGTGTTTTTCTTTTTCAGAGGATATCGAAATCACCACAGAGGCAAACCCCTCTATGTCTGATAAGAATAAATTCTCGGAATACAGAAAAACAGGTCTTAACAGAATTTCATTCGGGGTTCAGAGTTTTAATGAAACAGAACTCAGATCCCTTCAGAGAACTCATACAGCAGAGGGTGCTATAAGGGCGATAGAAAACGCATACAGCGCAGGATTTGACAATATCTCTGCCGATATAATGCTCGGTATCCCTCATCAGACAAAAGAAAGTCTTTCTTCTACACTTGAAACAGCAGGGGATTTACCGCTTTCGCATATATCTGCATATATGCTTAAAATTGAGGAGGAAACACCTTTCAATTCTGATGAGATAATAAAAACCCTTCCCGATGACGACACAACGGCAGAACTTTATCTTCATACAATAGAAACTCTCGAAAAGAAAGGATTTTTGCAGTATGAAATTTCGAACTTTGCTAAAAAAGGACGGCAAAGCAGGCATAACCTACTCTATTGGGAATCCGCTGACTATATTGGTTTCGGCGCTGCTGCACATTCCTGTTATCTCGGCAGTCGTTTCGCTGTGCCTTCTGATATTGCATCTTTTACTCAAAATAGCATACAGGGAAAAATAATCACCGACGAAAACCCCTGCGATTTTTCTGAATACGCGATGCTTCGTCTTCGACTCACAGAGGGTCTTTCTTTAAAAGATGCAGAGAAAAGATTTTCATTTGATAAAGAAACGATTTTACATAGGGCAGAAAAATTCAGAAAAGCAGGTCTTGTAAATGTCAGTGATGATGTAATCTCACTCACAAAAAACGGCTTTCTTGTAAGCAACGGCATTATTTCAGACCTTGTTCTTTAGCATAATAGCCAAAAAAGAGTTTTGCAAGTATTATAAAATTTACTTGCAAAACTTTTCTGTTTGCTATACAATATAATATAGTGTGTATTTTGATATAATGGGGGATTTTGAATGAAACTCAGTGAAATGACAAAAGAACAACTTGTTTCATATAAAAATGAAATCAAGGCAGAGTATGATGCTTTCAAAGCGAGAGGATTGAAACTTGATATGTCAAGAGGAAAGCCCTGCTCAGAACAACTTGATCTCACTATGCCTATGCTCGATACAATAAACAGCGAGTCCGATATCCTTTCCGAAAACGGAACAGACTGCAGAAACTATGGTATTTTAGACGGCATCCCCGAAGCAAAGAAACTCTTTGCCGATATTTTAGAGGTTTCACCCGATGAAATAGTTGTCGGCGGAAATTCAAGCCTCAATATTATGTATGATATGATAACAAGGGCTATGCTTTTCGGAACAGTCGGAAGTGAAAGACCCTGGTGCAAGGAAGAAAAGATAAAGTTCTTGACTCCCGTTCCCGGATATGACAGACATTTTGCCATCTGTGAAAAACTCGGCATTGAAATGATAAATATTCCTATGGGCGAATACGGACCTGATATGGATATGATTGAAGATCTTGTTTCAAAGGATGCTTCAATAAAGGGTATCTGGTGCGTTCCTATGTATTCAAACCCCGAGGGAAAAACATATTCGGACGAAACGGTAAAGCGTTTCGCAAATTTAAAACCCGCCGCACCCGATTTCAGAATTTTCTGGGATAACGCTTACTGCATCCACCACCTTTCAGACACACCCGATAAACTTCTTAA
This sequence comes from Oscillospiraceae bacterium, assembly GCA_017536405.1. GTDB lineage: Bacteria > Bacillota > Clostridia > Oscillospirales > Ruminococcaceae > RGIG4131. The sequence goes on from JAFXHL010000040.1 coordinate 11,051, forward strand.
CATTATGGATGAATGCAAGAAGAACGGAACAGAAAACAGCGTTTATATCTTCGCGTCAACATCAAAGATAACATTCTCAGGCTCAGGCGTTGCGGTTATGGCAGCAAGCAAAGAAAACATTGCCGAAATGAAAAAGAGTATGACTGTCCAGACAATCGGCCACGACAAACTCAATATGTTAAGACATGTGAGATTTTTCGGTAATAAAGAAAATGTTCTCTCTCATATGAAAAAGCATAGCGATATCATCGCACCGAAGTTCGATGCCGTTTTGTCAGCACTCGATAAAGAAATCGCACCAATAGGCGGATGCGACTGGACAAAGCCAAACGGCGGATATTTCATCTCTTTCAACGCACCACAAGGCTGTGCAAAGAGAATTGTCGAACTCTGTAAAGAAGCAGGAGTAGTGCTTACAGGAGCAGGTGCTACATTTCCTTACGGAAAAGACCCCGATGACAAAAACATCAGAATAGCGCCCACATACCCCTCTGTTTCAGACCTTTCCCTCGCAACAGAACTTTTCTGCATCTGCGTAAAACTCGCTTATGCCGAAAAACTATTAGGCTAAAATAAATCCCGTCAGTTTATCCTGACGGGATTTTTATTTACATATCTTTTTCAAAAAGAAGATACTCTCTTTGGTATAAAATCTTTTTGTCAATGTATTTTTCCGATGCCTTGCCCTTTTTGATAAGTGCTCCTATTGACGATGCCCCTCTTTTCCGAAGGCTTTCAAACATCGACTGTGAAAGCGCAGACCCCAGCCCTAAATGCTTTTCGTCAACGCCTATGTAAAGTAAGATATAGTTATCGCATTTTCTTCTGTTTTTAAGAAGAAATAAAAGTTCGTAAAGACCTATTTTTCCGTTTAACTTATTTCGATAATCGGGAACAGCGATAAAAAATCCGACCATCTTTCCGTCCTTATAGCCTAGCTTCACCATCGAAAAATCGAGTATCATTTTAAGTGATTTATACATCTCTTTAAATTCATCTTCCGTTATGTGTGAAAAAACAGGAAAGTCGCTGTAAAGCCTTATAAGCAGTGAATAAACTTCACCGACTGCGCTGTCCCAGTCCTCTTTTTTTGCGTCAACTATTTTGTAACCCTTTTTTATAAAATAGTTGTATCTTTTTATGTATCTCTCATCGTCATCTTCTTTTTTCGATAACTTTTTATAGATGTTTGAAACATAGGTTTCAGCGACTTCATACCCACATTCTTTCCATAGCATAGGGTAGTATTCTTTTCCGTAAGGCTCGGAGAAAAATCTTTCCTCATCGAATTTGTCAGATTTCATTCTATAACCTATCCAGAAACTCGCATCAACAGGCCCTGTGAGTTTTTTAATGCCCTTTTCTCTCGCAAAATTTTCAGCGAAAGAAAACATTTCCCTTACAGCACAGAGATTATTTTCAGCATCAAAAAATCCTATATATCCCTCATCCTTTCCGTGATATATAGTTACAGCGCATCTTCCTACTGCCCTGCCGTCTTCATAGCATACAAACGCGGTCATATCAAAATATCTGCTTAAAGTGTGAGTCCCTTTAAGTAACATTTCTTCGTCCGAAATCTTCTGCATAAGTTCATTTTTCTTATGTATTTTTCGCGGTAAGGATAGAAAATCCTCATATTCATTTTCCGAAACTTTTTTTATAAGAAACATTTTAAAAACTCACTCCTTTCCGCAGATTTTTATAGTTCCCGTATTTCCGTCAAGCTCTATTATGTCGCCGTCTTTTATAAGGTCAGAAGCGTCTTTAACGCCCACAACCGCAGGGATTTTCAGTTCTCTCGAAATAATCGCGGTATGCGATAAAAGCGACCCCTTTTCGCTGATTATTCCCTTTGAATTTGAGAGAAGAAATACCCATCCGGGATCCGTCATTTTAGCGACGATTATCTTTCCCTTTGTGTCGGGCGGGTTGCAGGCATCTTTGACAACAACTGTTTCACCCTTTACAATCCCTGCCGATGATGGTGTTCCCATAAGAACATTTTCATCTGAAACCGCCTTTGAAATTCTCTCAACGCATTTTGTTCTCTTGTCAAATTCTTTACCTGAAAAAATCAGTCTTGAAAACGCGGGAAGATTATAAAATCCTTTGTAATCTTCCTTACGCTTTTCGATTAAACTTATAAATTCATCGGGATTTCCATTAAAAATTTCTTCTTTAGTGAGATAAAAAATATCACGCTTTTCTCTGATTTTTTTATCTTCATAAAAAATATCTCCCGCTCTTAAAAACATCGAACGCACCATTCCGTAAATTCTCGTTCTGTTAAGACGAGAAACCTCTCTGTTCATTATGCCTATCGATGCTTTTTCAGAGAAGAATTTTATTCTTTTTCTGCATTTCTTTATGCTACCTAAAATGTCCTCTGCATTTTTTTCTTCGTCAGAAAGAAGCGATTTTTTCGTGTTTTCAAAAATCCTTTCATCCGAAGAAATATCGCATATTTTCTTTATGAGAAGTAAAGGGTTTTCTCTGAAAGTAACAGTTTCAAGTTTAAGTTCTTCGGGCGAACGATCTCCATAAAGCGAAATGTATTCAAAGAATTTTTCTTTGAATAAAGGGTATTTTTCAAGTTTCAGATTAAGTTCTTCCACTGTTTCAGAACTGCTTAAATCCGCCAACATTTCTCTGTCAGAGTCCGCAAGTTTTATCATCGCCCTTATCGGCTTCATACTTTCTATGTTTGAAATTCCGCTTATAAAATCGTTTGCTTTTTTCTCATAGTCAGAAGCCCCCGATTTTTTTACAGCCGACTTTAAAAGACCTGTAAAAATAAAGGCATAAAGGTCGTTTAAAAGCGTTATGTCCCAGACGGATAAAACCTTTTTCGAAACTTCATTGTAAAGATTTTTTATCCCGTCAATAGTGATGTCGGCAGTAAAATTCTCTCTGAAATATTTTTCTGTCTGCGAAAAATCAGTGTTTAATTTCTCCATATTTTTTCTGACAGAAAAAGCCTCGCTTATTATATTAAAACAAGTAGACATTCTCTTTAAAGGATTAAGCCTTACAAAATCACTTTCGCGGGGCGCAGAAGTAACCCCCATCATATCCTGCCAAATAGGAATTATTTTTTTGTGAAACGGTAAAAATGATAAAACAGTATACCAGTTTGAAAGTTTATAATAAACCCTGCCGTTGCAGGCACCCGTCATATTATAATAGGTTTCGTTGTATCTGTCTGTTATCTTTTCATCTTTTATAACTCTTTCTGCGAGCCCTCTGAAAACCCCGCTGTAAGCCTCTTTCACGAATGAAATTGTTAAGGGAAGCGAAATATTCGGATAACTCTCAATAATGTTACTGTTATCGAGAATAAGGGGAGAAGAAGTTTCAAGAGTTGTAATAGGTCTTGACTGTAAAATGAAAATCTCATCATTTTTTACAGCAAATTCAATGTCGCAGAATCCCCCAAAAATCTTCTCGGTTTTTTCTGTTAAAGCTATAAGATTTTCTATCAGTTCATCTGTAAAAGAGGGAGGGTTTTCGCCAGTCTTTTCGGTGTAGTATTTTCTGTCCGTTCTGTTAAAGTAACAGGTAGTAACATCCGTTTTTTCTTCAACAACATTATCACCCGTGCCATTTCCTAAAACGATAACGGTTTCGTTTAAAATTCCCTGCGGATTAGCAGAAAATATAACGCCCGATTTTTCAGCGTCAACCATCTCTTCAACGATAACCGACATCTTTATATCATCGGGATTTATTTTATTTTCTCTGCAATAAGAAATAACATTTTCTTTTTTTACCGATAAAAAACACTCGTTTATTTTTTTAAACACATCTTCTTTTTTTACGAAAAGAAAACTGTCAAACTGTCCCGCAAAAGAAAGCGAAGATGAATCCTCACAGAATGCAGAAGAACGCACCGAAAACTCCTTGCCGTCAGAGAGGACAGAAAGGAGTTTTTCTTCATCAGGTATTTCATTGACACAAAAAAGCGATGGGACATTAATACCGTTTTCTTTCATTATAAAAAGACGCTCTGCTTTTTTGCCGATTTTGTGTTCTTTAAAATTTTCTATCGTAATAATATCATTCATATCCTTCCGAAAATCATATAGGCAGGGATGATGAGAAGCATAGTCGCTTCCGTGATGTATGTATATATCTCAACTCTTGTAACAAGCTTGAATCTTTCGGGATTTTTTATAAACATAATAAACTGTATAGTCATAACCGCAACATTTATTATGAGAATAACAAACCCTATCATATTAAGACGATACACGAGAATAAGATTAGTGACAATATCAACGAGTGTCAATATAAGAATAAATATTGTCGATTTTTTATGTCCGAAAAGTTTCGAATATGTAGTATATTCCGTTTCGTCTTTGGGTGCTCTTATCTTTCTTGCAATTTCCCATATGAGTGCAGGAAAATAAAGCGTCATCAAAACAAGAAAAGATGTGAGTGTGAAAGGATAAAGGTCATATTTTATACAACAGAATGAAATTATATAAAGATTTAAAACCATCTGAACAGGGTTGTGCGTAACAAGTGCCAAGGGAAGACTTTTGCTTATCTTATGTTTCTGAAAAAACCATAACGACATAAGTATTCCATAAGCCATAAGAAAAAGATAGAATAAAAAGTTATTCATGAATACGGCATTGAGTATTGTTAAAACAGCAAGGTCAACAGCGACAACAATGTTAAGGTCTTTTTTATAAACCTTTCCACTTGGGAAAGCCCTGTCGGGAAAAAGCCTCTTGTCCGATTCATAATCCTTGAAATCATCGGCAATGCGAAGAAACATCAGAAATCCGAAAACAGTTATCCCGCCGACAATTTCCTGAATACCGAGTGAAAAATCTGTTACTCCGTAATTCAGTAAAAGAATAAAATAAATCTCACCGAAAACTATGAATCCTAAAAGAAGTCTTGTAAAAAACGGATACATTTCCTTAAAGTAAATGTTAAGCCTTTTAAGCATTTTTTTCTCCTATCCTTTCTCCTATAAGAACCTTTGTTTCAATTCCGTTATTTGAATTATTAAGTATATCCTCATCGATTTTTATAACATCTTTTTTTATCATCAGAACAATAGTCGAACCGCCCATTTCAAAATAGCCTTTTTCTTCACCCTTTCTGAAATTTTCAACAGGGTGATTTACTATTTTTCCAACGAGTAAAGCGCCTATCTCAACCTGATAACAAGCACCGAAATTCTCTGTTTCGATATAAGAAACCTCACGGCAGTTTTCTGAGAAAACCTTGTATCTTTTCGCGGAAATCGGGCTTACGGTATGAAGTTTTCCGTCTATGTATCTTCTTCGGATTATTTTTCCGTTATCGAAAAAACAATATCTGTGATAATCGTCAACAGTAAGCCTTAAAACAATGCAGTATCCGCCGTAAAAATCTTCTGTAAGATTTTCTCCGACAATTTCGCTTGCAGTATAAACACTGTTCTTTATCGGAATTTTTCCGTCATCGGTGATTTCATAGCAAAGCATTTTACTGTCCGCAACGGCTATGAAATCATTTTTATTTAAAGAAAAATCTCTCTTTCCGTCTTTTAGTTTTCTTATAAAAAAGTCCGAAAAAGAAGAAAATTCCCTCTCCTCAAAATCGCTTAAAACAATTCCGTATTCTTTTACAAAAGAGGGGATTTTTTCAACCGATTTCTTTGTCGAATTTCTTTTTGCGTTAAATCTTGAATACCATTTTCCTACTATGAAGGTTTTAAGAATAAATCTTCCCAAAACATTTCCGTAAAGAAATTTCAGAGCCTTTCCGCCATACTGTTTATCTTCATAAAAGACCTTGTTTTTTCTGTCATAAATCTTTCCCATTTTTATTCTCCGATAAGAATTACAGCGATAAGAAGCGCTACCGCCAAAAGTCCTAAAAAGATATATGCAATTCCACGGGGTTTCGCGATTTTTATTTTAAGGATAAAAAGCAATCCCGTAACAAAAATGCTTATCGGAATAAGTATATTCCCGATACCCGTTATCTTTCCGATAATAAACATACATACAACAATAAGCGACGCGAATGTAACGGGAAGCCCCGTATAGAACTTTGTTTCCGATTCTATCGATGCCGAAACATTGAAAAATCCGAGCCTTGTTATAGAAGCTAAAACATAGAATGAATATACAGCGATATAATACCAGGCATCAAATCCCATAGAAAGAGAAATGATAACAGGAAAAAGTGCAAAACTCACCATATCGTTAAGCGAATCAATCTGAATGCCAAACTCTTTTTCTTCGTCCGTTCTCTTACAGCGTCTTGCAATCATTCCGTCAAAAAGATCAGAAATACCGCACACAATAAGGCATATAAGCGCATATTTCATCTTTCCCGATAAAGAAAACGCCATTCCGATAACAGCCGATATAGCCCCTATGTATGTGAGAATTACCGACTTATTGTAATATCCTAAAAACAATTTTTTCAATTCTTTTCACCGCCAAGGATAATTTCTCCCGTTTCGCCGTTTATAGTTATTGTTTCACCGTCTCTTATGAGTCTTGTTGCATTTTCAGCGCATACAACACAAGGAATTCCGTATTCTCTCGAAACAATAGCAGCGTGACAGAGTATTCCGCCGTATTCGGTGACAATTCCGCCAAGCATAGCAAACTTTCCTGTCCAGCCTGTGTCTGTGAATTTTGTTATGAGAATATCTCCCTCTCTGAGTCTGTCTGTTTCATCGAGTGAACGCACAATTCTTGCAGTTCCCGTTGCTTTAAAACAAGAACATCCTATCCCTGAAAGAGCATTGTCTGATTTTTTCACTTCGCCGTTTCCGAAAGAAGACCCAATCTCATTTTCACTTGTAAAGTTTCTGAATGAAGAATAATAAATCTTGTTTCGGGCTATTATTTTCATAAGGTCATCTTTGTTGGTTTTTTTGTCAAGAAGATTTTTTATGTCCTCGATTTTTGTATACCATATATCGTTCTGAGAAGTAAGAATTCCCTCGTTTACAAGAACTTCCGAAAGTCTTAATGTATATGCTCTTATTATGCAGTAAAATCTTGTAGAAACATCTCTCAGTTCCTCTCTCCACCAGAGCATATTCCTCATTTCTGTAACGGTCTTTTCAAACTTCTTGTAAGCAGATGAAGAAGTATTGTTTCTTACCTTATCCATCTCTTTTCTGAATTCTTCGCCAAGGCGTAAAGAATCCTTTTCGGGCGAACATTCATCACCCAATATACATGTGTTCTTCACATCATTTATAACTGTCTTTATATCCTCATAGAATGATGGATATGTAACATCGAGTTCTTTTTTAGAATGATAACCGAACTTTTCGATGTATTCTGAAACCATATCCCCGAAAGGAGCGTCATTAAGATTTTCCTTTATTTCATCAGCACTCTTTTCTGTCCAGAAAGAATATGCGTTTTCATCCGTTCTTATAATTCTGCTTATGTTCCATATTTCATAGAAGGGAAGAAGATGCGAAACATTGTCAAGCCCGCCTATAAGTGTAAAATATCCGCCCTGAGTCGTGTACTTTAAAATCTTGTCCTTATAAAGCGACTGATGAATTGTGTTTATAAAAATCTGTCTGAAATAAGCGCTTTCGCTGTCAAGATAATCCGTAAAGACAAGTTTTTTCCATTTTTCCTTTATTTCGTCAGATGAAAAATTACTATCCTTGTTTTCAAAATAATTTTCGTATCTTGAAAGAAGGTCAGCCTTTATCTTTTCGGCATTCTTGTTTCTTTCCTTAACGATTTTCTTCTGCATAGAAGCCATTTTAGCAACACTAAAAAGAGTTTTCGGAGTAACCGATGTAGTAACCCCGTCACCCTCGTATGTTATCTTGACGCCGAGTTCGTTGTCAAAATCCCTTTCCTTGTATCCCGGAACTTTCGACATAGCCGCCTTCGCAACGCTTAAATTCCAGTAAGGTCTTCCGTAAAACATATCGCCGAGCTTCTTGTCAACTTCCTTGGGCTTTAATATTTTCGACTCTGTCAGAAACTTTCTGAATTCACTTTCCCAGATGTATTCATATAAACTCCACATATAAGGAGTGCATACAGTCGCTGAAACACCGCCGTCCTTGAAGTCGGCAGTAGTCCATTGGTCAGAAATTCCGCCATAGAGTATTTTTGTTATCGCCCTTGCCTGAAGAATAAATAACTCTCCGTTTTCATAAGCGAATTCTATGTCACAGGGGTATCCGAAAAGTGCCTGAATACGAATAGCCTTGTCCGCAATTTCCTTTACATTTTGTTCTGTGAGAAGTTCTCCCGACATAAGAGTAACTTCTCTGTCCCACCAGTTATAAGAATATCTTTCGGCATTTACCTTTCCGCTTACAAGGTTTTCGCCCTGCCCCTTTGTCGCTTCAATAAGAATTTCCTTGTAGTTTCCGCTTATGGGGTTAACAGTAAAAGCAACTCCGCTTATATCAGAGTCAACCATTTCTTCAATTATAACCGACATTCCTGCCTCATCCGCAGGAATTCCGTTTGCCGCAAAATAAGAAAGAACAGTTTCTGAATATGTCGAAAGATAACATTTCGCAACAGCGTCGGCTATTTCATCAATTCCACTCATATTGATGAATGTGTCATACTGCCCCGCAAATGAAAGACCGCTTAAATCTTCCTTTATTCCGCTGCTTCTTACGGCATATTTCTTTTCGGGATTTATGTATTTTTCTATTTCAGACTTTATCTCATCGGGTATAGTAAGCCCCTCATAAAGTTCAGCAATCTTTTCAGCGGTATCCTTTGCGTTGCTTTTTGAAACAACCTTTAAAAGAAGATGCACCTTGCATTCATTCTTGTTTTCAGAAACGGTTTTTGTGAAAATATCATTTCCGAGAACAATCCCCGAGGGGATGTTGAATCCGCTGTTTTTCATAAAAGAAAGAAAGGCGGCCTTGTTGCCGACTTCTCTCGCGTCAAGTTTTTCTTCAAGACGATAAATTCCCATTTTTTCTTATATCCTTTCGGTTAAAACATATTTTTTCTCAGATGACAGAAATATAAAAGCATATTGAATACTATGTGCGTCAATGCACCGACAATTACATAAACGAAATAATACCACAAAGGCAGAGGACAGAATATGCATACAACAAGAACACATCCGAAAATCGAATCCGCCTGGTCAAGAAAGATGAAGAAAACTTTTTTCAGTCCCTTTACATCATTTTTCCCCGGAGTTATATCAAGCCTTCTTTTCATAAAACTGTTGGGAAGTTCAAACAAAGCATATGCAAATCCCGACAAAGCCCCCGTCAGTATATTGTAAACGGGGGAGATGTCATAATGTCTGTAAAAATAATTGTGTTCGTGGATAAAAGTGTTGTTTTCTGCGACAATCCCCCATAAAAGAGAGAAGATTATTCCGAAAAGAATCATCCCTATAAATCCCTTGAAAGTCTTGTTATCCCCGAAGATGCGTCTGCCGTCGGTGAAATTCTTTTCAAAGTCGATAGGTTTTTTAAGAAAATCGCAGACTTTTATCTTACACCATACCATATTCATAACCCCTGCGAGTATTATCGGCAGAAGGGTTATATACATTTCAGCAAGTTTCTCCATAAAGCATCCTTTTATCGATAGATGAATTTAAGGTTTGCAACCTCATAGATGTTGGTTCTCATATCAGAGAAACAATCGTCGGATATAACTTCTTTTATCGAATTAAGGTTGTAGTTTTCGGGCTGTTCCTCTTTCTTCATAAAGAGAGTCACAGCAGAAAGTCTTTCCCCGGTGAATTCGGTGATATACCTGCAATCGTATTTTTCACAGAATTTCTTGAAGACTTCGAATTCAGTAGTTGTTTCAAAGGGGTTTCCGCCTATGAATCTTGTGCAGTCCCTTACTCCTCTGCTTTCAGGTTCTTCTATCGTATTTCTGCCTATTCTTATCGCAACTTCATTTCCCGAATCCGAAACGGAGATTTTTATTGCAGGGTGGTCAGATGAATTCTTGAGGATTATGTATGCCGTGTGGAATACAACCCATGAGAATCTTTTAGGCGATGCCTTAACGAAAAGGTTCTTGTCATTATATTCAAACTGTAATACCGAGGCTTTTCTCCCTGCGAATTTTTTGAGAACCTTTTCGTTTTCCTTTGCAAAATCCGTTACCGAAAAAACATAAGCCCCGAGATTCTTGTCTGTGATATAAAGGCCATATTCCTCTCTTTGTCTTTCGATTCTCAGTATGTTGTAACAGTCATTGAGGATTTTTGAAAGTGTTTCCATTTCATCATACATATCCTCTTTGTTGAAATATTCCTCTATTTTCGCAAGATTACGGCTTATCTCATAGATATATTCCTTCACATTAACCGATTCATAGTGAAATTTCTTTCTGAGTAAATCTGTTTCCATTCCTTCTGAAATGATATTTTTGTTGAGAATTTCCACTATAAAACAATCGTCTGTTTCGATGATGTTGTATCTGTAAGGGCGACCACCGATTATTCCGTTTACGATTCCCGTGGTTTCAGGAAATTTTCCGCCCTCGAAGAATTCTGTCACACTTTTTGTTCCGCTTTTGCGCACATCAGCCCTGTTTGACCATGTTATCGCCTTTGTTTCCTTATCACAGAAAAAAACATCCACATCGGATTTTTCGAAAATTTCACGCAATTTTTTATCCATAACAATCATCCTCCCTCTGAAAAAAATTTACAATTAAATATATTATACTATATTTTTAAAGGATTGTAAAGTAAAATATCAAAAAAAGAGGATTTTTCCAAAAAAACAATACTCCCTTTATGACTTTTTATGCACCCTAAAAGACTGTCATTAAAAAGTCAGAGGAAAATTTGGTTAAAATTTTATCAAAAAAGGCTTGCAATAGTTGTCAAAATGGAGTACAATATAATCACATAAATTTTTCTTAGGAGGAATTCAAAATGTCAGTTAAAGTTGCAATCAATGGTTTTGGTCGTATCGGCCGTCTCGCTTTCAGACAGATGTTCGGTGCTGAAGGTTACGAAGTAGTTGCTATCAACGACCTTACAAAGCCCTCAATGCTCGCTCAGCTTCTCAAGTATGACACAGCACAGGGTGGATACTGTGGAAAAATCGGTGAAGGTCTTCACACTGTTACTGCTGATGACGAAGCAGGTACAATCACAGTTGACGGAAAGACACTCAAAATCTATGCTAAGGCTAACGCTGCAGAACTTCCCTGGGGCGAAATCGGTGTTGACGTAGTTCTCGAATGCACAGGTTTCTACTGCTCAAAGGATAAGTCACAGGCTCATATCGACGCCGGTGCTAAGAAGGTAGTTATCTCAGCTCCCGCTGGTAACGACCTCAAGACAATCGTATTCTCAGTTAACGAAAATACACTCACAGCTGATGACAAGATCATCTCAGCTGCTTCATGCACAACAAACTGCCTCGCTCCTATGGCTAAGGCTCTCAACGATTACGCTCCTATCCAGAGCGGTATCATGAGCACAATCCATGCTTACACAGGCGACCAGATGATCCTCGACGGTCCTCACAGAAAGGGCGACCTCAGAAGAGCAAGAGCAGGTGCTGCTAACATCGTTCCTAACTCAACAGGTGCTGCTAAGGCTATCGGCCTTGTAATTCCTGAACTCAACGGCAAGCTCATCGGCTCAGCACAGAGAGTTCCTGTTCCTACAGGTTCAACAACAATCCTCACAGCTGTAGTTAAGGGTGCTGACGTTACTAAGGAAGGCATCAACGCTGCTATGAAGGCTGCTGCTTCAGAATCATTCGGCTACAACACAGACGAAATCGTTTCTTCAGATGTTATCGGTATGAAGTACGGCTCACTCTTTGATGCTACACAGACAATGGTTTCAAAGATCTCTGACGATCTCTACGAAGTTCAGGTTGTTTCATGGTATGACAACGAAAACTCATACACAAGCCAGATGGTAAGAACAATCAAGTACTTTGCTGAACTTGCATAAGTTTATTTAACCGAAAGCAGAAAATCCGCCGGACTGTTACGCTCGGCGGATTTTTTAATCGGGAACATTTTTTATAATTCTGTACCTTTGTGTATTTTTTCTCCAAAAGCAGAGAATTGTAAAAAAGAAGAATTCTTTTGAAAAGGAAGTGTAATCGGAATGTATAGGATAGCTACAAAGAAAGTTCTCAATAAAAGCGTTACACAGATGGAAATCGAAGCCCCCCTCGTTGCCAATAAGGCAAAAGCAGGTCAGTTCATAATTCTCCGCGTTGACGAAGAAGGAGAGAGAATTCCCCTCACAGTTGCGGGAACAGATAAAGAAAATAAAACTGTAAAGATTATTTTCCAGACAGTCGGCGCAACAACTTTAAAACTTGCTGAAAAGAACGAAGGCGAGTATATCTCCGATTTCGCAGGCCCTTTGGGAACACCCACACACACCGAAGGCATAAAGAATGTCTGCATCATAGGCGGTGGGGTAGGATGTGCTATTGCTATGCCCGTTGCCGAAGAATTTAAAAGACTCGGTGCAGATGTAACAAGCATCATAGGTTTCAGAAATAAAGACCTTGTTATATTAGAAGAAGAATTCAGAAAGATTTCAGATAAACTCACTGTTATGACAGACGACGGCTCATATGCTACTATGGGGAATGTTACACAGCCTCTTAAAGAATACCTTGAAAACGGCGAAAAATTCGATATGATTATAGCGATAGGTCCAGTTATTATGATGAAATTCGTTGTCGAAACAGCAAAGCCTTACGGCACACCCGTAACAGTTTCTATGAACCCCATTATGATTGACGGAACGGGTATGTGTGGCGGATGTCGTCTTACTCTCAATCAGGATGGTAAAAAGGTGACAAAATTCGCTTGCGTCGATGGCCCTGATTTCAACGGCTATGAAGTTGATTTTGATGAAGCGATGTCAAGAGGAAGAATGTACTCCGATTTCGAACATAACGCTTATGAGAAAACCTGCAATCTTTTTAAAGGAGGCAGAGAAAATGGCTGATATGTCGCCAAAGAAAAACCCTATGCCCGTTCAGGACCCCCTAGTAAGAGCACATAATTTCGAAGAAGTAGCACTCGGGTACTCCGAAGAAACCGCGATGAAAGAGGCTATGCGTTGCCTTGATTGTAAAAATATGCCCTGCGTTTCAGGTTGCCCCGTAAATATCCATATCCCCGCCTTTATCGCAAAGGTAAGAGAGGGCGATTTTGAAGGTGCTTATGAAATTATTTCAATGTCGTCAAGCCTTCCTGCTGTCTGCGGAAGAGTCTGCCCACAGGAAAATCAGTGCGAGAAAAAGTGCGTAAGAGGAATAAAGGGTGAATCGGTAGGTATCGGAAGACTTGAACGCTTCGTTGCCGATTGGCATAATGCACATAGCGAAAAGGAAGTCACACCCCCAGAGTATAACGGACATAAAGTTGCCGTTGTAGGTTCAGGCCCTTCGGGTCTTGCCTGCGCAGGCGACCTTGCTAAAAAGGGATATAAAGTAACAGTCTTTGAAGCACTTCACACAGCGGGAGGAGTTCTTGTTTACGGTATCCCCGAATTCAGACTTCCCAAAAGTATCGTTGCAAAAGAAGTTGAAACTTTAAAGAAATATAATGTCGATATCGAAACAAATGTCATCATAGGAAAAACCCTTACAATAGATGAACTTTTCGATATGGGCTATGAGGCTGTTTTCATAGGCTCGGGAGCGGGACTCCCGAACTTCATGGGCATCCCCGGCGAAAGCCTTAAAGGCGTTTATTCCGCAAACGAATTCTTAACATGAAGTAATCTTATGAAAGCCTATAAAAAGGATTCCGACACACCTATTATGTCGGGCGGAAAAGTTGCCGTTGTCGGTGGCGGAAATGTCGCTATGGACGCAGCTCGTACTGCTCTCAGGCTCGGTGCCGAAAAGGTTTATATCGTTTACCGCAGATCTATGGAAGAACTTCCCGCAAGAAAAGAAGAAGTCGAACACGCAGAAGAAGAGGGAATTATCTTTAAAATTTTAACAAACCCCGTTGAGATTTTAGGATATAACAATCCCGATAATCCGAGAGATGAGAAAAACGGCTTTGTAACGGGAATGAAATGTATCGAAATGGAACTCGGCGAACCCGACGAAAGAGGCAGAAGAAGACCTGTCGAAAAACAGGGAAGCGAATTTACAATGGATATCGACACAGTGATTATGTCGATAGGAACATCCCCGAATCCTCTTATCAAAAACACAACAAAAGGTCTTGAGGTTAATAATCGTGGCGGAATAGTTGTTTCTGAGGACGGACTTACATCGCGTGAGGGAGTTTATGCGGGCGGTGACGCCGTAACGGGTGCCGCAACTGTAATTTCCGCTATGGGTGCAGGAAAAACAGCCGCAAAGGCAATCGACGAGGCGATAAAGAAAAAAGAAACTAAATGAAGGTTACTCGGGCGTCAGTCCGAATACTTCATGTTTATGGATGATTAAAAGGACAACCTAATCAGGTTGTCCTTTTCGTTTTTGCTATCTGAAAAATACACCGACCATAACGCCCATTCCGTCGGCAGGGGAAATAATCTGCTGAAGTTCCCATCCTTCAGAAATATACTGATTGATGATTTCTTCGGCTTGTTTAAGGTCGTCATCTCTGAAAAGTTTAACGCCTCTGTTAAGGTAAACAAGTTTGTATTCTTTCATGAATTTCCCTCCGTTTTTTTAAAAAATCTCCACGCAGGTATGCGTGGAGTCTTTTCTGGTGCGGATAACAGGAGTTGAACCTGCACCGAGTTGCCCCGACCAGTACCTGAAACTGGCGCGTCTGCCTATTCCGCCATATCCGCCTGCTTATATTACCCGAATATTATACCACATATTGCACAGAAAATCAAGAAAAAATTTTCTGTATGCGAAAGATAAGTTTTTTTGTAAAAACAGTAGATTTTTATTTATACTTATAGTATAATGATGATATATATGCACTTTTTTATGGGGAGGATTTTTATATGCAGGCTTATCTTGACAACGCAGCGACGACAAAACCCTGCGATAAGGCGGTTTCAGCAGCAGTTTCAGCGCTCACAGAAACCTACGGAAATCCCTCATCTCTCCATAGGGCAGGATTTTTGGCGGAAGAGCTTGTAACAGAGGCCCGAAAGAATATCGCTTCCGCACTTTCAACCCAGCCCGAATGTGTCATCTTCACATCAGGCGCTACTGAGAGTAATAATCTTGCAATTATAGGTTCAGCCAGAACATACGGAAAAAGAAAAAAGAAGATAGTAACAACAACAATAGAACATCCGTCCGTTGCAAGAACAGTTGATTATCTCGAAGAACAAGGCTATGAGGTAGTAAGAATTGCCCCCAATCATAACGGTGAAATCATCCCTGATGATATAGTTTCCGCCGTTGACGACAATACTTTTATGGTTACCTGTATGCTCGTCAATAACGAAACGGGATATATTCTTCCTCTTAAAAAAGCGTTTACGGCAATAAAAAGACTTTATCCCGAATGTATAACACATGCCGACTGCGCACAGGCATTTTTAAAAGTTCCGATAAAATTTTCAGAGCTTTCAGCTGATATGATTTCGGTTTCAGGACATAAAATCCACGCCCCTAAAGGTATCGGCGCACTTATACTTAAAAAAGGAGTAAGACTTCTTCCCATAATGTTCGGCGGAGGGCAGGAAAAAGGCATCCGTTCCGGAACAGAGTCAGTTCCTCTCATTTCCGCTTTCGGCGAAACCGTAAAGGAATATTATCCTACTCTTTCGAACGCAATAAACAACGCAAACGAAATGAACGGATATCTCCGTGAAAAACTCGCGAAACTCCACGATATTTCAATAAATTCAACAGAAGATATCTGTTCTCCCTTCATAATGAATTTCTCCGTTGTGGGAATACGCTCTGAAATAATGCTTCATTTCTTAGAAAGCAAGGGTGTTTATGTTTCAAGCGGAAGTGCTTGTTCAAAGGGTGCGAAAAGTTCTGTTCTTTCTGAATTCAGAATAACAGATGAATGTATCGACAGCGCACTCAGAGTAAGTTTTTCAAGATTTACAACCTGGCAGGATATAGATATGCTTGTAAACGGCATAATAGACGGTCAGCAATCAATTTCAAGATAAAGGAAAAGAAACTATGAAAGAAATCATACTCGCAAAATACGGCGAAATCGCACTCAAAGGTCTTAATAAAAGTCAGTTCGAGGCAATACTTGTAAAGAATGTCAAGAGAAGACTTTCAGATTTAGGACAGTTCAAAATCACAAGAGCACAGTCGATAGTTTTTATCGAACCTCTTTCAGAAGAAACAGATATTTCTGATGTAATAGAAAGAGTAAGAAAAACATTCGGATTTTCAGTTCTCTGCCGATGCGGAGTTTTTGAGAAAGATTATGAAGACATAAAAACAAACGGACTTTTATATCTCGAAGACGAACTTTCCTATGCAAAGACATTCAAGGTAGAAGCAAAGCGTTCAGATAAGAAATTCCCTATGAATTCACCCGCTATCTGTCGTGAATTCGGACACGACATTATGGAAAAATACCCTCATCTTTCAGTTGATGTAAAAAATCCCGATGTTGTTGTAACAGTTGAAATAAGAGAAACAAACGCCTATATCCACGCAGGCGTCATTCAGGGCGCAGGCGGTATGCCCGTAGGAACATCAGGTCAGGCACTTTTGCTCCTCTCAGGCGGAATAGACTCTCCTGTTGCGGGATATATGATGGCAAAACGCGGAATTCATATCAATGCTATTCACTATGTAAGCCCGCCCTATACCTCAGACAGAGCAAGACAGAAAGTTGAAAGACTCTGTTCAAAGATTTCCGCATATTGTGGCGATATAAGATTTTTCTGCGTTCCTTTTACAGAAATTCAGGAAAAGATAAAGGATAACTGCCCCGAAGAACTTTTCACGATAATCATGAGAAGAATTATGATGAAAATTGCGCAGAAGATAGCAGAAAGAGAAAATCTTTCAGCGCTCATTTTAGGCGAAAGCGTAGGACAGGTTGCAAGTCAGACTATGGGTGCCATTGTCTGCACAGACGCAGTAGCAAAAATGCCTGTTTTCCGTCCCGTTATCGGAATGGATAAATCAGAAATAGTTGAAATTGCAAGAAAAATCGACACATTCGATATCTCGATAGAACCCTATGAAGACTGTTGCACAGTTTTCACACCCAAACATCCCAAAACAGCACCTGTTCTTTCAGAGGTTGAAAAAGCAGAGGCACTCTTTGATTTCGAACCTCTCATTGATAAAGCAGTAGAAGAAACAGAAGTAAAACTCTTTAAAGCAGAATTTTAAGGAATATATTATGCATATTGATTTAGATGAGATAAAGATTGAAGAAAATCTTTCAAAGATTTATGCGATGGCTGAAAAATCTGTGGAACTTATGTTGTATAAAGATATAAGGGTATCTTTCGCAGAAAGTTGCACAGGCGGACTTTTGTCGGAAATAATAACATCAGTTCCCGGCGCATCATCCGTTTTCGAAGCAGGTTTCTGCACCTATTCCGAAAGAATAAAGATGAAAATCCTTTCCGTTCCCGAAAGTGTAATTTCAGAAACAACGGTTGTCAGCGAAGAAACAGCACTTTATATGGCAAGGGGAATGAAAGATGTTTCATCATCGGATATTTCTGTTTCCGTAACGGGAATAGCAGGCCCATCGGGCGCTATGGAAGGTAAACCCGTCGGAACAGTATGCGTAGCGTTCTGCTATGGCGGAAAAGAAGAAACAACAACCCTTAAATTCTATAAACTCGGTGAGAGAGACAGAGAAACGATAAGAAAACTTACCGCGTCTGCTGTTTATCTTCACCTTAACAAAATCCTTACAGACTGGAAGTGAGAAAAAGTTGGCACTCTCCAAAGAGGCTAAGCGTGCATATAAAAAAGCACAGAAAGCCCAGAACAAAAAGAGAAAACGCCATTGGCTGATTATTCAGTACGGTGACTCCAAAAAAGAAATAATGAGTAAGATAATGACACAGCTCTGTTGTGCCGTTGTTATCTGCTCTGTCATAATACTCTGGGATTATTTCAAGGCGATGTTTGTCAACAGCAAACTCAATTCCTCATTGCAGGACCTTTACGGAACAGTAACGGAAAGCATTTCGGGAATAACTGATGAAGGAACAATTCTTCCCAATGCACAAGCGCTTTTAGAAATAAATCCCGATACAGTAGGTTGGGTTAAAATTGACGGAACAAATGTGGATAATCCCGTGGTTCTTCGAAAAGACGATACCCCGTCCTCAAACTACTACCTCAACCATAATTTCAATGGTGATGAGGCAAAGGCAGGAACGATTTTTCTGGATTACCGAACAACATTAGGCTATAAGAAACAATCCGATAACCTTGTTTTATATGGCCATAACGAAAAGGATAACTCGATGTTTGGTGACCTTGACCGCTATAAGAACGACCTTGATTTCTATCGTGACCATCCGATAGTAAAGTTCAATTCAAACTATGAAACAGCAGATTATAAGATAATCGCCTGTTTCGTAACACACACCCTCCCCGAACAGTCTTATGACGGAAAAGTGTTTGACTATCAGAACTATATTGATTTTGATGAAGCAAGATATAACGACTTTATCAGTAATGTTATGAGCCGTTCACAGATAATAACAACCGTTGATTACAGATACGGTGACCGCTTTATAACCCTTTCAACCTGCTCCAATGAATTTTCTGATTCGAGATTTGTAGTGGTTGCAAGAAAGGTAAGAGAAGGCGAAGATTCAGGCGTTGATGTCTTAAATGCAAAGGTAAACGAAAACGCAAAAGAACCCGATTGGGATAAGATTTACGGAAGATAACAAAAAGAGGTGAGAAACTTGGGAATAAGAGAGGAGGCACTCGATAAACAGAGGTCTGTTATCGTCTCTAAAAAGAAGAAAAAGAAAATCAGTATCTCTCTTATTACAAGTTCACTTGTTTTGGCAGGAACGCTCATCTTTCTCGCCTGCTATTTTATAGAAGGTATACGTTCGGGACTTGAGTATAAAAGACTTTCCGAGATACAAAGCTCTCTTGCTGAAGTTACAACAATAACAACCGCGGGAACAACCGTTCCCGATGCCCCTATAAGAAAACCAATTCTTCCCTTAGCCGAAGAACTTTTAAAACAGAATCCCGATACAGTCGGCTGGATAACAATACAGAATACAAATATCAACTACCCCGTGGTAAGAAGGGGAAATAAAGAAGAAGAAAATTCCTATTATTTAACGCATAGCTTTGATGGCTCACAGAACCGCAAAGGCGCTGTTATGATGGACTACCGCACAACAGCATCCGACATAGAAAATTCCGATAATATCGTTTTGTATGCACATAACGAAAAGGATAACTCAATGTTCGGTGACCTTGATAACTATAAGAATAACGGAAGCAACGCATGGAGTGATAAAGCACTCGAATTCTATAAACAGAACCCCGTAATAACTTTCAGCACCAACTACGAAAAGGCGGATTATAAGATATTTGCCGTTTTCGTTACAATGACAACCGATAAGTATGACAGTGTTCCGCTTTTTGATTATCAGAACTATATTGATTTTGATATGAACAGATATATGGATTTTATAGATAACATAGAAAAACGGAACAAGCTTATAACAGATGTAAACTATAAATTCGGAGATGAGTTTCTGACTCTCTCAACCTGCTCTAATGAAGCAAATGATGCAAGACTTGTAATAGTCGCAAGAAAAGTCCGTGAGGGTGAAGGCTCTTTCGTTGATACAACAAACGCAACTTTCGAAAAAAATCCTGTTTACGAACATAACTGGACAGAAATCTATAAAAATTACTGATATAAAAATAACGGAGGATAAAGAAGATGAACACAAAAAAGAATATCGCATTCATGATGTCGGTTTCTCTCATAGCATCAATGTCACTTGCTCTTTCGGGATGTAATCCTACTCCCCCCGAGGTAACAGAAGTGTATACCCCCAAGGTAGAAACATCTGTTGAAACAACAATAGTCACAACAGAAGAAACCGAGCCTCCTCTCGTTCTTCTCCCCGAAGCAGAAGAAAGAATGGAAAGATACGAACACTATGCAGGCTGGATAAATATCCCCGGAATAGTTGATGAACCGATAGTTCAGTATTCTGATAACGATTATTACTTAAACAGAAATCCCGACCAGCAGAAAGATGTTGCAGGTTCTATATATGCCGATTTCAGATGCTTACTCAATACAAGAAAGCGTTCGGGAAATATCGTTCTTTACGGACACAACCAGAAAGACGGTTCAAGATTCGGCCAGCTCGATTTCTATAAATGGAATCCTCTTACTTATTATCAGCAGAAACCCGTTGTATATGTTGATACAGCCTATGAAAAGAGAGTATACAAAATCTGTTCGATGTTCATTATAAATACAAAACCCGAACACGACACACGTCCTCTTTTCGATTATCATAACTATATCGACCTTACCGATGAAGCAAGATTCAATGAATTTGCAGACCAGATCAAAAAGCGTTCTCTCCTTGTTATCCCTG
>JAFXHL010000041.1 GCA_017536405.1 Oscillospiraceae bacterium
ACCTACAACAAAAAGAATGTTGAATATGTTGCTTCCTACGATGTTTCCTATTGCTATGTCGACATTGTGTTTTCTTGCGGCAGAAACCGATGTGAAAAGTTCGGGGAGTGATGTTCCGAGAGCAACTATTGTAAGACCGATGAATCTTTCACTCACGCCAAAAGCCTTAGCGATTGCAGTTGCCGCGTCAACAGTAACATTACTGCCGAGTATTATAAGCGCAAGACCTATTATCGTTAAAAGAATTGCCTTCCATATTGCCATCTGCTTGGCCTCTGGCTGTTCTTCCTTGTTGTTCTTTGCCATTATGAATAAATATGTGAGATAAGCGATGAATGCTATAATAAGAATAATTCCGTCGATAAGACCTATTGTTCCGTCAAGACCTAAAACGAGAAGAAGAACTGTTACTAAAATCATAAACGGAGTTTCATATTTTATTGTCGATGAAGCAACCGCGAGAGTTGTTATAACCGCTGAAATACCAAGAATTATGAAGATATTTAAAATATTACTTCCTACAATGTTTCCTATTGTGATGTCAGCACTTCCGCCTATTGCCGCGGAAATACTTACTGCCGCCTCGGGTGCGCTCGTTCCCATTGCAACGATAGTAAGACCAATAACAAGCTGAGGAATACCGAATTTTGTAGCAATCCCCGATGCACCGTCAACGAACCAGTCGGCACCCTTGATGAGCATTGTAAATCCGAGTGCCAAAAGAAGTATCTGAATTAAGATAGCCATTTTATTTTCTCCTTTTTGTAAATTACAATGACATTATATCATAACAATAGCAAATTTTCGGTAAAGAAAAACCCGTGCAACAACACGGGTTTTAAATCTATGAATTTTCCTCACACATTCTGTATCCTACACCAAGTTCGTTTATGATGTATTTGTTCTCACCGGGAACGGCGCCGATTTTCTTTCTTATATTCGCCATATTTACCTGAAGTTTCTTGATACTTCCTATATCAGAAGCACCCCATATAGCCTTTATGATGCTCTGATATGTAAGAACCTTTCCCGAATGTGCTGAAAGGTAAGCAACGATATTATATTCAGTCTGGGTGAGTTTTATGTTGTTCCCCGAAACTGTGACAAGCCTTTTGTCATAGTCGATGATAAGGTCATGAAGAACAAATTTTCCGCCCGAAAGAACACCGCTGTCAGCACTGTAACGGCTGTTTCTTAAAGTCGCCCTTACTCTCGCTAAAAGTTCGTCTGTTCCGAAAGGCTTTGTTATATAGTCGTTAGCGCCGAGGTCAAGCGCCGAAACCTTGTCGCTTTCTTCTGTTCTCGCCGATAAAACTATAATGGGAACAGTAGAAAACTCTCTCGCATATTTTATAAACTGAAGTCCGTCCGCATCGGGAAGACCCAAATCAAGCATAACAAGGTCAGGAAGATGAGATGAAAACATCATCTTTCCCTCGTTGCAACTTTTTGCCGTGATTACCCTGTAATTATTCGCGTCAAGAATTGTGTTTATAAAACTTAAAATATTCGATTCGTCTTCTATAACAAGGATTTTGTATTTGTTACTGCTCATTATTTCTCCATTTCCAAAGAGAAACGGAACAAAACCCCGCCCTCTTTAATATTTTCTGCATTTATTTCTCCGCCGTGTGCTTTTATTATCGAAGCGCATACCGATAAGCCTATGCCCATATTGTTTCTTGTGCTGTCTGTCGGTGCGTCGACCCTTTCAAAATATCCGCCGAAAAGATTATCCATTCTGTCTTTGGGGATACCGCAACCGTCATCTGAGATTTCAAATATCGCCATATCGTCTTTTGTCTTTACATCAAGAGAAAGTCTGGTCATTCCCTTTGCGTGAAAAATTGCATTTTCAAGAAGATTTATGATAACCTGTTCTATTAAAAGCGGGTCCATAGGAATACTTATAAAATCTTCGGGGATGTTTACAATTACATTCTGCTGTGGGTATCTTTTATGGAACTTCAACATAACCGCGTCAATAAGTTCTTCAAGAACAGTAGGCGTTTTTATTACCCTTACTTTCTGGCTGTCGATTCTTGTTACAGAAAGCAGGTTTTCAACCATTCTCGTGAGCCACTGTGAATCTTCTCTTATCTCCTGAAGAAGTTTTATCTGCTGGTCTTTTGTGAGAATATCATAGTTTTCTATTATTGCGGATGTCGAACCGCAGATTGATGTTAAAGGGGTTCTCAGATCGTGTGAAATTCCTCTTAAAAGATTAGCGCGCATCTTTTCTTTTTCACTTTCGGCATAGGCTTTTTTCTGCGCCTTTATCTTCGTTGTCATAGCGCTTGTAGTAACGGCGATAATAAGCATAACAATAACCGAAACCACACATTCGGGCGATATAAGGTCAAATGCATAATAGGGGAATGTGAAAGCATAGTTTACCGCAAAAACGCTTATTACAGAAGATACTATTCCTGTTATATAGCCGTCTGTTTTAAGAGAGATTATAAAAATCCCCAAGACAAAAATCATAGGTATCAGAGAGTCTATTCCGAATATTTTCTTGATAAACATATTTATTCCGAAAGCCGTTATAAGAATTAAAAAAGCAAAGACAGAATCCTTTATAATTTTTTTCATAATAAGTCCTTTTTAAAGTTGGTGTTATAATGAACTTATTATAATATTTACGCTGATTTATGTCAATAATTCCATAGGGGAGAAACCTTTATTCTTTGCCGTATCTTTACTCGTTAAATGTTATAATCAAGTTGTGAATTGAAAATGGAAAAAATAAAAAACATTGCAAAGGAGCAATACTACTATGGACATTTTTGACATACTTACACTTATAGGGGGATTATGCCTTTTCCTTTACGGAATGAATGTAATGGGACAAGCGCTTGAAAGACGCGCAGGCGGAAGTTTACAGCATCTTCTCTCAAAACTTACAACAAACAAATTCGCAGGGCTTTTTACAGGGCTTTGCGTTACAGCAATAATACAGAGTTCATCGGCAACAACAGTAATGATAGTAGGCTTTGTAAACTCAGGTATTATGACACTTAAACAAGCGATAAATGTAATTATGGGGGCCAATGTCGGAACAACCATAACCGCCTGGATTTTAAGCCTCGGCGGAATTGAGGGCGACGCACTCTTTCTTCAGCTTTTAAAACCTATGTCGTTCACACCTGTCCTTGCCCTTATCGGAACAATATTCTTCATGTTCTGTAAAAGCGATAAGAAAAAGGACACGGGAACAATTCTTTTGGGCTTTGCCGTTCTTATGTTCGGAATGGATATAATGACAGATTCAGTAGCGGGCCTTGCGGATGTTCCTAAGTTCCAGCAACTTTTCATTCTCTTTAAAAACCCGATTCTCGGCGTTCTTGTCGGAGCAATTTTAATAGCGGTAATCCAGTCGAGTTCCGCTTCAGTAGGTATTCTTCAGGCACTCACAAAAACGGGCAGTGTTTCTTATGGTGCCGCAATACCCATTATTATGGGACAGAACATAGGCACTTGTATAACAGCGCTTCTTTCATCTTTCGGAACAAATAAGAACGCTAAAAGAGCAGCTCTCGTTCACCTTTCATTCAACGTTATCGGAACAACATTCTGGCTTATTGTATACTCGGTAGTAGATATGGTTTTAAGCCCCGCACTTTTCGATATGTCGGCAAACCACGCAGGCATCGCTGTCGCACACTCGGCTTTCAATGTAGGATGTACACTTCTTCTTCTGCCTATGTCATCACTTCTTGAAAAAATCGTTTATAAACTCGTTCCCGAAACAAAACAGCCCGAAGAAGTTGTCGAACTCGATAAGCGTCTTCTCGCAACCCCCTCGGTAGCACTTGAGCGTTGCCACAGCCTTGTATGTGATATGGGCGAATGTGCGGCAAAATCGGTTTCTGATGCTATAAACTGCCTTAAAGATTATTCACCCGAAATTTCATCGGCAGTCAAGGAATACGAAGAAAAAACCGACCACTATGAAGACATTATCGGAACATATATCGTAAAACTCAGCTCATCACAGCTCACAAGATGGGAAAGTAGCGAATCTGCAAAACTTCTTAAAATAATCGGTGACTTTGAAAGAATTTCAGACCATAGTATGAACATCATCGAATCGACAGAAGAACTTATGTCAAAGAAGATGAAATTTTCAGATGCCGCAAGAAAAGAAATTTCTTCTTTAGGGATTGCCGTTGACGAAATTTTAGGGCTTGCCTGTAAAGCATTCTGCAATAACGACCTTGATGCCGCAAGAGATGTCGAACCTTTAGAAGAAGTCATCGACAAAATCAAGGATAAACTCCGTTCAAACCATATTTCAAGACTTCAGCAGGGCGAATGCAGTATCGAAACAGGCTTTGTATGGTCAGACCTTTTGACAAATCTTGAGCGTATTTCAGACCATTGTTCAAACATCGCAGCCTGCGTTATAGATGCCGCCGATATGGATTTTCATAAGTCGATAAGAGAGATGAAATCCGAAAGCCCCTATTATAAAGAAAAATATCAGTATTACGCATCAAAATATCTTGTTGCAGAGTAAAAGAATTCCCCTCTCCTTCGTGGAGAGGGGTTGTTAATTCACTTGTCAAAACTCGGATTAAACGCATAGAAATTCTTTGAGTCGAGATTATCCGTCGCAAGACGAAGAGCCTCACCGAATTTACGAACTTGATTAATATTATATCCAAAAAATATAAAAATCAATAGTTTTTGGAATGAAATCCAAAAATAAATCCGCCATATTTTATACGAAATCAGGCGGTTTCAGAGGGATGCTACGATAAGTAGCATCCTTTTTTTCATATGTAAACGGATGTTGGTGGTTGCTATCTTTAAAAGTAATTATACTGAAATCATAAAATCAATCACATTCGGAGGTTACATTATGAAAGATGTTTTAATTTCAGCAAAAAGTCTTAAAAAGGAATTTTACACAGGCGAAACAAGTCAGACTATTTTCGAAAATCTTACCCTTGATATTTATAAAGGAGATTTCACAATCATTATGGGTGCTTCGGGCGCAGGCAAATCAACTCTGATGTATTCATTATCGGGGATGGACAGACCAACAAGCGGAAGCATAGTTTTTTCCGATAAGGAGATTACAGAATACAACGATGACGAACTCGCTGTATTCAGAAGAAAAAACTGTGGTTTTGTTTTTCAGCAGATATATTTGCTTGAAAAAATGAGCCTTATGGATAACGTCCTTACAGCAGGAGCGTTATGCAACGATAATAAAAAAGATGTAATAAAAAGAGCGAAGGAATTATTCTCTCTTGTAAATATCCCCGAAATCACACAGAAGAAATTTTCAACTCAGGTTTCTGGCGGTGAGGCACAAAGAGCAGGCATAGTAAGGGCAGTAATCAACAAACCTTCAGTTGTGTTTGCGGATGAGCCGACGGGAGCTTTGAATTCAAACAACTCAAAGGCTGTTCTCAATGTTTTCACAAAACTTCACAGAGAAGGACAGAGCATTATTATGGTAACCCACGATAAGAAAACCGCCCTTCGCGGAAACAGAGTCCTTTATATAAGAGACGGTCAGATTTTCGGAGATTGTGATCTTGGCAATTACAGCGAAACGGATAATGAACGCGAAAGAAAACTCGACAGATTTCTGACAGAAATGGGGTGGTAATTATGAGAAAGATAAAATCTCAGCTGATATATAATCTTAAAAAGGATAAAGGCTCTTATATATCTTTCGGCATAGTTGTCCTGATTACAGCAATTATGTTAAATCTCGCTTTTGTATTGCTTTTTCAGGTCGATAAGGCATATGATGATAAATTCAACAGACTGAATACCGCTTCTTTTAATTTCACCATTCTGAAGATACAGAATGACGATACACTGAAAGAAGACATCAGAGCGCTTGATGATGTGGTTGATATAGAATGCAGGGAAGCGGTATTTGCAGAAGCGGTAGTCAAGGATTTCAGAGCTACCGACTTTTCAATGAACACATTGTTCTATAACAAGGACGAATTCCGTAATATGAATAAACTTGATATAAAGGAAGAAAAGGCTGAAATGACAGATAACTCAATTTATCTTCCTTTGTATGTATCAGCTTTCGGCGAATTCGGTATTGATGACGAGATAGTTTATGAAATCGGTGATACAAAGCATAGTTTTAAAGTTTCGGGTGTTGCAGAAGAAATGCAATACGGCAACTACGGAAAAGGACTTATGGGTGCATATCTTCCGAAAAAAACTTATGAAAAATTTGCCGAAGAATATAAAGAACAGACAGTTATAGAATATTCTGTTATTACAAACGGAGATATCAATACTCTTCAGAATGAAATCAGCGACCTGACAGAGAAAAAAGGCATCACAATGCTTACAACTTGTGACAGGATTTCTACAAAGGACACAAGAACAATGGTCTGTAATCTGATTATTCTTGTTCTTTCGGCATTTGCGATGATAATTCTGCTTGTAAGCGTATTTTTATGTAAATTCAGAATAAGCAATTCAATTGAAGAAGATATGGTAAATATGGGAGTTCTTAGAGCGCTCGGATACACAGGAAATATGATAATAGCAGGCGTGGTGCTTCCATATCTTATGGTTACAGTTTTCGCTTCCTTATCGGGAGTGGTTCTTTCTTATTCCGTTCTGCCCGTTTTGGCAGAAATACTGACTTTACAGGCAGGGTTTTCTTTTGCGTTATCATTTGATATAAAAGGACTTATCTGTGTTCTGATAATTCTTGCGGTTATAGTTTCGCTCTTCACATATACATCTGCAAAGCGCATCAGAAAATTACAGCCCATAAACGCAATCAGAGGCAACGGTGAGGGAAAATCCGTTAAGAAAAACTATTTTCCGCTTGATGAAACAAATGGCAGAACAAAATTTCTTCTTGTTATGAAACAAACCTTTTCAAACGGAAAGCAGAATGTTTTATTATTCGGCGTGTCGTTTGTCCTTACAATACTCGTTGCATTTGCGGGAACAATGTTCTATAATGTTATTATAAAGCCTGACAATTTTATATCGACATTATCCGAAGAAATGCCACAGATAATAATATCTCCCGATATGGAGCAAGAAGATTTCATTTCAGATGAACTCAAAAGCAATACGGAAATAAAATCTGTATTGAAATATGCGGTCGGAACGGTAAATACAGATGATATGCCCGTTACTGTTTTTGCCTGTGAGGATTTTAGCCGTGTGTCAAACGATTTATGCTATCTTGGTGAAAATCCCGATGAAAAGAATGAAATCGCTCTCGGAAGTGCATTTGAAGGAAAATATGATATCGGCGACAGAATAGAAATGCACAACGGCGATATTTCACATTTTTATGAAGTGACAGGTTTTGTTCAGAGCGTAAATTATCAGGGAAATGTTTGTGAATTTTCGTTAGAGGGATATGAGATGCTCTGTTCTGAAAAACTCGTCCCTGCTTTATATGTGTATCTTGATAATCCTGCCGATACAGAGAAGATATTCAAAGAAATCGAAGAAACTTACAGCGATAAAATCATAAGCATAATGAATTATCAGAAAATGACCGAAACAACGCAGGAAATGTATTCGGGAATTACCTCGGTTATTGTGGTTGTCATATTCATACTCACGATACTCATTGTACTTTTTGTGCTTTATATTGTGATAAAGACACTTCTTGTAAAGAGAAAGCAGGAACTTGGAATTTATAAGGCAATCGGTTATTCAAACAGACAACTTATGATACAGACAATAGGCAGTTTCCTGCCGTCATCAGTTATAGCGGTATTGTTGTCATCTGCTCTTGGAATGATTTATGTTCCGAAGATAAATCAGTTTATTTTTGAGACAATAGGTGCTATGAAAAACAATATGGAAGTGTCATTTACATTTCTGATGATTTTTGCTTTTGTGCAGATAACGGCAAATCTGATAATCAGCATTTTACTCACAAAACCCATAAAGAAAATATCGGCATACGCTTTAATAAAGGAAGGTTAATATGAATTTCGGAGAAAGACTAAAACAAATCAGAGCAAATCAGGGTTTATCGCAGGAACAACTTGCGGAGAAAATAGGCGTTTCAAGACAGGCTATTACCAAATGGGAAACAAACAGAGGTCTGCCTGATGTTGAAAATATGATAATACTTGCTGAAATCTTCAAGGTTACTTTAGATGAACTCATACTCGAGAGAATGAATACAGCAGAGCCACAGCAGGAGATTTCATACAGCGAAACTGTTTATGATATTGATTGCGAAAAGCATTTTGATATACGCATAGGAAACGCAAGAAAAATCTGTATTAAAGGTTGTGACGATGAAAAAGTTCATATAAAACTTCAGTCCGAAGTGCTCGAAAATCTGAGCTCTCTGTATAAAGTCAAGATAGACGAGAAAAAGAAACGCCTTGATATAGACTGTCAGAATAAAAAGGAAATCAGTAGTTTTGAAGTTAAAGAATCGCTTGATATAATTATTATGCTTCCTGTGGATTTTACAGAGCATTGTGAAATTGACGCGTCTGTAAAGGAACTTTATATTGAAAACTTAAAGATGAAATGTCTTGAATATGACGGCAATGCAGAATCGGTGTATATAAAGGATACAGAGGGCAGTATTGAATTTACAGGCAAGACCGATTATGACATTATAATAGACGGCAACTGCACACAGCTTGATGTGAACCAGTGGGGTGCAAAAACACTCGTTCATGTAGCAGATATAAATAAATATACTCTTGTAAATAAGGGGAGAAAATCAAAGATTTATTGCCTGAAAGACGGAAGTGTCAGCGAAGAAATATCCTCTTATAACGGAGAAAACACAATCAGCATTTCAGGTATAGGCTCTGAACTCATAGTGAGCAGTAACTGAGATAAAAAATATATCATAAGATAAAAACATCCCCTCTCCGTTGTGGAGAGGGGTATTTTCTTTTATCACATTTTTATTTCCGAGCCATTTTTTTATTTTCCGAAAAAACTTCGTGACGATATGCCAGCGGGTGCTACCCGCCTACTTATCAAAACTCGGATTAAACGCATAGAAATTCTTTGAGTCGAGATTATCCGTTGCAAGACGGAGAGCTTCACCGAATCTCTGGTAGTGAACGAGTTCTCTTTCGCGGAGGTATTTAATCGGATCTCTTACATCGGGGTCATCGATAAGGCGAAGGATATTGTCATAAGTCGTTCTTGCCTTCTGTTCAGCGGCAAGGTCTTCGTTAAGGTCTGTAACAATGTCGCCTTTCGACTGGAAATAAGACGCTGTAAAAGGTGTTCCCGATGCGGCAACGGGATAGATTCCTACTGTGTGGTCAACAAAATAAGTGTCGAAACCACTTTTCTTTATTTCGTCGAT
Organism: Oscillospiraceae bacterium; assembly: GCA_017536405.1. Lineage (GTDB taxonomy): Bacteria > Bacillota > Clostridia > Oscillospirales > Ruminococcaceae > RGIG4131. Next base: position 9,317 of record JAFXHL010000041.1, read on the forward strand.
AGAGAGATTTCTTGTCAGCTGATAGAGAATAGCCTGAATCATCTCCATGTGTGCGAGTTCTTCTGTTCCGATGTCTGTCAGAACGCCCTTGATTTCGTTCCAGGGCGCAGAGTATCTCTGATTGAGATAACGGAGCGACGCGCCGAGTTCCCCATCAGGACCACCCAATGGCAAAAGGATATGTTTTTTGAGGAAAAAATTACCTTTCAAACCTTACGACATATGCGCCTAAAACCTGATTCCAAGAAAGAATACGGCTTTTATCATTTATTTATAAAACGGTCGACAGAAATTTATTGAAATCATCTGCCATCTGTTCGGGAATTCTTGTATACATAAGATGTCCCTTATCGGTAAGTTTATATTCTGCACCGATACTTTCGGCATACCTGACAGCATTCTCACGCCATGACCCATTTTTTATCGGCACCTTCATATCGCTGATGTAGAAATAAGCAGGCACTCTGAGTTTTCCTGTTTTTCCTGCTTTTTCTCCGTTTGAAACAAGATTTCTGTTTTCTTCAAAAATGTCGGCATTGCCAAGATTTCTGTAAAACAACTCTTCATACAATTTCTTTTCATCATCGTTGAGATAGTCGGATGTCATAAGTCCCGAAAAATTTTCGAGCCTGTTTCTGAAAAGCTTTGTAAGAAATCCTCTTTTTTTGATTTTTGAATAGAGCTTCTGTGTACTTTTTATATTTGCCTCAACCTTTTCGGGAGAGAGAACTTTTCCCATTTCAACAGCCGTTTCGGGAAGCCCCATATCAACGCTGATAACGGCAATTACCTCATCGGGAAAGGTGTTTGCCCAGTATATTGCCTCAAATCCCGAATAGGAATGTGCCATAAGGATATATGGTGGTTTTATACCGGCGCCAAGCAATGCCTCTCTGTTTTCATTCACCATATTTTCAACAGTACGCGCAGTACCTGTGCTTTCGGTAAGGCCATATCCTGATTTTTCCGTTACAGCAATTCTGTATTGGTCAGACATTATGCGATAGAGTGGTCTGTATTCAAGCACGGGTGAAGAAACTCCTGCGCCCGAAAGCATAACGATTGTATTATCGCCGTTGCCTTCGGAATACACATTTATTTTTCCGTTTCCGACCTGTATTTTTGTTCCGTAATCTTTCATCACATTAACTCCCGTCATAGATAA
>JAFXHL010000042.1 GCA_017536405.1 Oscillospiraceae bacterium
ACTTCTATCCCATTACTACGTGCTTTGTTTATGAGTTCGTTAACCCGTTTTTTAAACAAATCTGACTCATATAATTTTTCATTGATAATTGCTTTTTGAGTATCCACAACAAGAAGTACCATAAAAAACTCCTTATAATGTTATAGTTCCGCCTGAAAGCGCATAAAAAGCCATAGCAAGTATTCCGACATAGATATATGTTATGGGAAGCCCTCTGAAACTTGGTGAAACATCTTCAGAATATAATTTCTCATAAACTGCCGACACAAGAAATGTTGCGATGATAAAGCCTATACCTGTTCCTAATGCATAAGCGACATACTCAACAAGAGATTTACCGGTTGTTGCATTAGTGAACAAAACACCAAGAACAGCACAGTTAAAAGCCGAAACATGTATAAATTTCTTTATGGATAAAAAGAAAGGATAGGCAAGTTTCCATACAACAAGTAGTGTAACAGTATATACTACACCTATAATTATAACATAAACAAGTGGCATAAAAATATAACTATATTCGTTTTCTTTAAAATAATAATCCGCAAAATAAGCAATAATGCTTGACACCACAGAAAAGTAAGTTATACACAATCCAAATGTAAAAAATTTCTTACGACTTCTCGCTGCAAGGAACAATGTACTTGTTCCAAGCGCCTTTGAAAAAACGGTATTTTCAACAAGAATAGCCGTGAGAGAAATGAGAATTGCATTTATTACAACATCCATCAAGAATGACTCCTTACAATAAGTTTGATTTTCTTAAGAATTGCCGCAAGAATCCCTATAAGAATAAATCCGCCGAATGTAGTTGATAAAAACGGAAGTGTAAAATGTATTCCGATAATTTTATCGCCTATTGCACCTGTAGCAAGGATTTCTCTGATTACGCCAACAATGATTGCCACAACATCAAATCCTAATATATAGAAAAAAACTTCAGAAAGCATACGAAGTTTATCAAGCTTGAAGAAATGAAGTTCTGTTCTTGTAATGATAAGTGAATTTGTTACAAGAAGAGGAAACATAATTCCCAAAGCCGAAAATTGTTGATTCATAAAAGAATCGGCAAAAACAGCAACAGGAACATACACCATAGCCGCAATTATCGTATATAATATAATGCGTACAGCATAAACAATATCCCTTGGAACAAAACTTGATATCAGAACGGTAAGAAAGGTTATAAGACTGAATGCTATAACAAGTGCAACAGCTGACTGAAGAGTAGTTGCGACAGCAACAATAGGCGCAACAACAAGACCGCTTGCAAGAACTGTATTTTTCATAAATAATCCGTCAAAAATAGTTTTATCAAACTTTTTTTCAATATTATCGCTGTTCATTTTTTACCTCCTCACCTGCTGATACTTTTTTATTTTTACTAAATAGTTTCTTCTTGATTTTTTTGAATTCCCTTCCGAATGAAAAAGCACTTTCATCAAGCATGATTCCTATCGGCGCAGCAATAATAAGCGCATAGAGAACAGCATTTTCAACCTTGCCTATAACCTGAATAAGAATAGTCAATCCTCCGATTATAATTCCATACAGAAGTCTTGATGATTTTGATTTAGGAATGACATAATAGTCACAGGCAAAAAACAACATAGAAAACAGAACAGTTCCGCTTGCAAGTTGATAGAATACCGCTGTAAAAGTATCGCTTCCAAAAAACTTAAAGAAATATGCAAGAACCGCAATAGTTCCCGTTCCGCCAAAAAACGTCAGGAAAGAAGCAGAACGTCTGCAGATAAGAACTATCGCACACACAAGAATTATAACGATATGTGTAGCACCCATAGGTCCTGTAAATTTTCCGATAAATATATCCACATTACTTACCGAAGGGTTTGATGCATATCCAAGAACACGGGTAAGAGACGGCGAAAGAGAAACAGAAAGTTCTGAAGTCAGGGGAAGTGATTCCTCAGGCTTAGGATAAAGAAGAACTTTATTTCCCCAACATATTGAAGATAATATAAATCCGACAACTGTAGGATTGAAAATATTTTTGCCCTTTCCTCCAAAAAATTGTTTCCCGAGAGTGATTGCAAGGATATTTGACAAAATAACGATATGGTAAGAAACTGAAGCAGGCATCATAAGTGCCATAAGAATTCCCGAAAGAGGAACAGAAAAATCAGTAAAATCGTATTTTTCCCCTCTTATCTTAACACATATCATATCTGTAACATAAGCGGATAGTATAGAAATAAGAGTTAAAATAATTGCTCTTAACCCATAATAATAATAAGACATAAAAACAAGCGCCAAAGAAACAAGAAGCATATCAAGAACTGATTTGTTTTCTGTTTTCTGTGAAAACTGATTAAGCATCTGAAAATCCTTTCTTTAAAGCCGAGGTGATATAATTGATATCAACTTTAATCAGCAACTCGACAATAAAAATATTTTTAAGTAGTGAAGAAATGAGATTTTATAACATAAAATTCGATGACCTTGATAAAGAAAAATACGAAACAAGACGTTTCATATTAAATCTTATAAATGAAATCAAAAGTCTCAATAACATTGATCTCAGTAATGAAAAGCTTTATATAGAAGCATTTGAACAAAATAACGGAAGTTGCCTTCTTTATATTTCTATAAAAGGAGAAAAATTCAAAAAGAAAGACAATATATCAAGTGAAATCGTATACGAATTCGAAACGCTTTCTGATGTAATCATTGCCAGTAAAATTTTATGGAAAAATATGAATCATCTTTTCAGAGAAAGTGATTTTTTATGTTCAAACCAAAACTATCGTCTCATAATCAAATCATATAGCAAAGTTAAAGAAAAAATCAGAAACTGCTTATGTGAATATGGCAAAGAGATAGGAACAGATGATATAACCGCATCTGTCACAAGAGAACACTACACTATGGTAATACAAGAAAATGCTATTGAATTATTATCAGTCCTTAATTGATTTTATAGCCTGAACAGCATTACTCATATTATCAGATTTAAAGAGATATGTTCCTGAAACAATATCGTCTGCCCCCGATTCGATTGCAATTTTTGCAGTAACATCATTTATACCGCCATCAACCTGAACAAGACAATCATAGCCGTTTTCAATAATAACTTTTTTTACAGCTGATACCTTATCCATTGTTTCGTGTATAAATCCCTGTCCACCAAAACCGGGTTCAACACTCATGATGAGAATATTTTCGATAAACGGAAGATATTCATATACAACTTCTATTGGGGTGTTCGGTTTTACTGTAAGCCCCGCTTTTATTCCTCTTGAATGTATTTTGTCAATAGTTGATTTTATATCAACGTCACTTTCGACATGAAAAGTTATCATATCGGCACCAGCATCAACAAATGCATCAACATATTTCATAGGATCAATAATCATAAAATGAACATCTATAAACATATTCGTTATTTTCTTGACTGATTTAAGAACAGGAATTCCAAAGGAAATGTTATTCACAAACACTCCGTCCATAACATCAAAATGTATTCTGTCAGCGCCTGATTCTTCAAGTCTTTTGATGTCTGTTTTCAAATCTGCCAGATCAGCGCTTAAAATTGATGGAGAAACTATAATAGACACTTAAATCCCCCTAAAAATAGATATAAATATACAATGATATTATATATCACAATCCCCTTATCGTCAACAAAAAAACCAAATATTTTACCTTTTTTATAAAAAAGAGGTCAGATGCCTTATTGTTTTAAGACATTTGACCTCTTTAATATATTTCAAAGCGGAAAGGTACCTTTAATACGGAAGCTCCCCTGTGGGCATAAAAATGCCACTTCCGAAAGCAAACTGAAACCGCTTACAATAACAGTTTATGCAGAAAGTGGCGATGCGCAACAATTACAAAAATTGTCGCAATATAAAGGATTCAAGCAATGCCGTGATATTAGATGAATGTTTATAAAAAATCAAAAATATCATCATTAAATATCAAGAAAAAAATATCAAAGGAAACATTCCGGATACCTTATCAAAAGCCATCATAATGACCGGTATAGTAAGAATTGAAAAAAGTGTTGAAACTGTAATTATCATAGATGCATATTCAGCGTTTCTTTCGAACATTCTCGACATCATAAGAGTGGAGGATGCAGTCGGGCAAGCGGTTGCTATCATATTGGCAATAAGAAGCGAAGTGAAAATTTCATTTTCGGCACCTATAAAAATAAATACGATAAGCATAACTGCAGGAACTACTATAAGTCTTAATGCTGAAACAGCAAATATCCTTATATTTTTAAGAGCAGACTTGATATCTGTTCTGGCCAGATATATTCCTGTAACAATCATAGCAAGTGGAGTATTGAGAGATGAAATAAACTCAATGGGTTTTGCTATTACAAGCGGTAATTTTACTGAAAAAATAAAGATGAGAATACCAACCACTATGCTAATTATAGGCGCGGAGGTAAGAACCTTGATTATATCTTTTAGACTCATCTTTCCCTTCATTATAGAAACGCCATAAGTCCATGTGAAAAGATTAAAAACTGCAACATAGGTACTTGCGTAAAAAACACCTATATCTCCTACTACGGCCTGAATAAGCGGAATTCCCATGAATCCACAGTTACTGAAAACGATAGCAAATCTTTCTACGATATATTCTTTTCTTTCAGGATTTTTTCTTATAAACAACGTAGCGATAATCACCCCAAGTGTATTGCTTACAACAGCAAGTATCGCCGAAATAACAAGTCCGTTTAAAAGTTCGGGCTTATATTCAATCTGAAAAGCATGAAGAATAACGCAAGGATTTACAATCATAAGAAGAAACTTGGAAAGTTCTGCGCCTGTATTCTCAGAAATCATTTTCTTTTTGTAACATAATATTCCGATTGACATAATTATAAACATTACAGCAACCTGAATAAAAACATTCAAAGCCATTTTGTATTCTCCTAAAAATCAAGTTTCCTTATATTTTTATCCTGAGCAAATGTAGAATAATTATACAAAAATAAAACCTGATTATAATCGTCTGTATTTATTACTTCGTCGTAAGGAACATCAATATACCTCATATCAAGCATTGTTATTTCAGAATAATGCTGACAGAGAAAAGGAATATATGCATTAGCATAGGAATCCTTGATAACAAGAAGCTTATTCTCGTTATAAGAATCGGTTTTTATGTTTACAACAGGTTGATTTTGTCCACCAAAAACAGAATATTTGTCTTTAGTTTCAAGAAAATCTCTGAAATAATATGATTCGTAAGTATCAGTTCCTTTTCCTGTGTGGATATCAACTGATACTATATCAACTCCGGATGTAGGATAATAAATATCAATCATATCCGACTTTATTCCATCGTATAAAGTTTTGGAATATAATGTTCCTTTAAAATCTGAAGAAGCATGTTCGATGTTGTAATTATTCCATGAAACAGGAGTAATCCCCATATCATACACAGTTGTTGAATATACATAATAAGCACCAAGAGTAGTCCAGTGATGGTCTGTGCGGTAATATATATAATCTTCTTTATTGGAATTAAGAACGGTGTAGGCATCAAGCGTTATGACATTTTCTCCTGATAATTCAAAATAAATTTTATCAATTTCCTCTTTCTGATTGACGTTAGGATTTGAAGAAGAGTAAAATTCAGCAGATGTAGGAACGATCATAACATATGTTTCGAGACCTGTGGTTTCGCTGAAATTATTTATTGCAGAAATACTTTTTGAAATTACATTATAATCAGGAGAATCGAGTTTTTCTACCATTCTGTCCCCACTCACATAAACTCCGTTTATCTCTCGTTTTCCAGATAAAAGTTCCATTTGTGTTTTTGCCTTTATCCAATCTGTTCTTCCTACAAAATGGTCTGCAAAATAACTTTCTGAATTTTTCATAAAACTACGATCAAGAACAGAAGAAAAACTGAATTCAGGAGCTTTGGAAAGAACTCTGTTTTCTATTTCAGAAAATTCTTTTTTCGGAAGAATTATCGTCATCAAAGGAAGGATTGTAATAACTCCGAAAAAGAAAAAGAAACTGAGCATTTTAGGGAGATTTTTTCTTATTTTTTCTTTTATTTCAGGTTTCATAAAAATAAATCTCCTCTCTAAAATCTAAAGTAAAGAAACGGATTGTATGTTGCATTGACAAGGAAAGATGTGCATACAAGTATGAGAATAACTTGTATAAACGGCGCTGACCATTCGATAAGTGCATTATTCTTGGATTTAATCTTGGAAAGAATTTTACCGAATAAATCTGTAGATCCCAAAATACACAATACAAAAATCAGAATATTTGTTATAATAAAATATTTTGCATCTCCATCAATAAATACCCCGCTTCCGCCAAACATTGCCTTAAAATAATTAAGGCACGATGGTAAATCGACTGTATCAAAAAGAACCCATCCAAATACAACAAGGATAAAAGTATAAAGTGTACTTACAAAAGAAGGGAGTTTTTCAAGTATTTTGCCAAATCCTATTCTTTCTATTATGATTATGATACCAAAATACAATCCCCATATAACAAAATTCCAGCTTGAGCCATGCCATAACCCTGTCAACGCCCATACAATAATAAGATTGATAAGTGTTCTTAAAAGTCCTTTTCTGTTCCCACCAAGAGAAATATATACATATGACTTAAACCAACTTCCGAGAGTCATATGCCATCTTCTCCAGAATTCAGAAACACTTTTTGACATATAAGGATGGTCAAAGTTCTGAGGAAAATTAAATCCAAGTATTTTTCCGAGACCTACTGCCATATCAGAATATCCGGAAAAATCAAAATAAATCTGGAATGTAAAAGCAAGAATTCCAAGCCATGCAGTCACAACAGAAATTTCGCTGTAATTCATTGCTTTTATGCTTGTCCATAATATACCAATGTTATTGGCAAGAAGAACTTTTTTCGAAAGTCCTTTTATAAATATAGCTATACCATCCGCAGCCATATCGACATTTATCTTTCTTGTATCAATTTCCTTTTGAACATCTTCATATCTTACAATAGGACCTGCAACTATCTGCGGGAACAAAGAAACATAAGAAGAAAAATTTATAAAGCTTTTCTGTACTTTGATATTTCTTCTGTAAAGGTCTATTGTATATGACATACTCTGGAATGTAAAGAAAGAAATACCTATAGGAAGATCTACTCTTTCTTCGTTAAGTCCCAGGTCAAAAATACTGTTTATAAATCTGTTAAGTCTTACGACAGGATTCAATATTTCAAGATTAAAAATCGCATTCACACTATCGATTATAAAATCACTATATTTAAAAATTGCAAGAAGGCCTATATTCATAGCAACCGAAACAATAAGACAAATGGTTCTTTTTTTCTGATTATCATCAAATTTATGCATAAAAATGCCGGCAGTATAATCAACGACTGTTGATAAAAGCATTATAAGAACACAGATAGGCTCTCCCCACGCATAAAACAGAATTCCCGATACAAATATAATCAAATTCTTTATCTTCATAGGAGATATGAAATATAAAATAAGAACAACGGGAAGAAATATATACAGAAACATCAAACTGGAAAAAACCATTTCATTCCCCTCCTTCAAAATCAATTTCGGAAATCATTCTTTTGTATTCATCCAAAGTAAACATAGAATTCAAAATATCAAGCATCCCCGAAACAGATAAAAGTTCAGGTAATTCAAGATGTTTAAGCAATTTTTTTCTTTTTAAAGATGAATTTTCTCCGCCAGAAAAACCATCTTCATATAAATTCATACGAGTAATTCTCTTTTGTTGAGTATTTCTTTCAGAAAAAACAACTCCTGCTTTTTTAAAAGCATCAATAATTATTTCGGCATCCATTCCTTCAACACCAAGTTTTCCCTCTTTTGAGGCTTTTTCTTTGCGGCGTTCTTTTCCGAAAACATCAGGAATGTAAACGTTAGTTATATTTCCTTTAACGGAACCTTTCAGATAATTTCTTATTTTAAATCCCGCAGAATCAGAATCAGTAAGGATTATCACTCCTGTTTTTTCTGCATATGCCCTTATTAAAGACATTTTTTCCTTATCTTTAAAAATAGAAAAACCATTTGTAACAATTATCACCGCATCTATAACAGAACTCAACTTTATTTTATCGTATTTTCCTTCAACAATAATAGCCTGTTGAATATGTATCAAAATATTCTCAATCCTTTTCAGAAACCATCTGAACAATGGCTTTTTCTAACAATATTCTTCCGTCAGTTTTAGAAGATTTTAAAGCAGAATCAGTATCTGCCAGAATTTTTATACATTTGCGTAAGTGCTTTATATTTATTTTTCTGCAATCTCTGAACGCATAATCGACAGCGAATTTTCTATTCGCTTTATATGAAAAATCAACAACAACATCAGATGGATGGATTCCTCTCACAACCGCAAGAGACGCCCTGTATAAATCCATAAAAGACATGGAAATTGCCGCAAGAACTGCTATAGGTTCAGCTCTTTGATAAAAAAGTTCATCAAGAAGTAATAAAGCTTTTTTCTTGTTAAAACTTACCACAGCCTTTGAAAGATCGAAAGCGCTGCTGTTTACCTGTTTCGAAACGAGCGAATCAATATCATCTTTAGTAATTTCTCTTCCTTCTGCATAAGATGTAAGTTTCTCAATTTCTCCTGATATAAGCATACTATCAGAAAGACATAGTTCTGCAATATATGCTGCATTTGACAAAGAAATTGAACAACCCTTCTTTTCAATGGTAGATGCAATCTGTTTTGACAACTCGGCAGGAGTTTTTATCGAAAAATCACATACATCGCCTATTTTAGCGATACAATCTATTATTTTTTTATTTTTTGCAGTAGGAGATTTTTTTCCACCACATACATCAATAGCTGTATTGTAAAAAATAATTACTGTACTTTCGGGAACATCTTTCAGTATTTTTAATACAAAATTAAGATCATCAGCAGATAACTCTTCTGCGTTCAGGTCATTTACAGTAATACAAACATATGGTGCAAACATAGGCAAAGCTTCAACTGCTTCTGAAAATCCACTTAAATCGATATCTTTTCCGTTGAATCTGTGAAAATTATAAACAGCATCGTCATCTGAAACAAGTTTCTTTATAAGTGTTTTAGTATACAATTCAACAGACATTATATCTTTTCCATAAAAATAATATAACGACGAATAATTTTTACTTTTAAGTTTTTTATTAAGTTCACTAACACTCATCTGAGGCATTTATAATTCCACCACCTTAACTTTGTCCCCATCGGATATGATTTCATATCCATATTTCGTTTCACTGTCTTCAAGCAAATATCCCGAACTTATAAATTCCGGATGTTTTTCAAAGAAAACAACTGAATAATCTTTGTTTTCAAATTCGGATTTTTCAATACACAGCATCGAAAAATCTTTATAATCTATATAAATATTGTCATTATCTATTGTAATAATATAATCATCATATTCAAGAACAAGTTTGTCCTGATATGTTTCAGGATTACACCCCATAACAGTCATATCAGGAATTCCCGATTTATCAGATATAAAAACATTCCCTACATCAATATCGTAAAATACATCATCATATGATGCGATGTAATATTGAGAATTTGAAGTTATAACAAGAGTGTCTATTTCCTTTTTGCCTTTATTTGAAAGATATCTGTAAACAGCATCTTCCTGTTTCTTTCCATCTTTTCCGATAACTGTAATAATATCGGATTTTTCTATAACAACAGAACTGTATTTCCCTGTAAATACAGTAACAGAAATATTATCCTTTGACAAAATATCGATGCAAAGATGTGAAATAATTATAAACGAAACAGAAATCATTATGGTCATAAGCGCAAATTTTCTGCTTTTAAAAATAAAAACAGATAGTGATACAATAGCAAATAATACAAAAACCACAACAACGATAACGTCATATTCGAAAGAAACTGTCGAAAATGATATCGATGAAAGAAGTTCTGTAATAAAAATAACTAATTTACTTACTATCCCGCCGAATATAATAAGAGGAGACGAAATCATTTTTATTCCCATTGTCAAAACAACTATTATTCCGAGAATAAGAATAACCGAACAAAGAGGAACTAACAAAAGATTGCTTATAGGAGAAATAACCGATACTTCTCTGAATGTAAGAAGGACAAATGGTAAAGTTGTTAAAGAACAAACCGCAGAATATATAAGCGTCTTCAAAGGCTTATCAATATATTTCCCGAAATTAATTCCTTTAGTGAAATATGGTGCAACCACGCCTATCCCGAACACTCCTGTTACCGACAAAAGCAAAGATGTATTTCTTATAGCAAAAGGCATAGTGATAGTAAGAAGTATGAGTGCTGTCCCAAGCGAAGACAGAATATCCTGACGTCTTTTTATCAAATCTCCTAAAAGAAATACCGTCATCATAATTCCGGAACGAACTACAGAAAACGAAAATCCTGCAAGCGCTGCAAAAGAAAAAATGAAAATTTCTGAAATGATAAATCTCGGAATTTTCCCTAACTTCATAGTTTTGAGAAGATAGAATACTATCCCACATACAACAGCAAGATGAAATCCGGAAACTGAAATAATATGACTTATTCCACTTTTAGAAAAATATCCTATAACCTCATCGTCCATACCTGATTTATCACCAAAAATAAGTGCTTTCATCAGTTTTCCTTCCCTGCCAGGTGCGAGATAATCTATTTCGGACGAAAGATAATTCCGATACAATGATGCAACTGAATTGGGAGTAATCAGATGAGTTATTTTATTATATTTTTCAGCATTGATACATAGAAAAATACCATTTGTTCTGTAATAATCCTTTTGCGGAAAAAGATAATTATTTTCAGGAAGATAAGGCACACCCTCTATTGTAACCTTATCTCCTATGTCGAAAATGGTTTCTGCGTAAACAATAACCTTTGCATTATGATTATTGATTTTTGTATCAAGTATGTATGACGAATTATCATCAGAAAAATCCGAACGTTCCGAAATAACACCCGTAAGTTCAACAGACTCATCTGCAACAGAAACTATATCATTATATACATATTTTTCATAGACTCCATGCCATATCATAGACAAAGAAAACACAGATAAACATAATAAAATATAGTTGCTTTTCTTAATTTTAAGAAAAAACGACGATAAAGCCGTAATCAGAAATATAATTCCTAAACAAATTGATAAATCAAACGATATAAATGACGCGAAAAACAAGCCTATAAAATAAGAAATTCCTATGTAAGCCATTTTCCGCGTCATATCATTACCTCTGAAAAATATTATTTAAAAAATAATGGTAAAGGTTCAAGATATATGATATCATCTCTATCCTTAGCATCACCTTCTGCAAGAACAAATGCTTTTCCTACTACATTTCCGCCCGCCTTATTGACAAGAGTTTCGATAGCAATAAGGCTTTCACCTGTACTTACAACGTCATCAACAATAAGAATTCTTTTTCCATTCATAAGTTCAGCATCTGTTTTGTCAAGAACAAGCCTCTGAACGCCTGTAGTAGTTATAGAACGAACTTCAACCACTATAGGTTCTACCATATAAAGCTTTTCACCTTTACGTGCTACGATATAAGGTTTTTCCGCCTGTCTTGCCATTTCGTATGCTAAAGGAATGCCTTTACATTCAGCAGTTATAATGTAATCAAATTCGGGACATTTCTGAAGAAGTGCTTTTGCTGAAGCGACTGTTATTTCAACATCATTGAACATTATAAAACCTGCAATATCAAGTTTTTCGTTAACAGAACATATAGGAAGTTTTCTTTTACATCCCGCTATGGTCATTTCGTAATATTCAGCCATTCCAAAATCTCCTTTTTATTCTTCAACCATCTTAAGACCGAGGAATTTTCCTCCGATAAGATGGAAATGAAGATGATGAACGCTCTGACCTGCATCCTCACCACAGTTTGTAACTATTCTGAAACCATTATCAAGACCCTTTTCTTTTGCAATCTTGGCAGCAACTTCAAAAATATGTGATACAACTGCAGAATTATCTGCTGAAATATCAGCAGCTGATGAAATATGTTCTTTGGGAATTATGAGAACATGAACAGGTGCTGCGGGATTTATGTCATTAAAAGCATAAACCATATCATCTTCATAAACTTTTGTGCTGGGAATTTCTCCTGCAATAATTTTACAAAAAAGACAATCCATTAAAGTATCCTCCTTATCCTATCTGAGAAACAAGTTCTTTGAATTTTGCAAAAGCTTCATCTAATTTAGATTTATCGCCAATGCCTGCCATAGCATTGTCAGGACGTCCACCGCCCTTTCCACCAGTAACAGCAGAAACATCCTTGATAATCTTTCCTGCATGAGCACCATTAGCAACAGCTGCTTTACCACAAATGCAGAGCATATTGTTATCTGATGCAAGAATTGCAACTATATTTTCGTCAGAATCCTTAAGTTTATCACCCATTGTTCTTAAAACATCAGAAGCAGCATTGAATGTTGCGGTTGCAACAACAAATTTTCCGATATTTTCAGCTTTTTCTGTTACTGAAGAAAGTTCTGAAGAAGCCATTTTAGAATTAAGTTCATCAATCTTCTTTTCAAGATTCTTCATATCAGACATAACGGATTTACATCTCGAAACAAGTTCAGACTGATTTGCAATTTTAAGAACCTGAGCAGATTCAGAAACTGTATTCTTATAATCATTGAGAAGTGAAATAACACCATAACCTGTTACTGCTTCAATTCTGCGGATGCCTGATGCAACAGAAGATTCTGAAATAATCTTGAAAAGACCAGCACAAGCCGAATTCTTAAGATGAGTACCTCCACAAAATTCTGTTGAAAAATCTCCTACAGAAACAATTCTTACAACATCGCCATATTTTTCACCGAACAATGCCATAGCGCCACGTTTTTTAGCTTCTTCGATAGGGAGTTCTTCTGTAACAACAGGAAGTCCCTGAAGAATAACACTATTTACGATATTTTCGATATCTGTAAGTTCATCTGGAGTAACCGCGCTGAAGTGTGAAAAGTCAAATCTGCATCTGTAAGGGTCAACATAAGAGCCCGACTGATGAACATGATCACCAAGGACTTTTCTGAGTGCTGCCTGAAGAATATGTGCGCAAGTATGGTTTCTCTCTGTTGCACTACGCATTTCCTTATCAACAATAGCGGCAACATCATTACCGACCGCAAATCCACCTGAAAGAACTTCACCATTACAGATAAACTGTCCGCCACCGAGTTTCTGGGTATCAGCAACATCAATAACGCTATCTCCACAAACGATTTTACCTGTATCGCCTACCTGACCACCCATTTCAGCATAGAAAGGTGTTTTTTCAATAATAACACTTACATCGTCACCTGTTTCACAGATATCTGCAAGTTCACCGTTTTTAACGATAGCGAGAATCTTTGTTTCAACCTCTAAATCTGTATAGCCTACAAATTCGGTTTTGAAATTGTCAAGTTCTGAATTCTTGGCATTATCCCAGCCACCGCCAAGTTTCTTATTTGCTCTTGCAAGAAGTTTCTGTTCCTGCATAAGTTTCTTAAAGCCTTCTTCATCTGCTTCAAGGCCCTTTTCTTCAAGGATTTCTCTTGTAAGATCAAGAGGAAATCCGTAAGTATCATGAAGTTTGAATACATCAGCACCATCAAGAACCTTTTTGCCTGATGAAATAAGTTCTTCAATCATTCCTGAAAGAATTTCAGATCCCTTATCAACAGTCTTTGCAAAGCTTTGTTCTTCCTGCTGAATTACTTTCTTGATATAAGCTCTCTTTTCTTCGAGCTCAGGATAAGCAGACTTATTTTCATCAATAACTGTATCACATACTTCGTAAAGGAAAGGTTCTGTTTTTCCGAGAAGTCTTCCGTGTCTTGCAGCACGTCTTAAAAGTCTTCTGAGAACATATCCTCTGCCTTCGTTTGAAGGAAGAACACCATCACCAACCATGAATGTTGTGCTTCTGATATGGTCTGTGATAACTCTGATAGAAATATCTTCTTCATCGTTTTCCTTATAAGTTTTATTTACAAGAGAACAGATTTTCTTCATTATGTTCTGAACAGTATCAACTTCGAAAAGGTTATCAACTTCCTGCATCACACAAGCGAGTCTTTCAAGGCCCATACCTGTATCTATGTTCTTTGTAGCAAGCTGTGTATAATTGCCCTTACCGTCATTATCAAACTGTGTGAATACATTATTCCAGATTTCAATAATTCTGTCGCAATCAGAAGCCTGTTCAAAGCTTTCGAAAGGACCATATTTTTCGCCTCTGTCAAAATGAATTTCAGAACAAGGACCACAAGGACCGCTTCCGTGTTCCCAGAAATTATCCTTCTTACCAAGTTTGATTATACGTTCACGAGGAACACCTACTTCATTCGCCCAGATATCCCCTGCTTCATCATCTTCTTCATAGATTGTAACCCAGAGTCTGTCTTCAGGAATTTCAAGAACCTTTGTAAGATATTCCCATGCCCATGCTGTCGCTTCGCGTTTAAAATAATCACCGAATGAGAAATTTCCGAGCATTTCAAAATATGTTCCGTGACGAGCTGTCTTTCCGACATTTTCGATATCAGGTGTTCTGATACATTTCTGACAAGTTGTAACTCTCTTACAAGGAGGAGTTTCTATACCCTGAAAATATTTTTTCAAAGGAGTCATACCTGCATTGATGAGAAGAATTGAATTATCTCCCTGAGGAACGAGAGGAGCTGATTCCATTCTCAAATGACCTTTGCTTTCAAAAAACTTGAGATAGCTTTCTCTGAGATCGTTAAGTCCTGTCCATTTCATTTCTATTACCTCTTTCAAAAATAAAAATAGCCTTGCCCCTAAGAATAAATCTTTCTTGGGACGAAGGCAAAGTTCCGTGGTACCACCCAAATTGCGACAAAATATCGCCACTCAATTCTTTAACGCAGAAATACGCCACGGTTTTAGTCCGCAGAGCTCAGTGGTAGCACCCGAAAAACACATAGAAAACTCTCACCAAATGTCTTCTCTCTTTATATGTGCAGGTATTCGGTTATTCACTTCACAGCCTTTAAAAATATACATATTTATTATATACCTCTGATAACCAAATGTCAACAAATTTTAACAAATTATTTCTAATAAGCCCTTTCTGCAATCTGTTCTTTTTCAAGTATTGTGATTTTTTCTGCTATTTCTTTAAAAACAGGAGCTGCAGAAGCATTTCCTGTCTTCCCGTCTTCGACAAATACAGTAACTATATATTCCGGATTATCCGCAGGAAAATATCCCGTAAACCATGCTTGTAATATCTCATTACCATTTTCATCAAACATCCCCGTCTGTGCAGTTGATGTTTTACCGGCTGCAGTCACATTCAAAGGTTTTGCGTTTGATACTTCGTTGTTTACAGAATATTCCATAAACTTTCTCAGTTTGTATGAGATTTCAAAACTTATAACCCTTTCAGGCTGATTTGAAGTTTTATATACAACATTTTCGTTTTCTATTGTACCTTTTACTACATTTATTTCAGGATAAAATCCACCATTCGCGATTATAGCTGTCATTCTGGAAATCTGTAAAGGAGTCGCTGTAAGCTTTCCCTGTCCAAAAGACATATTGGCTTTTTCCGCAGGTATTTCTAAATCGGATTCATTCTGAATATTTCCGCTATGCGAAGTAATACCATTTGCAAGATATATTTTTTCTCCGAAGCCAAACTTTTTTGCCGTATTTATCAATTCCAAATTGTCTAATTCTTTTGATAATTCAATAAAATAAGTGTTGCACGATTCCTTCATAGCTTCAGCCATATCAAGTTCTCCGTGTCCTGAAAGATTATGACACCTGAATATTTTCCCGTTAACATCGGTATAACCATTACACTCATATAAAAAATCAGTGCCTTTGCCCTGCTCCATAGCTGACGCCGCGGTCACAAGTTTAAAAATCGAACCGACATTATAACTTAATAATGCCCTGTTTATAAATGGCTTATTTTCGTCATCAAGACTTTCCTGAAGATTATTCACATCGAAATCAGGAAAACTCGCCATAGCCCTGATTTCTCCATAAGGAGTCATTACCACAATAGCACCTTTTTCTATATTCTTGCCTGCGGTTTCACAGATTAGTTGTATATCCTTATCTATCGTAGTTATAACTCCAAATTCACCTTTATACTCGTTTTCACTTTTAATTTCAGACCCTTCCAACACATTTCCGTTTGCATCAATATCAAAAACCACTTTTTCTACCAGACATTCATTTCTGAGAATATAATCAAATGAATATTCCAAACCACTGACACCTGCATTATCTCTCGTATACCCTATAAGATGCACTGCTGTCTGATTTTCAGGAATCCTATCTGTAACTTTCAGAATCTTCGCATCTGATATATCCTCGCACTCTTCAGAAATATTGCAAAGAAATGGCAATCCATATAGCATTTCGTCATAATTTTCATTTCTGTCAACTGCATATTTTTTCACATAAGAAATCCCATCTGCTGTCGGATTCACCGCTGCAATGTATTTATATGAATTATTATTCAATGGATTCATATTCATATCATAAATAGTCCCGTAGATTTTGTTTACAGTAAGAACGTATCTTCCTTGAGAGATAGCAGTATTTTGATATTCGGGATTAGTAGCAATATTATAGAGACGCATATAAAGATAAGAAAGCGATATAGACATAACAGCAAAAACCACCATAAATCTTTTCCACATAAAAAACACCTCTTTATCAGTATTACCAATAAAGAGGTATTATTTTCATTACTCTGATATTTTTCTTTTGGCAGCAGTAAGTGTATTTTTCATAAGCATCGCTATGGTCATAGGTCCTACTCCACCAGGAACAGGGGTTATGTAAGAAGCCTTTTCGAAAACTTCATCATACTTGACATCGCCACAGAGTTTTCCGTCTTCACGTCTGTTCATTCCTACATCTATTACAACAGCACCTTCTTTAACCATATCCGCAGTAACAAAATCCGCTTTACCAACAGCAGCAACAAGAATATCTGCCCTCTTGCATATATCAGCAAGATTTTTAGTTCTTGAATGACAGATTGTAACCGTTCCGCTTTCATGAAGTAAAAGCATCGCCATAGGTTTGCCGACGATATTACTTCTTCCGATTACTACACAATCCTTGCCCTCAACAGTAACTCCTGTACTGTGAATAAGTTCCATAACACCAGCAGGAGTACAAGGAAGGAAATTGTAATCACCAATCATTATTTTTCCGACATTTTCCGCATGAAAAGCATCTACATCCTTTTCAGGAGAAATTGCAGCAATAATAGCATGTTCATCAATCTGTGAAGGAAGTGGAAGCTGAACAAGTATGCCATCAACAGTATCATCATTATTAAGTTTTTCTACAAGATCAAGAAGTTCTTCTTCTGTTGTTTCTTCTGGAAGTGCATACTCATAAGAATTGATAGAACAAGCTTCACAAGCCTTCTTCTTATTGTTTACATATACTCTTGAAGCAGGATTGTTTCCGACAATTACAACAGCAAGTCCTACTTCAACTCCATTTGCCTTAAGTGCTTCTACTTCTTTCTTAACATCTTCCTTAACAGCAGCAGAAACTGCTTTTCCGTCAATTATTTTCGCCATTGTTATTTTCCTCCGAATTTTCTGTATTTTCTTCCTTATTTTCTTCTTTTTTATCTTTATCGGTCTTTTCTTTCTTTTCTTTCGCCTCTTCTTCGGCGATGAGTTTTTTAGATTCCTCTGTATCAACATAAAGAACCGTAGGAACTCCAGACCTCTTTATTTTCTGGAAATTAGAAAGAATAAGAATAACAGAAACGATAACGCAAAGTCCTGCTAAAACCTGAGAAACCCTTAGTCTTCCGAACATAAGGCTATCTGTTCTGAGTCCTTCAATAAAGAATCTTCCGACTCCATACCAAGCTGTGTATGTGAGGAAAATCTGTCCGTCAAACCTTCTCTTTTTAGAAAGAAAATGAAGGATAACAAATCCTATAGCACACCACAACGATTCATATAAGAAGCAAGGATGAACCATTGTATATGATGACGAATAAACATCCCCGACAGAAAGTTCAATGATATTTCCTGTCATTCCCCAAGGAAGATTTGTAGGTCCGCCAAAAGCCTCCTGATTTATAAAATTACCCCATCTTCCTACAGACTGACCTATAGCAAATCCGATTGCTGCAACATCTGCAAAAGGAACAAATCTGACCTTTCTTATCTTGGCGGTTATAAAAGCAAATAAAAATGCTCCTATAATCCCGCCATAAATTGCAAGCCCACCGCCTCTTATATCAAAGAAATCAGCAAAAGTAAGTTCACTATCGAAAATAATATAATATGCTCTTGCGCCTAAAATTCCACCAATAAGTCCGACAAAAACAACATCGGTTGCTCTGTCAGAATTTATTCCGAATTTTTTCATTACCGAGAAACAATAAAACAGCGCCAACAACATTCCTATCGCAATTATAATCGCATACCAATGTATTTCGAATCCAAAAACTTCAAATGCAACGCGATCTAATTTAAATTCTATCCCCAGTTTAGGGAAAGAAACAAAATTCTCCATTATGTCAACTCCTCCTTGCCTACTTTATAGGATTAATAACAGAAATGGTGTAATTTTCAGTATTAAACTGTGAGAACAATCTTTTGTGAATATCCTCAAGTGTAATTTCTGCAACAATTTCTATTGTGTCGAAAGGAATAACATCAGACATATATGAATTTATCATAAGTGTCGCTACCGATTCCACATTATTGAATCCTCTGATTTGTGAACCATAATAAGATTTTTTAATTATTTCAAATCTTTCCTCATCAAATCCCTCAACCTTTACTCTTTCGATTTCAGCAATTATTTCAGAAAGAACTTCGTTAGGATTGCGGCTTTCTCCGCCGAAAATCGAACAGAAAAATCCATCTCCACTAAAAACTTCTGTTCCAAAATTAGAATTTATAAGACCTTTATCAAACATTTTTTTATAAAGAGGAGAACTATCATCAGCAAGCAAAGCAAGAACTATATTTGTTTCTATATCTGCTTTAAGTCCCGCTCTTCCGTTTTCTGATTTTGCCTTGAATCCTATATTGAAAAGAGGGGTTGCCACTTCAAGATTCTGAACGGTTTCCCTTTCAAAAACAGTTTCAGGTTCTTCTTCAAAAACGGTTTCAAGATTATGATTTTTACAAGGTTTAAGCATTTCGTCGCATATTTCAATAACTTTATCTACATCAACATTTCCTGCTATTGAAAGGAACATATTGTTGAGATTGTAGAATGTATTATAACATCTGTAAAGAAGATCCGCATCTATCTTTGCTATGCTCTCAACAGTTCCCGCTATGTCTATTCTTACCGGATGGTTATGATAAACACCCATAAGCATATTGAAGAATACACGCCAATTAGGGTCATCTTCGTACATTCTTATTTCCTGCCCGATAATTCCTTGTTCTTTTTCAACAGTTTCTTTTGTAAAATATGGTTTCTGAACAAAATCAAGAAGAATTCTGAGCGATTCTTCATAATTGTCTGTACAACTGAAAAGATAACATGTTTTATCAAAAGAAGTATATGCATTTGCTGATGCACCCGTTTTTGCATAAAGGCTGAATACATCGCAATCTTCGTTTTCAAATAATTTGTGTTCAAGATAATGTGCTATTCCTTCAGGAACAGAAACATAATCCGCATCTTCATCTGTTTTGAATTTTGTATTTATAGAACCGTATTTTGTTCCAAACAAAGCGTGAGTAGTCGAATAATTATCCATTTCCCATACAAGAACGGTAAGTCCGCTGGGATGATTTATACAATAATATTTTTCGCCCACACGGTCATTTCTTATAATTTTCTTATCCATAATTATTCATCTCCTTTCTTTGTAAGGACATAAACTGTATCAAGAGTAAGTGAAGAAGCCGCCTTTATAATATCTTCTCTTGTAACAGATTTTAGATGTTCTATTTCTTCTTCAGGAGAATAATTTGTTCCTAATATGTTTTGTTTCAGATACCATGAAGCAAGAGAAGCAGCACTGTCATTCATAGATTTAGCAGCATTAACAAGACTAAGAAGTGAATTATTCATTTCTTCATCAGTAAATTCACCTTTCTTCATGCTTTCAAGCTGATTAAGGATTTCGTTTCTTGCTTTTTCTATATTCTCCTGTTCAACACCGCTGTCGACATTGAGAATTCCTTTTATTTCATCATATCTTGCAGCACAATAATAGCAAAGGCTCATTTTTTCGCGAACATTCACAAAAAGTTTTGAAAAGGGTGTAGCACCGAATATCGCAGTCATAAGTCTTACCGCGTGACTATTTCTGTCACTACACTTGAATGACATAACCATCTTACTCTGCATAACATCCAAAAGTTCTGTTTCATAAACCGGTTCAGACTTTGCAGGACTAAACTCAGAGGAAGTTTTACCCTTAAAAGTTCTGTCGAGAACAGAGAGACGCTCTTTGATTTTATTTTTAACTTCATCAGGTGATTCTGATCCGACAAAAAATATCTTCATTTCCGATGATTTAAGAAGTTCCGTATATTTTTCATAAGCAGTTATGGCATCAACTTTTTCTGCATATTCTCTTTCGCCACAAGATCTTATGGCTGAAGGCTCTCCCTTCATTGCTATTTTTGATGTTTTCATAAGAGCATAACTTCTCTTGTCGTTTATTATTGCATCTATATCGTCAAGAAGTTCCTGTTTGATAGGAGCAAATAATTTTTCAGAAAAACCGCCGTTTTCGATATTCGGTTCCAAAAGACAATCCATAAGAATATCTGTGGATTCAAGTTTCAAATCTTCTGAACCAAGCGCATATTTATCAGCGATACAAGAAATCCCAAGCATCATACACTGATTATCCCCGACTTTTGATGTTGTTCCGGATAAATTAGCACCATAAAGTGATGACAATTTTTTGTTAAGCAATGTCATATCTGGATATTTTTTATTACTTTTAGACACAAAAGACATAGAAAGTGCATTACAAGGCGCATTTTCTTCAGAAAGTCTGTCAATAAGCCATATAGAAATCAAATTAGTCTTAAAGCGCTTATCAACAATAGAAAAAAAGTCTATTCCATCATAAAGAGATTCTTTATTGAATGTTATTGACATCTTACCAACTCCTGTAAAATAAAATACAATAATTATTATATCATAAATCAAATCAAATATCTACTGTTTTAAAGCAAAATATTTATATCTTTAACTTGACTTTTTTTACTGTATATTGTATAATTTATCATGTGATTTTATGCTGTTTTTTAAATATTCATCCAAAATCACAATCTTTTATCGGAGTGGTTAAATTGCGAAAAATCCATGTAAATACCAGTCATCCTTATGATATAACAATCGGATCCTCTATACTTGAAAATTGTGGTGATATCATAAAAGAAGTTACAAAAGCATCAAAGATTGCTCTTGTAACAGACGATACTGTAGACTCCTTATATAGTGAAAAGGTTATAAATTCTCTTGAAAAATC
The DNA here is from genome assembly GCA_017536405.1 of Oscillospiraceae bacterium. GTDB lineage: Bacteria > Bacillota > Clostridia > Oscillospirales > Ruminococcaceae > RGIG4131. The sequence continues at coordinate 21,496 of JAFXHL010000042.1, forward strand.
AGGATTCAATGTAATAAAATTTGTATTTCCAAGTGGAGAAGCATCAAAATGTTTTAAAACACTGAACAATCTTTATGACTTTCTTGCAATCAACGAAATAACAAGGTCTGATTGTCTTGTAGCACTTGGCGGAGGAGTTGTCGGAGATCTTACAGGTTATGCATCAGCAACTTTCCTCAGAGGTATAGATTTCGTCCAGATTCCTACTACCCTTCTTGCACAGGTTGACTCTTCAATTGGCGGAAAGACTGCTATTGATATTCCTGCAGGAAAAAATCTTGTAGGTGCTTTCAAACAGCCTCTTGCCGTAATATGTGACACATCAACACTTTCTACATTAAAACCAGAATTTTTTTCAGATGGTATGGGAGAAGTAGTCAAATACGCAATGATAAGATCTTATGAATTATTCGAAATCCTTTCAGAAAAAGACATAAAAGATAATCTTGAAGACGTAATCTGCATATGTATCGACATAAAACGTCAGATAGTCGAAAATGATGAATTCGATAAAGGCGAAAGAATGCTCCTTAATTTCGGACATACTTTCGGACATGCTATAGAAAAAATACAGAATTTTAATGGTCTTTCCCATGGTAGTGCCGTTTCTGTAGGAATGTGCATTATAACAGAGCTTGCAATAAAACAAGGACTTTGTAACGATGATACATATACAAAACTTAAAGATTGTCTCAAAAAATATAATCTTCCTATATCCGTTGATATTTCATATGAAGAATTGGTAAAACACTGCGTTAACGATAAAAAAAGAGATGCGGATAATATAAATCTTGTAATATCAACGGAAATAGGAAAATCAGAATTAAGAAAAGTTCCGATAAATTCATTATTTAACTAACGGAGAAAAATTATGGATATAAAAATCGAACCAAGAATATTAAGCGGAAAAGTAAAAATTCCTCCTTCGAAAAGTGTTTCTCACAGAGTCCTTATATCTGCTGCATTAGCATCGGGAATTTCTGAAATCAAAGGAATAATGAATTCCAAAGATATTATTGCTACAACAGAATGCTTGAAAGCTATGGGAGCTAATATAACAGAACACGACGGAATTGCTCAAATCACAGGAATTTCTTCTGTTTCAGAAAATGTAGTTCTTGATTGTTGTGAATCAGGTTCGACGCTCAGATTTTTAATTCCTGTTGCCGCCGCTCTTGGAATAAACGCAACTTTCACAGGTAAAGGAAGATTGCCTGAAAGGCCTATTATTCCCTACCTCAGAGAACTTTCGAAACACGGAATCGAATTCAATTATAACGGTTCAATGCCTTTTTCGATTTCGGGAAAACTTTCTGGTGGAAAATACGAAATAGAAGGTGATATCTCATCACAATTTATTACAGGGCTTTTATTCTCTCTTCCGTTATGTAAAGAAGATTCAGAAATACATATGCTTTCGCCTTTGCAATCAAAGCCTTATACCGATATGACAATAGAAACATTACGCAGATTCGGTATCTTTATAAAGCCTACGGACTATGGTTATTATATTGAAGGAAATCAAAGATATAAAAGTTACGACACAACTATTGAAGGGGACTATTCTCAGGCAGCATTTTTCTATGTTGCAAATGCTTTAGGCTCTAAAATAGAACTTTCAAATCTTTCTCCCGACAGCAAGCAAGGAGATAAAAAAATCCTTGATATTTTATCACAATTATGCTATAATGACGAGTACAGCGAATTTAATATCGATGTTTCGGACATACCCGATCTCGTCCCTATTCTTGCGGTTTTAGGAAGTTTCGGTAAAAAACCTATGCGAATTTCAAATGCCGAAAGACTTAAAATAAAAGAAAGTGACAGACTTATGGCTATTTCAGAAGCACTTAATGCTATAGGCGGAAAAGTTGTCACGTTAAATGATGGTATTGTTATTCTTCCCGTAGAAGAATTTCACGGCGGAATTGTAAACAGTTACAATGACCACAGAATTGTAATGGCTGCCGCAATAGCATCAACAAAAAGCAAAGCACCAATAATAATCAGAGGGGCTGAATCTGTGGATAAATCCTATCCTGGATTTTTTGATGAATTTAATGCACTTGGAGGAAATTCTTATGTCATCAGTTTGGAGTAATCGTATTACAATATCAATTTTCGGTGAATCTCATGGTTCAGCGATAGGTGTTACTATTGATAACCTCCCTGCAGGTGAATATATAGATATGCCTGAAATAATCAAATTCATGTCAAGAAGAGCTGCGAGAAACAAGAAGATTTCTACTTCTCGTCAGGAACCTGACATTCCTACTATTCTTTCCGGTGTATACAAAGATCGCACAACAGGTACTCCTCTTTGCGCTATAATCAATAATACAAACACTCATTCTGCAGATTATTCGTCTATTTCAAAACTTGCCCGTCCTGGACATGCTGATTATACAGGTGCTTTAAGATATAATGGCTTTAATGATAATCGTGGCGGTGGACATTTTTCTGGAAGACTTACAGCTCCTCTTTGTTTTGCAGGTGCTGTTTGCGGACAGATTCTTGAACGCAGAGGAATTTATACTGGTGCGCATATCCTTTCAATAAAAGATGTGAAAGATAATAGATATAGTCCTTTAGGAATCACAAGAGAACATCTTATTTCTATAAGAAATAAAAAGTTCCCTGTTATCAATGACGAAAAAGGCGAAAAAATGATAGAAACTATCTGTGCTGCCAAAGAAGCAAAAGATTCAGTAGGCGGTATCATTGAGTGTATCGTTACAGGTGTTCCTGCCGGAATAGGTTCCCCGATTTTTAACGGGCTTGAAAATTCAATTTCTCAGATTATGTTTGGCATTCCTGCTGTTAAAGGCATTGAATTTGGCGCAGGTTTTGATTGTACAACACTTATGGGCAGTGAAAACAATGATGAATTCTATGTTAATGGCGAAGGGCATGTTGTTACAAAAACAAACAATCATGGCGGAATTTTAGGTGGAATCTCTTCAGGAATGCCTATCATATGCAATGTTGCATTCAAACCTACCCCATCTATCGCACTTCAGCAGGATACTGTTGATTATAGTGCTATGAAAAATGAGCATATAAATATAAAAGGAAGACACGATCCCTGTATAGTTCCAAGAGCAGTTCCTTGCGTCGAAGCTGCCATGAATATTGCTATCATGTCTCATATGCTTGATTACCCTAATTTTTAACAGAAAGGTTTAATATGGCTAATTATTTTCCGGATATAAATTACGAACTGAATGATTTACATAGTGTAAAAGTTCTCATATGTCACCTTTTGAATAGCATTCATAAAGAAGTTTCTCTCGAAGAACTATATGAAATTGCAGTCGGAAGCGAAATCATCAATTATTTTTATTATAATGAGGCTATCGAAGCTTTGCTAAAAACGGGTGCTATCGAAAAGAAAGTCAAAAACGGTAAAGAAGTTATCTTTATTACCGCAAAAGGTTCATATGGCGCGGAAGAACTTAAAAGATGTGTTCCTAAATCATTAAGGGACAAGATTATTTCTGTTGCTCTGAAATTATTTGCCAAACAGAAAATTTCAAATGAAGTCGACTGCGATATCGAGCAGACTGAAAACGGATTTTATGTTGATTGTAAAATTCATGACGTTCACGAAGATATACTCCAGATGAAACTCTATTCCCCCACGTACGAACAAGCTGTTTTCATCAAAGAAAAACTCGAATCAAATCCAAGTGAATTTTATGGTAAGATAATTTCTTATGCACTTAATTTAAAAGAATTTCAACCTAATGTTGAATAAAATAAAACAGGTATATGATTTTCATATACCTGTTTTTATTTATCTGAATTTTTCTAATCTGTAAATTTGTTCTTCATCTATTTCTGCTATTCCGTTTTTATAATTATACCCGAATTTCCTGTAAAAATTCACAGCAGTAATAGATGAGGGAATTTCAATTCGTTTTGATCTCAGAAAATACTCATCTTTTTCGAGGGTTTCTATAATTTTAGTGCCTATTCCCTTCCCTTGATATTCAGGCAATACAAATATCGTGAAAAGGCTACTTTCATCTTCTTTGCCCCAATATGGACCAATGGCACCGCAACCGATAATTTCATTACCATCTTGGGCAACATAAAAGTGCGTCCATCCTGCTCTTTCTAAAACATTTTCAGCTTGTTGATGTTTTATCAATTCTTCCATCAATTCAGCAGAATAATCTTCAATATTTGATATTCTGACAGTATGTATAATCAATGATGATACTTTTTCAGCATCTTTATTTTCAAATCGTCTTATAATCATTTTATACCTCCTGTTATTCAGCTACAAATTTTCCGATAATCTCGCCCTTCTGCAAAATATGTCCTTTAATCTTTTTTAAAAAAGTTTTCTTGAATATATTTGCAGATGAATTCATTGCACAATCCAAAGTATATAATGTGAATTTATATGAATGACTTTTTCTTTTTGGTGGTTTAGGTCCTGCATAACGATGCCAACCGTACGCTATTCCCTGCTTCATATTTTCATCTAAAGAAATTGATTCTTTTATTATTTTTGTTGCTGGAATATTCCATATTACCCAATGCGTGAAATCCTTTATAGGATGATCTAAATCCTCTAAAGTTATTGCTATCGTCTTTGCACAGGGAGATAGATTTTTAATAATAAATTCAGGTGATATATCTTCGCCATACCCCGTATATTTAATGAGAAAATTCCCGTATACATCAATCCCGCCACACTCGAATTCTAACAAATCATTTTTCATTTCGGAAGCCTCTTTTCAAATCATTTTACTTTTCTAAAGCAACAAGATCAGATTTTTCATAGCGATTATGACCTTTCAGACCCTTTTTATATTTCCAACATATAATTGCTTCTTCTAAACTTTTGCCTTTGTTATCTTCAAAGAAATCACGAATGTATGTATTATATTCAAATTGCTTATCAATAGTTGTTTTTCCGTTTTTCTTTTCTTCTAAAATCTGATAATAGGCTTTTATTGCTTCTCCATAAGTCTTTCCAGCATTGTTCTTCAGCCATTTCTGGAATAAAACATTAAAAGAAAAAGTTTTGCCAATCTTTTCTTTAAAAAAGGCTCTGTGTTTTTCTGAACAAATAATATTCTCTTCTATTTTTGTATCTTCGGTAATTGCATCAATATTTGCAGTTACTTTTCTTTTTTCAGACGTCTTCAATACCTTCCCCGTTTCAAGAAAATAAGCAATCCTTTCGGTAAGTTCTATCTTACCGCTGGAAACAGGCAGATTATTTTCTCTGCAAAAATCAATAAGTTCTTCTTTAAGATAATAAAACTCTCGAAAAGTTTTAGCATCTAAATCTTTATTCAATTCAGGTCTTTCATTCATATATATACCTCTGATTATTTTAATTTCGTTTTCATTTTTAAAATTCTTGAACGATTAAATCTTTGCATAAATACAAACATCATATCAAAAATTGCAGCACACACAGAAGTGATCATAAATACCCAGAACGCCCCAAACCAAATCGTCGCAATAATGGGCAAAAAACTAAAAACAATAATTATTTCATGAACAAGTTCTGATTGACACATTGCTCCTACAATTTCATCCCAACTGTGTTTATTGGTATCAAAAAAATCATTATTATAAGTTGGCATTTTGTTTTTCCATTTTTTCACACCAATTTTCTTATAAAACCTCATTTCAGTTTCTTCGACATGATACCATTTTTTAGTATAATCAGCTTTATTTTTCATAACAAGATTAATTACCGTACCAATAATAAGGCGAATAATAAAATGATAAGCGATTGTTCCGAATGTAATTGCAAATGTTAACAGAATATCTCTATCTGTAAATTTGTATAATAAAGCAAATGTTATCGTCATTAACGATGTCGTTACCGCAATAATTTTCATAGTTTTTGCCATAATTTTTCCCCTTTAGATTTATTACCATCATTATACAATATCATATAAAAATAATCAATAAAAATAAAAGCCTGAATTTTAAATTCAGGCTTTTGAATATCTTATTAAATTTATCAATGAGGGATAATCGCCATAAGTACACCTGCCGCAACAGCAGAACCGATAACTCCCGCAACATTAGGGCCCATAGCATGCATAAGAAGGAAATTTGTAGGGTTGGCTTCAGCACCAACCTTCTGCGAAATACGAGCAGCCATAGGAACTGCAGATACACCTGCTGAACCAATAAGAGGATTAACTTTACCACCTGTAACAAGGTACATAATCTTCCCGAAAAGAACTCCGCAAGCTGTTCCGATTGAGAAAGCAGCGAGGCCGAGAAGAATAACCTTGAGTGTTGACCAGTTAACAACTGTATCAGCTGATGTTGTTGCACCAACAGAAATGCCAAGCATAATTGTAACGATATTCATCATAGCATTTGAAGCTGTATCAACAAGTCTTGAACAAACTCCACTTTCTTTAAGAAGGTTACCAAACATGAGCATACCAACAAGAGGAGCGGCAGCAGGAACAAGAAGTGAAACTACAAGTGTAACTGCTACAGGGAAAATAACCTTTTCTGTCTTTGAAATAGGACGAAGGTTGCTCATTACAACCTGACGTTCCTTCTTTGTAGTAAGCGCCTTCATTATAGGAGGCTGAATTACAGGAACGAGCGCCATATATGAATATGCCGCAACGGCGATTGTACCTACTGAAAGTGTGAATGGTGTTCCGTCAACACTGACACCAGCATTAAGCATCTGGTTCGAAACATAAATAGCAGTAGGACCATCAGCACCACCGATAATAGCGATCGATGCACATTCTTCGGGAGTAAGACCTAATGCAGCAGCGCCAAGAAGTGCTGCAAAGATACCGCCCTGAGCAGCGGCACCGAGAAGAAAACTCTTAGGATTAGCGATAAGAGGACCAAAGTCTGTCATACAACCTATGCCAAGGAAGATAAGCGGCGGGAAAAGTTCGAGTCTTACTCCTGTATAAAGAACATTGAGTAAGCCTTCGCCCATGCCACCATCTACAACAGCGAGATGAGTCAAAGGAAGATTAGCAAGAAACATACCAAAAGCAATAGGAAGAAGAAGTAAAGGTTCAAAACCCTTCTTTATTGCAAGATACATAAGTACAAATGAGATACAAAGCATCAAACATTCTCTCCAGGTAAGAGCGGCAAACCCTGATGCTTCCCAAAGACTCATAATAGAGTCAAGAAAAGTCTGTAACATAAAATATATAACTCCTTTTAAAATATTACCTAATCAAAATCAGAAAGAAGATGTATTCTCTCTGATACCTGCCATAGCCCATGCAGGTCTTCCGCCGATATTACGAGTTTTCTTGATTGAACGAACCGCATATCTTGTTTCGCCATCAGACATTGAAGCAATAGCAGCAGCGATAACTGCAACAACATCATCGCTTATGCCATCTTCAACAACAGGTACTGGTGCAACAGATTCTTCTTTCTTTTCAGTAACAACTGTTTTCTTTTCAGAGCCCTTTTTATCAGTTTTCGCTTTCTTTTTTTCTTCTTTCTTGGCAGAAGATTTTGAAACCGACTTGAAAATCAATCCCATAATCGAAAAAATTGTAACAAGAAGAATAAGGCCTATAAATACAACCGTAAAACCAACAATAATTTTTGTTCCTGCATCACTCAGGCTCATATATTTAAACCAATCAATATTTCTTATCAATTCATAATTAAAAGACATAACTAAATCAAACCTCCGAAAATCAACATTAAATTAATTATAACTCAAAATGAAAATAAATGCAACTTATTTATCCAAGATTTTTTAAAAATATTGACGATTTTTTTAAGGTATTGTATAATCATAATATGATATGCGACTTATAAAAGGAGTTTTATTACTATGTTTCCAATAATTTACACATCACCTATCTCACCATCTGATGTTCCGGGATATTTAGAAACCCTTTCAGAAAGACTCAAAGGTTTTTTGCCCACCTTTATTTTTGCCCTTATAATATTTTTTATCGGATATATAATTGCTAAAATTATAATTTCTATAGTAGGAAAAGGCCTCAAAAAAAGCAGATTAGACGAATCTGCACACGGCTTTATCAAAACACTTATACAGATAATGCTTTATGTTCTTATATCTGTTATAGCACTTTCAACACTTGGCGCGGATCTTTCATCAATAGTTGCTGTTATAGGTGCAGCAGGACTTGCAATCGGTCTTTCTTTGCAAAATAGCCTAGCGAATGTTGCTGGTGGGTTTATAATTCTTTTTACAAAACCATTTAAAAAAGGAGATTTCATAGAAACCTGTGGCGTTTCAGGAACAGTTTACGAAATATCAATTCTCTCAACAACATTTATAACAACTGATAATAAAGTAATCAGAATTCCTAACGGAACGTTATCTTCATCCACTACTATAAACTGTACTGAAAAAGACAGAAGAAGACTCGACATAGATTTTAAAATCAAAAACGAACACGACCATAAAAAAGCAATAGAAATAATTGAGAACATCGTTAAAGAAAACCCTCTCGTCCTCAAAGATGGTGAAATATTTGTAAGAATAACAGAACTCACTCCGGGTATTACAACAATTACATCAAAAGTATGGGTAAAAACAGATGATTATTATGATTTGAAAAGTGATATTTTAGAATCTGTCAAATCCGAATTTGATAAAGTATTTGATTAAAAAACGGCTATCTGACTTTAAAATCAGATAGCCTTATTTTATATTTGTTTTATCATCATATCATAACAGAGATAATCGCCGTTTTCTGTTTTTATAGAATGAAACTCTATCTCTTTATATCCTTTTTTAAGATATATTGCCTTAGCAGGTAATGAGGCGTGGAGAATAATTTCATTATATTTCTCAGATATTTTATTTTCAGCAAATGAAATCAGTTCTTTTCCGTATCCATTTCCCTGATATTCAGGCAAAACAAACAGACGACAGATTTCGTTTTCTTTTACTGTAACAGTTCCGACAGCGTTATTTTCATTATCGAAACACAAATAAACAATCCCGACTCTAATATCATTTTCTATATTCTTATCGTTATGATGACCAAGAAAGAAATCGACAGCACCTTCAGGATAATAATGTGGATAAATACTGTTTATAGTTTCTGTCGTTATGTATTTAACTGTTTCGATATCTGAAATATCTGCTCTGATAATACTCATTTCCATTCACCATTCCTAAAAACTTATTCTATCTGTTTTCTATGCGCTTTTTGAATGCACGGGATTTTCTTTCGATAACAGATGTTCTAATAATTCCGAAAACCATAAAACTACAGCTCATACCAAGAATAAAATCAGATATATTACCTGCAATCTGATTTTCAACAACAGGAGTCCTTGAAACCACCCCTGAAACAACAAAACCGACTACACCTATTATCATTATAACTCTCATCCTTCTGTAACATATCGCCCAATCTTCTGTCACATAGTTTGCTGCCTTCAAAACTGTTTCTTTCATATCATTGTCCATTTCTTCATTTCTCCTTTCACCGTCAAGAATTTCTCTTAAATCAACTTCATAAAAATCTGATATTTCAATAAGAAGATTTAAATCGGGCATATTATTTCCGTTCTCCCAACGAGATACTGTTCTGTTTGAAACATTAAAAACTTCAGCAAGTTGTTCTTGCGTAAGCCCCTTTTCTTTACGAAGCGATTTCATAAACATTCCGATTTTTTGCTGATTCATAAAAAAGTCCTCCCTTCAAGAGAAATTCTAATACAAATATAGAAAAAATAACACGACATAAAGTGAGAATTGAAAAAATCCCGAAAATACCACTTCTGACGAAGAAAAATCAGAAGTGGTAAAAATTTATACATTATAGAATTTGATACTTTCAAATCCATCAAGAAGTTTATCAAGCATTTTGAATGCCTTTCCTGTTCCTATCGCAACGCAAAGCATTGGATCATCGGCAACATGACATTCAACGCCTGTTTCTTGTTCGATGAGTTTATCAAGTCCTTTAAGAAGCGCTCCTCCACCTGTAAGATAAATTCCGTTAGTTTTTATATCACCAACAAGTTCTGGAGGAGTAATTTCAAGAACACTCTTTATTGCGGCAATAATCTCCTGAACAGGTTCTTCTATCGCTTTTTTGATATCAAGATCTGTTATCGTTACAGTTTCAGGAAGACCATGAATAAGATGTCTGCCCTTTATAACCATAGTTTTAGAACCATCGGGATCAAAAACATTACCGATATTTTTCTTTACCTGTTCGGCAGTTCTTTCGCCTATAAGCATCTTGAACATATAGTTTACATATTTTATAATCGCCTGATCGATTTTATTTCCACCGACTTTAATAGATGTGGATTTTGCGATACCACACATAGAAATCGCCGCAACATCGGTAGTTCCACCGCCGATATCAACAATCATATTTCCTTCAGGCGTACTTATATCAACGCCTGCGCCGATAAGTGCCGCAACAGGTTCCTGAATAAGATAAACCTTTCTCGACCCTGCATTTTTAGCAGCATCAACCACTGCTCTGCTTTCAACTTCGGTAATTCCTGAAGGAACGCAGATAATAATTCTCGGCATAAAAAGCTGTTTAGCGCTTACTTTTTCGATTAAAGTTCCTATCATGCTTTCGGTCATTTCGTGATCAGAAATAACTCCATCTGTCAATGGTTTTACAGCAACTATATATTCGGGTGTTCTGCCGAGCATCTGATACGCTTCTGTTCCGACAGCGACAACCTCGTTTGTTCTTTTATTAAATGCAACAACGGAAGGCTCATTTAAAACTATGCCTTTATTTCCGAGTGCAATTATTACATTTGCCGTTCCAAGATCAATTCCTATATCAATTGAAGGCAATGTTATCACCTCTGTTTATTTTATCGAAAATACATTATATCATATTTTGATATTTTTTTCAAGAGAAAATTATTTGGATTGTTTTATTTCAAGAAAATCATTCAACCTCAACATATTTTATTTCTAACAGATCAATTAGATATTGTATTTCATCTTCATCTGTAAAAGCTTTAATTCCCTCTTCTGTAAGTTCCACATAAAAATCATAACCATCACTAAAAGACGAAAAATCACTTCCATCGGAATGTTTTTCTGTATATTTTCTTGGCATTCCATCAGGATAGCAGGAATAAATCAAATCGTTTGCAAAATACGGGTTATCTTCAAATTTTATAACAACATAATATTTATCGCTATCGTTAACATCAATACCTGATACTCTTATGTTTATATGAAGTATATTTTCTGATGAGAATTCAGAAAACAGAAATATATGATCTTCATCAAGTTCTTTTGCACCTGTATATTTTGACTTACCGTCATAACTCAATACAGGAGAATTTGAATTGATAAAAACAAATATATCATTAAATCCATTTGATGTTGTTGAAAGAATGGCTTGATATTCTGCACATTTACTATGTAATTCAGGCATATCAATTTCCTTATATCCACTCCCATCTGCTATAAATATCTTTTCGACACTACCTAGCATTCTTGATAACTGCAAATACATATAATCGTTCTCAGAAGAAAAAATACATCTGACAAAATAATCTTCTTTATTGTCTTTATTCAAATCATATTTCATATATGATAATCCAACAACTTTTACATCATTCTGATTATAAAACTCAAAATACTCTTGCGGAACAGATGATTCTATAATTTTTTCAACTATTTCATCAGGAAGTTCCTGCTTATAAAGTGAATAGATCTTCTGATCGTTATTACCTTCAAAAAAGTTAATTCCTTTAGTATCGATTTCCTTTAAGATAATTTCAGTTTCAATATCATCTGTATAAAAATAAGTATTCAACACTTCGTTCGGAGGTTGATATGAATATTCAATATCAGACGAATTTATATCTGATTGTATGGCAGTATTTTCTGTTATATTAAAAATAATTGCTGTTTCATAGGTAACCGATGTGTTAGCTTCCGTCATTGATGAGTATTCTGTTCCAACAGTTGTTGTTACCTCTTCCTGTTTTACAGGCTCTGAAACGCAACCTGTGAGCATCGCTATTATAAGCAATGATAAAATAAGTTTTTTCATAAATTTCTCCCGAAAAATATAAATATTCGTATTGACTATATTTTACTATTTTTAGTTTTTATTGTCTATATTTTCATTAAAATCGTAACTAATTTGTAATAAATAAAAAGTCATTTTCAATCCAATATCGAAAATGACTTTTTGTTTTATTCTGATTTATTCCTGAGGTCTGTTGTAGCAGCGAGTGCAACTGCTACAAATTCTGCTCCCATTTCTTTCAAAAGTCTTGAACATTCAATAACTGTACTTCCTGTTGTTATAACATCATCACAAAGAAGAATTCTTTTACCTTTAAGAGAAATATCTCCAGAAGAAAACATACCTTTGACATTTTCTATTCTGTCCTCTTTCGATAAAGTATGCTGAGCAATAGTATTTTCTGCTTTTATAAGCGCATCAACAACGGGAATTTCAAGCCTTTTCGCGATAAAATCAGCAATTACAAACGCCTGATTATAACCGACATCTTTCTTCTTTGATTTTGCCATAGGAACAGGAACTATCATATCAAACTTTTCTTCAGATTTCAAAATCCGTTCAGAAAGTCTATCGGCATAGAATTCAGCAGCATTTATACCGTTCTTTCTTTTAAGTGCAATGATACTTTCTCTGACTATTCCTTCATATTTAAAAAGAACATAAGCCTTATCATAATAAAGTTCTTTATCACACATACAATCAGTTTTACCGCATTTTTCGCAAGTTTCTATATATTCAAGAGTATCAATACATTTATCACACGCAAGGGCATCCCATTTTATAAAATCATCACAAAACGGACATCTGTTAGGATAAAATATATCAAGAATATATTTAATCACTTTCTTCATTCGGCAAACACTCTTTTCTCAGCATATCTTTAAAACAGCTGTATCTTAATGTTCTTCTGTTGTTTTCAATCATAGTTTCCAGCATTTCAGGAGTTCCGATTATAACGAGAATTTCTTTCGCTCTTGTAACTGCTGTATAAAGAAGATTTCTGTAATAAAGTTTATTTGAAACACCAACAATAGAAAAGATAACGGCAGGAAATTCACTACCCTGACTTTTGTGTACTGTAATTGCATAAGCGAGTTCAAGTTGTTCAAGCATATCTGTTGTATACTCAACAATTTTACCCTCGAAATCAATTACGATAACTCCTTCTCTTTTTCTTATTTCTGTTATAACTCCTATATCTCCGTTATAAACGCCTGTTCCAACTTCATCGTCTTTTTTCCAGACAATATCGTAATTATTACGTGTCTGCATAACTTTATCATTCTCACGGAATATATAAACAGGGCCCCTGATTTCGTTTTTCCCGAGTTTAGGCGGATTAATTTCAAGCTGTATTCTCTTATTGATTTCAACAGTACCCGCCGTCCCTTTTCTTGAAGGAGAAATAATCTGAATATCTGTTGTAGGGTTATATTTATAAGCCTTTGGAAGTCTATGTTTATACAAATTCACAATCGTTTCGATAGTTGTCTGTTCGTCATTACGTTGAAGAACAAAAAAATCCTTGGAGGAATTGTCAAGCTCAGGCATTTCACCGCTTACAATTCTATGTGCGCTTGTAACTATGCAACTTTCTCTTGCTTGTCTGAAAATTTCCGTAAGTTGAACGACCGTCATAGTCTTACTATCAATAAGGTCCTTAAGAAGATTTCCTGCACCAACAGATGGCAATTGATCAGAGTCTCCTACAAGGATAAGTTTGCAGGAAAGCTTTATTCCACGAAGTAATTCAGCAAAAAGAAGAGTATCCACCATCGACATCTCGTCCACTATAAGAACATCGCAATCAAGAGTATTCTGTTCGTTATGAACAAATTTCATTATACCCGAACCATCATCATAAGCAACTTCAAGCAGACGATGAATAGTTTTAGCGGTATATCCTGTAAGATCTGATATTCTCTTTGCCGCCCTGCCAGTAGGCGCGGCAATTACTGCTTTAAGTCCTTGTTGTTCATAAAGTGAAATTATAGCATTAAGAGTTGTTGTTTTACCCGTTCCGGGACCTCCTGTAAGAATGAGAAATCCTTTTGATAAGGCAAGTGAAATCGCCTTTCTCTGTAACTCTTCATATTTAATGCCGTTTTCTTCTTCTACAAGGTCGATTGCGTTGTCAAATTCAGTCCCGGAATCAAGAAAAAATGCCTTCATAGCACTAAGACGAGAAACGATATAATTTTCGGCTATATAATAATCACTGAGATATGTAAAACATCTGTTATTTTTCTCATATTCAATAAGATTTGCTTCATTGTATTCCTGTTCAAGTGCTTTATAAAAATCTTCTTCCGATATATCAAGAAACTGACAGGAATTTTTCTGCAAAGAATCCGTCGGAATACATGTATGTCCTGAATTTGCATTTTCATTTAATATATATGTCATCCCTGCTTTTATTCTATTGGGATTATCTGATGGATACTGGAGTTCAACTGCCATTTCATCTGCTTTGATAAAATCAAGATCAACTCCGAAATCGCAAAGCGCATAAGGATTGTCTTTTATTATATCAATAGAAAATTGTCCCCATTTTTTCCAGGCTTTGATAGCAATCGCTGGTGATATTTTAAAAGCTTCGAGATAATTCATAAGTTTTCTCATTCCGAAAACCCGTTGTAATTCTTGTCTTACTGTTTCTATCTTCTTTTTAGTAAATCCTTTTACCTTAGCGAGTTGTTCCGGATTATTCTCAATTATTTCAAGAGATTTTTCTCCGAAAACATCAACAATATTTTTAGCAAGCGCAGGGCCTATCCCTTTTATAACTCCCGAAGAAAGATATTTCTGTATAGCATGAGCAGTTTCCGGCATTTTTCTTTCACAAACAAGCGCTTTGAACTGTACACCATATTTAGGATTGTTTACATACTCACCTTCAAGATAAAGTTCTTCTCCTTCATCTACATTCCCTATTTCTCCGACAACTGTGATGAGTGTATTGTTATAATCAAGTTCTAAAATAACATATCCGTTTGATGGATTTTTATATACTATTCCTTCAACAGTACCTGATATTTTTATCAATTCTTTTTCTTCCAATACACTCACCTTCTTTCAAGTTCATTATAACAGATTGTTATACTTATTTCAATAACACTTCAATGCAACCAAAAAATTCACTTGCATTTACAAGTTCAAGCATATCGTTATATTTTACTATATTTTCACATATTTTGTATTGTTCCGGATCCAACCCTTTGTCAAGTAAAACGACTTTACGCGTATTAATTCTGCTGTTTTTTATCAATTCCATCTGATATTTCAGATATATTTCAGAAAAATCATCTCTATATAGTGATATAATTATTATAGAATCCGCCTTAGGTTTGTGAAAAACTTTTTTATATGATATTTCTCTGACCGACAATATAAAAGTAAGAATTGAAAATGTTACAACGAAGCATAATAATAATTCCATATAATCATCCCCATATAAATTCAAATATATTACAAAATATGAAAATGATAAATATATGATACAAAAACGCTGTATCCCGAAAGATACAGCGTTTAAAATTACTGATGATTTTTCTTTGCTTCGATATCAGCAAGTGCGTCTTTTCTCGAAAGATTGATTCTTCCCTGTGAGTCGATTTCCATAACCTTAACAACGATCTGATCTCCGATGCTCACAACATCTTCAACCTTTTCAACTCTCTGGTTATCAAGCTTTGAAATATGAACAAGTCCGTCCTTACCGGGAGCAATTTCAACAAATGCACCGAAGTTCATTATACGAACAACCTTACCTCTGTAAATCGCGCCAACTTCAGGATCGTTAGCGATTGTTTCAACTATCTGAAGAGCCATTTTTGCCTTTTCGCCATCAATACCGGAAATAAATACATTTCCATCTTCAGAAATATCAATCTTAACTTCGCAATCAGCCTGGATTTTCTGTATAACCTTTCCGCCCTGACCGATAACTTCACGAATCTTTTCAGGATTAATCTTTGTCTGGAGCATCTTTGGAGCATACTTGTTTACCTCAGCACGAGGTTCAGGGATAGCCTTAAGCATAATTTCATCAAGGATATAAAGTCTTGCTTTGCGTGTCTTTTCGAAAGCTTCCTTGATGATATCCATTGTGAGACCATCAACCTTGATATCAACCTGGATTGCTGTGATACCATTGTGTGTACCGCCAACCTTAAAGTCCATATCTCCGAAGAAGTCTTCAAGCCCCTGAATATCAACCATTGTCATGAAGCTTCCATCTTCACGAGTAATAAGTCCACAAGAAATACCTGCAACAGGAGCCTTTATAGGAACACCTGCATCCATAAGTGCGAGTGTAGAACCACAAATTGAACCCTGTGATGTTGAACCGTTTGAAGAAAGAACTTCGGAAACAAGTCTGAATGCATAGGGAAAATCTTCAACATCGGGAATTACAGGAGCAAGTGCTCTTTCAGCAAGTGCACCGTGTCCGATTTCACGACGTCCAGGACCTCTTGAAGGTTTTGTTTCGCCAACTGAGTAGCTGGGGAAATTGTAATGATGCATATATCTTTTTGTTTCTTCTTCATCGATACCGTCAATTCTCTGTGATTCACTTACAGGACCGAGAGTAGCGATTGTAAGAACCTGTGTCTGTCCACGAGTAAAAATACCTGAACCATGAACTCTGGGAAGAACGCCAACTTCTGCAGCGAGAGGTCTGATTTCATCAATCTTTCTTCCGTCAACACGCTTGCCTTCGTAAAGCCAGTTTCTTACTATCTTCTTCTGAAGTTTGTAGATACATTCATCGATCATGCTGATCTGTTCAGGATACTTTTCATCGAATTCAGCATGGATTTCATCAACGATAGGAGCAAGTCTTGCTTCACGGATGTTCTTATCGTTTGTATCAAGTGCATATTTTACCTTTTCTTCGGCAAAATCAGCAATAGCATCAAATAAATCGTGATCAACATCCATTGATTCGAATTCAAATTTCTTCTTGCCGATCTGTGACTGAATATCACTGATAAACGCAACAATCTTCTTGATTTCATCATGACCTGCCTGAAGTGCGTTAAGCATTGTATCTTCAGGAACCTGATTAGCACCTGCTTCGATCATAACGATCTTTTCCATTGTTCCTGCAACAGTAAGGTTAAGATCTGTCTTCGCTCTCTGTTCGAGAGTAGGATTAAGTACGATTTCTCCGTCAACAAGACCTACTGAAATACCACCGATAGGTCCGTTCCAGGGAATATCAGAAATAGAAATAGCAATAGATGTAGCGATAAGGCCTGTAATTTCAGGTGAACAATCAGGATCAACAGCAAGAACTGTCATAACAACAGATACATCATTTCTCATATCCTTAGGGAAAAGAGGTCTGATAGGACGGTCAACCATACGTGATGTAAGGATTGCCTTTTCAGAAGGTTTGCCTTCTCTTTTCATGAATGATCCGGGAATCTTTCCTACTGCGTAAAGTTTTTCTTCGTAATCCACTGAAAGAGGGAAGAAATCCACCCCTTCACGTGGCTTAGGGCTTGCTGTAACGTTAGCCATTACAACAGTTTCGCCATACCTTACCCAACATGAACCGCTTGAAAGTTCACATGTCTTTCCTGTTTCTACAACAAGTTTTCTGCCTGCATAGGTTGTTTCAAATACTCTGTAGTTTTCAAACATTTTAACTGCCTCCTTTTTATTTTCCGGCAGCAGTTTTAGCAATAAACTCTATGGTTTTAAACAAAACCACACAATTTAATGCTAATTTCTACTGCCTAAACTAATGCTAAAAGGCAGAAGGGAAAATCCCCGACTGCCTCTTAGAAACATTATTCTTACTTACGAATTCCGAGCTTTTCGATTATAGCACGGTATCTGTTGATATCCTTCTTCTGAAGATAGTTAAGAAGGTTTCTTCTATGACCTACCATCTTGAAAAGACCTCTTCTTGAATGGTTGTCATTCTTGTGTGTTCTGAGGTGGTCTGTAAGATCGTTAATTCTCTTTGTAAGAATCGCAATCTGTACCTCAGGTGAACCTGTGTCGTTTTCGTTGATTTTGTTTGCTGCAATAACAGCAGCTTTTTCTTCTTTGAGCATCATTTTAATGCACCCCTTTAATAATATTTTATTCACCAAAAACTTAGAAAAAGGTGGGTCAAACTCCGAAAAACCGGCTTATTCCTGAATCCAAGTAATCAGTATGCAAACAATTGCTTAATTATTATATCACATTTAAATATGTTTGTAAAGAGTTTTTTAAGAAATTGTTTTTTTATTTTTCCCTGATTTTTTAGCCTTTACAACAGGAACTTCTTCCCCACCCTTATCATTGAATACAGGGGCATCCTGCATCCCTTCGGGTTTAAGATAATCGTATTCAGGATTGTCTTTTCCTATCGCCTTGTAATATGGTTCAATAACATATTTCTGAACGAACGGATAACAGATAAAAGATGCAATAAGTCCTGCAAGAGACTGGGAAATCAAAAGATTAACTGATAAAATAAGAAGATTTCCTATCTGTAAAAACAAGAAAATCGGAAGTCCTATTGCAATTATCGCAAGAACAGATGCGAGAATTCCCTTCCAACCGGATACTATTGTAAGAATGAAAGCATTTTTTAAAATATCCTTAACAGAAAGTTTTATTGTCGATGCCATAAGAAAAGCAAAAAAAGCAGAAGCAAGTACTATAAGTCCCACAAGAAGAGTTATCACCATAAGCACTTTATATAAATCACTTTCTCCCATAGATTCAGGATATATGTACATTCCTATAGCAACACCGCCCAACGCGATGAAATAAATAATTCCCAAAGGAAACGATACTTTAAAATCTTCTTTAAAACTTTTCCAGAAATCGCTCCATACAAAAGCATTTTTTTCGATAGAATAATTTTTCAGAACTTTAAAAGCGGCAGCAGTTGCAGGCCCGATTGTAAAAATCGGAATGCAGAAGATTCCATATATAAGGTTTATCAGAATAAGATTCCAGAATTTTCTTCCAAACACTTCAAAGAAAATTCTTATTCTGCTTTTTTTAGGTCCGTTTTTAGAAACACCCGAACCCGATTCCTGATAATTATAGAACAATCCCATTTGTATTACACTCCAATTTGCAAAAAATACACCAGTTGATTTATCCTATAATGATAAACAACGTTGATTGAATTAAAGATAACAGAATAATTATAGCAAAAAGTACAGCAAATTTCAATAGGTATAATTTTATGTTTTTATTCAGGTCATCCTCAAGCTTATTACTGATTACAAGTTTTAAAAGTTCATTGGATAATTTTATTCCTTCTTTAGCGGATAGTGCAAGGGCGAATGTCGAAACAACCGCATCGATAAGAATATGTAAAAACGGAACAAAAAAGTTTTCCACATCACTATCAGAATATGTGATCGAAAGTGCAGTACCTATATTAAGGCCTTTGTAAAGCAAAACAACTATACACAAAGGATGCCCAATGATACATGCCCCTGATACAAAAATAATTATCATAAGGATTGTATTCTTTATAAGCGAATATGAAAAACATCCCCAAAAGGATATTGTTTTTTCAGCATCACAAAAATAATCGACGATAGAAGATGTTTTAACAAAATCCATCGCCGATATTTCGCGATAATATAATGAACCAAAAAACGCCCCGATAAGTACCACAATTGTAAGGAGAGTAAAAAATACATCTCCTGAAATACGTATAGAACGATATTTTGATTTTTTATCAATCATTTTCATAATCATTATACTCCTTGTCCTTTTTTATGAGTATATGATTATAATTTATAAAAAAGACTTATTTTGAAAGTTCGTAAGCGCGTTTTGTACAAGCATCACAGCATTTTCCGACAATTTCTGTAAGATTTCCTTTATAAAGTTCATCAAGTCCTTTAAGTGTTGTACCGCCAGGAGAAGAAACCATTTTTATGAGTTCGTCGATAGAACATCCACTATCTGTTATCATTTTCGCAGATCCGATGAGAGATTTGCAGAACAATGTTTTTGCTGTTTCCTCAGGAATATCGACTGATTTCGCATAATCAACAAACCCTTTTGCAAAAAGGTATATAAAAGCAGGACTACTGCCGTTTATTGCTATAATTTCCTTCATTTTATTTTCTGGAACAACAGCAGTTTTTCCTCCCGCTTCAAAAATATCGCATACAAAGCCAAACTCTTCATCAGTTGTGGGATCAACTTTTGCAAGAGCCGTAGCACCTTCGCCAAGAAGAAATGGTGTATTCGGCATAACAAGAACAACCTTTGCATCAGAAAGAGTTTTTGTTTTTATATATTCCCCTGTTATTCCTGCCGCAATAGAAACTATGATATGATCTTTTGTAAAGTATTTCCCATAATTATCAAGTACTTCATCAAACATCTGAGGTTTAATCGCAAGAAAAACATATTTACATTCACAAATCAACTCTTTTGCATCAGAAACAGGATTAACGCCTGTTTTTTCAAGTGATTTAAGTTTATTTTCATCAACATCGGTTGCATAAAGAGAAATATTCTCGGAAAGTCTGCTATTTGCGATACCGCGCATAATAGCGGCACCCATATTACCAGCACCTATAAAACCAACTTTTACTATCATAACATATCCTCCGATTTTTTATCAGTAGAAATTTTCTTTTTAGTATTTTTTGTAACCCGATTATATGCGGTAAGTGCAGCAGGAAGAACAACTATCAGAATTATAAAATCAATCGGAAGTTCCGCAAGATTTTTAGGCAATCTGAAAGATGTCCAAAGCCACGTCATAAACATATCCCATGCATTCTTGTCTGCTGTAAATACACTAAAATCCTTATTTATATACAACGAATAAAGAAAATACGAGTTAAGACATATATTACAGAGTATCACTGTAATGCCTCTGGCAAGCATAATCATAACAAGGCTTATCTTATCACGATAAAGAAAACAACCATATATAATACCTGTTAAAAGTACTACCGCCGCAAGCTGAGGACTGTATCCTCTCGCGCCTCTGTTATCAATAATATACCCTATAATATCAAGCGCAACTGCCGACATCCCCGAAACAACTGGTCCGTAAAGCATCGCAATAACGCACAACGGAACGAATGTAAATATAATTCTGAGATCCGGTGTAATATGAATCGCAAGGGATCTTATCGCAACAGCCATAGCAAGTAAAATACCGGTTGTTGTTATAGTACGAAGTTCCTTAAGACTTTCAGCAGAACGTTTGAACATAGAAAAAAAGCTATTCATTTATACTCCTCCTTGTAATTATGCTGTGTGCATAATACCGAGCCACTTAAATGAACAGCTTCTATTATGCATCAGCGGGATGCGAAAATCACACCGCAAATTTCTTCACGAAATCTTTCGTCCAATCGGCAACTCCCCGTCCGACTGACACTTCACGCGTGATTTTCTACTCTGACTGCTATATTAAAATTAGAATGATAACTCGTTAGCGATGTTATAAAGATCGAGTTCAAAAGGTTTCTTCATGCTGAGTGCTTCCTGAATATCAAAATCAACTATCTTGCCATTCTGCATACCAACAACTCGATTTCCGATTCCTCTTTCGAGAAGTTCAACAGCATAATAACCCATCTGGCTTGCAACAACTCTGTCGCGTACTGTAGGTGAACCACCTCTCTGTACATGACCTAAGATAGTTGCTCTCGATTCAACGCCTGTACGCTTTTCGATTTCTTTAGCAATACCCTCAGCATTGCCAACACCTTCAGAAACCATAATGATGAAGTGCTGTTTACCTGTTTCCTTCGCTTTAAGAATTTTAGCAGCAACATCATCAAGAGAATAAGGAACTTCTGTTGTAATGATATATGTCGCACCAACTGCAATACCAGCATTAAGCGCAATGTATCCAGCATTTCTTCCCATTACTTCTACAACGCTGCAACGATCGTGTGACTGAGATGTATCTCTGAGTTTGTCAACCATTTCCATAGCTGTATTCATTGCTGTATCGTAACCAATAGTATATTCTGTACATGAAATATCGTTATCGATTGTTCCAGGAAGACCTACACAGGGAATTCCTCTTGCTGAAAGGTCAGCAGCACCTCTGAATGTGCCGTCTCCACCGATAACAACGATACCTGCAAGATTATTTTTTATACAATTCTGCTTTGCAGTCTGAAGTCCTTCTTCGTATCTGAATTCAGGGCATCTTGCTGTATAAAGCATTGTTCCGCCTCTCTGAATAATATCAGAAACACTTCTTTCTGTGAGCTGTATTACATCTCCGTTAATAAGACCATTCCATCCTCTGCGAATTCCGAGAACTTCAAATCCTTTACGTATTGCTGAACGAGTAACTGCACGAATTACAGCATTCATTCCGGGAGCGTCTCCTCCACTTGTGAGAATTCCTATTCTCTTTTTTGTTTCCATTATCAATAACCTCCACAAGCATAATTACAACAAATAATCGCTTACTGAATTATTTTACTACAAATTAAGACTATTTGTCAAGCATTTTGAACTAAATTAGAGATATATTTCCATAAGTGATTATTTTTGCAATTTCATATATCAGTTCATTGGTGATATTGCAATAATTTTTATAGATTTTTTTCTGTTCAACATAAACAAGATCGGATATCCCCCTGTTTTTATGAAGAATCTCAGACACCTTTTTCCCTTTTTCAATATCAGAGCTATCAATTTTGAGATGAAGCGATTTTCCCTGACATTCATAAACGAATTCTTCAGGGGTGATAACTTCAGAAATAATAATTTTAGCATTTCCATCCTTTAAAGAAGTTTTTCCTTTTATTATTACCACACTGCTGTTCACTATTGTATTGTAATATGTCGAAAAAACCTCAGGAAAAGCTATCATTTCAATCGAAGAAGTTGAATCCTCAGCGATAATAAAGCACATCTTACCATTTTTCTTGGTTGTACCCATTCTTCTGCTTTTTATATCAACAACAGCTTCAACATCGACATTTTCTTTATTGATATTAAGAATTTCTTCTGCAGTTTTAAACCCACAAGCCATACCAAGTGAAAAATACGGAGAAACCGGATGCCCTGAAATGTATATCCCTATAACTTCTTTTTCCATAGCAAGAAGTTCCTTCTGAGAAAACTCATTCATATCACCAGTTACGTTTCTTCGGACTTCCGGTACAGAGTTTATCTGTGGCATACCAAAAAAATCAAGTTGGCCATCAATATTCGTTCTTGAAGTTACCGTTGCGTTATCAAAAAATTCTTCATAATTCGTAAGCATCCATCTTCTCGTATGCCCCAAATTATCAAAAGCACCGCATTTTATCAGACTTTCAACCGCACGCCTGTTTACATCTTTTCCTACAATTCTTTCACAAAAATTCTCAAAAGAT
The DNA here is from genome assembly GCA_017536405.1 of Oscillospiraceae bacterium. GTDB lineage: Bacteria > Bacillota > Clostridia > Oscillospirales > Ruminococcaceae > RGIG4131. Next base: position 44,840 of record JAFXHL010000042.1, read on the forward strand.
GTGAATTTTCCATTTTGATTTCTTTCGTTAATTATCGATCTGATAGCATTTCTTCCGAGATTTTTTATAGCAAGCAAAGCATATCTTATTCCTGATTTTATAGGTGTAAATCCCTCATAGCTTTCATTTATATCAGGATTAAGTATTTTTACACCGTTATATTCACAATCTCTTATATAATCAACAACTTTATCAGTATTATCAAGTACGCTCGTCATCAAAGAAGACATATAATATTTGTAATAAAAACACTTTAAATAAGCCGTTTTGTAAGCAAGATATCCGTATGCAGCAGCATGAGATTTATTAAAAGCATATGAAGCAAAATTCATCATTTCATAGAAAATATCTCGTGCAACTTTTTCAGGAATTTTGTTTTTTATCGCACCCGAAACAAAGTTTTCACGTTCTTTTTCCATAACCTCATGTTTTTTCTTCGACATTGCCCTTCTTACAATATCCGCCCTGCCATAAGAATACCCCGCAAGTTTACGGCATATTTCCATTACCTGTTCCTGATAAACCATACATCCATAAGTTATATCAAGTATCTCTTTCATCTGAGGCACAGGATATTCAACATTCTGAGGATAATTTCTGTTGTGGATATATTTAGGTATGCTTTCCATAGGACCGGGACGATATAATGCCATAACTGCTATAAGTTCTTCAAGTTGTCTGGGCTTAACTTGCGAAAGAACAGAACGCATACCTTTGCTTTCAAATTGAAAAACCCCGATAGAATTTCCGGTAGAAAGCATTTCATATACAGGTTTACTATCTATGAATATTCTGTCTTCAGAAAATTCAGGATTTCCGTTCTTACGTATAAGTTCCACGCAATCGCGAATGACTGTGAGAGTTCTCAAAGCAAGAAAATCCATTTTTAAAAGTCCAAGAGGTTCTATGTCCTCTGCACAATACTGAATAACTATAGATTCATCATTTTTCTGTAGTGGCACTATTTCCGAAACAGGAACAGCTGAAATCACCACACCTGCAGGATGTGTAGAAGCATGTCGAGGCATACCCTCTACTCTTTTGGCCATATCTATAAGTTTTCTTACATCTTCGTTATGATTGTAAAGAGAAACAAGTTCTATGGATGTATCCATAGCCTTTTCTATTGTAATATTCATTTCGAATGGTATAAATTTAGCAACAGAATCAACTGTATTGTAAGAAAGTCCCATAACCCTTCCGACATCTCTTACCGCCGCTTTCGCAGCCATAGTTCCAAAAGTTATTATCTGTGCAACACGATCGCTTCCGTATTTATTCACGACATAATCAATAACTTTCTGCCTGCCCTCGTAACAGAAATCAATATCAAGATCAGGCATACTTACTCTTTCAATATTCAAAAACCTTTCAAAAATCAGATTATATTTAATCGGATCGATCTGTGTTATTCCCATGCAAAATGCCGCGATACTGCCCGCGCCTGACCCTCTTCCGGGCCCTACAGGAATGAAATTTTTCTTTGCAAATGTTAGAAAATCCCATACTATAAGGAAATAGTCTGTATATCCCATCTGACTTATAACATCAAGTTCATGTTCAAGCCTGTTTTTAGCAGTTTCGAATACAGGAGTATCTTTTTGATAGTATTTTTCAAGACCTTCAAAGCATATACTTTTCATATATTCATAATTATCCGAAACGCCTTCAGCTTTGAACTCAGGCAAGAGAATTTTACCAAATTCAAATTCAACATTACAACGTTCTGCTATTTTTACTGTATTTTCTATCGCACTAGGCGCGTATTTAAACAGTTCAGACATCTCTTCATACGATTTAAGATAGAATTCATCATTCGGAAGTGACATTCCGCTATCTTCATCTATTTTAGTATTTGTCTGAATTGCAACAAGAACTTTCTGAACAATAGAATCCTCTCTGTTTATATAATGAGCATCGTTAGTTGCAACAACACCGACACCGACTTCTTCAGCAAATTTATAAAGAGAAGGAAGAACGATTTTTTCTTCCTGAATTCCATGATTCTGAAGTTCTATAAAATAGTTATTTTCTCCGAAAATATTCTTGTATCTGATTATCGTTTCTTTCGCACCTTCAAAATCCTTATCTAAAATTTTTCTTGGCACTTCACCTGCTATACAACCTGATAATGCTATGAGTCCCTCGTGATATTTTTCAAGAATTTCAATATCAACTCTGGGTTTACTATAAAATCCTTCTATACTCGAAAGAGAAACGAGTTTAACAAGGTTATTGTATCCGATATTATTTTCACACAAAAGAACAAGGTGATATGGTGTTCTGTCAAGTTTATTATTTTTATCATCGCGGCTTCTTGGCGCAACATAAACTTCGCAACCTATAATAGGCTTTATTCCTTTTTCTTTTGCCGCTTTGTAAAACTTTATAGCAGAATAAAGATAGCCATGATCAGTGACAGCAATCGCATTTTCTCCCATCTGTTTTACTTTATCAACAAGTTGTTCTATACGACAAGCACCATCAAGCAGGCTATATTCACTATGCACATGAAGATGAACAAAATTTCCCAAAGTTTTTTTCTCCTAACTGTGACACTTATTGTTTCTTATGTTTTCCGCTATAGCAGAAAGTTTTTTCATCCTATGATTAACCCCCGAACGACTTATAGGTTTTTCAAGAGCCTGACCAAGTTCCCTTAAAGAAAAATCAGGGTTTTCAAGACGAATCTCTGCTATTTCACGTAAATCATCCGACAGACTTCCGAATCCTATGTTTTTTTCAATAAGCTCAATATCCTCAACTTGTTTCGATGCTGCAGCAATTGATTTTTCAATATTAGCCGTATCGCAATTTGATATTCTGTTTGCTTTATTTCTTACATCTTTGAGTATTTTTACATTCATTATTTCAAGTGATGACATAGTAGCTCCCATATATGTAAGAAGATCTTCTATACTTTCACTTTCTTTAAGGTAAACAATATAGAAACCTTTTCTTTCTGAAAGTTTTACGCCAACCCCGACATGAATAAGCAGATTTTTTATTTCATCTGCCATTTCAGCATAAGGAGTAACAAATTCAAGATGATATTCTTTATTCGGATCTATAACGCTGCCTGATGCAAGAAAAAGGCCTATCAAAAAAGCGGGGAGATTATTTGTATCAATATTTTCAGAAATAACCCTTCTTGTATTATCACCACTGAAATATTTATATCTGTTGAGGATTTTCTCTACATCAGATAAAAGTTCTGCAGAATATGTACAAGAACCTGTTTTATTGATTTTCTCCGTAATTTTTAATGCAGATTTATTTTTTACAACAGACAAAATAAGTTCTTTAAAAAGAGCAAATACCTTGTCGTTCTTCGTTTGAAAAACTATCTTATCAAAATCAAAATACTTCGCTGAAATAAGCATACCGTATAAACAGGCATACTTTTTGTCACGGTCTGTTATTTCAGAACAAAGTTCTTCTTTTACTGTATATGAAAAAGACGGCATCTTATCTACCTCCATATATTCAATCATTATAATTATAACCTACAATTTAAATAATGTAAAGAAGATAAAAAACTCTTGATTTTTTCAGATAAGTGTATTATAATGTTATACGGTGCTATTTTATAGCGAATATCTTTGAGAGGAAGAAAAAATTATGATTATTCTCGTAGTAAACGCAGGAAGCTCATCACTTAAATATCAGCTTCTCAACATGGAAAACGAAGAAGTTATCGCAAAGGGTAACGCAGACAGAATCGGTATCGGTGGACATATTTCACACAAGACATTCGACGGCAGAACAGTTGATATGGATTGTAATTTCCCCACACACACAGAAGCATTCGAAAAATTAGTTGAAGTTCTTACAACAGGAGATGCTGCTGTAATCAAAAGCATGTCTGAAATTTCAGCAGTAGGTCATCGTATCGTGCAGGGTGCCGAAATATTCACAAAATCAGTTCTTGTTACAGATGAAGTTATTCAGCAGATTGATGATCTTCAGGAACTCGCTCCTGTACATAACCATCCTCATGCGCTCGCTCTCTGGGCTTGTAAGAAAGTAATTCCCGAAACAGTTCCTCAGGTTGTTGTATTCGATACAGGATTCCATCAGACAATGCCGGCAAAAGCTTATATGTTCGGTCTTCCTTATGAATGCTATAAGGATTTTGCTGTAAGAAAGTATGGTTTCCACGGAACATCACATCGTTTTGTTTCACAGAAACTTGCAGAAGCTATGGGCAAGGATGTTAAGGATCTTAAGATCGTTTCTTGCCATCTCGGTAATGGTTCTTCAATCACAGCAGTTGACGGCGGTAAATCAGTAGATACATCTATGGGATTCACTCCCCTTGATGGTGTTCTTATGGGAACACGTTCAGGTTGTGTTGACCCCTCTGCCGTAACATTTGTTCAGAAAAAACTTGGCCTTTCTGCTTCAGAAATGAGTGAATATCTCAACAAGAAATCAGGTTTCCTCGGAATTTCAGGTGTTTCATCTGATAACAGAGATATCACAAAGGCTGCAGAAGAAGGAAATGAGAGAGCAATTCTCGCCGGAGATATGCTTGTATATCAGATCAAGAAATACATTGGTTCATACGCAGCAGCCATGAAC
>JAFXHL010000043.1 GCA_017536405.1 Oscillospiraceae bacterium
TGTTCTTTTTAAACCATGAAGAAATCGTGGTCTGTGCAATTCCCGATTCTTCTGAAAGACGGTATTCTGTCCATCCGCGCTCATTCTTCAGTTGAAGAATACGCTCTAAAACGGTTATGACTACCACCTCCCGTATGTGTCTATATCGTTAATTTTATACGATTTTTCGTTGACAGGTAATAATTAAAATAGTATAATAAATACGATTATACTCGTTATATGGAAAGAGGTTTTTATTATGCAGAAAAAATCAAAAATAATCATAATTTCGATAGTTTCGGCACTCATTCTTCTGTTAGGAGTTATGACCGCCATAGCGCTTACGGGTAAGGGGAGCGACACAGAAAAGATTGCGACGGAAAAACTCTCTCTCGGTCAGAAATTTTTACTTGACCTTGAATACGACAAGGCTGTTGCGGAATTCACAGCAGTTATTGATATTGAGCCTAAGAATGTTGACGCTTATATGGGGCTTGCTTCTGCTTATATCGGAATGGGCGATAAAGAAAAGGCAATAGAAACCCTCGAAAAAGGTTTTATGGAAACAAGCGACGATAAAATCAAGAAAAAACTCGAAGAACTGAAAAAGCCTGAGGAGACAACAGCGGAGGTGACTACTACTCCCGAGATTACGACAACACCGCCTGAAACGACAACCGAGGTTACAACAACAGTTCCTGAAACTACAACAACAGTTGCGACGACAGCCAAAAAATCAGGCTGGACGGAGAGGAAAGATTATATCAGTGGTTCACATGGTATATGCGAATACGACTCAAACGGAAATCAGATAAAGCATACTATGTATGAAGACGACGGAACAATCAGATTTTTCGAGACATATAAATACGATTCAAATGGCAATAAAATAAAATACAGTAAATACCACCCTGACGGAACACTTGATTGGTATTGGATATACGAATACGATTCAAATGGAAATGAGATAAAATCAAGTCGGTATAACTCTGACGGCACGCTTGATTGTTACTTTATATCCGAATACGATTCAAATGGAAATGAGATAAAATCAAGTAAGTACAACGGCGACGGAACACTTGATTGGTATTCGATATACGAATACGATTCAAATGGAAATAGGATAAAAACAAGTCATTACAACCCCGACGGAACGCTTATAGATGAAACAACCTACTAACCCAAGGAGGAAAACAAAATGAAAACAAAAATCTTATGCTATATAATCGACGGAATAATACTCATATCGCTTATTGCGGTATGGGTTTATGTTCTTTTAACAGAAATGCCCATGAAATCAATAATCGCGATAGCGCTTATCTCGCTTGTCCTCATAATACTCGGCGGAGTTGTTCTTTTTGTGGCGATAAGAAGTGAAAGCGGAGAAAAGTCTGTTAAAAAACAGGTTGAAGAAAAAGAAGAAGTTCCCGTTATCGAAAAGAAAGAAGAAAAGCCTGTCGAAAGAGAAAACCCGACAAAATTCCAGTTTGAAGAGGACACATCATTCCAGTTCCCCGAAGAAATGGCGACAGAGTTTATATTTGATGATAAAAAAGTTCCCGAGCCTGAAAAGACAGAAATCATTCCTCAGAAGAGAAGTTTTTATGTAAAGCTTCAGGATAAGAACAACTCTGTAAAAACCTATCAGACATATTTTGACACAGAGGCTATCATCGGAAGACACGAGGGAAACTGCAATATTGTCCTTGCGGATGAAAAGAGTGTTTCAAGACGTCATTGCAGACTTTTTGTCGATAAGGACAGAATTATGGCGGAGGACTTAGGCTCTTCAAACAGAACTTATGTAAACGGCGTTCAGGTTGACGGACGCGCGCTTGAAATAAAAAGCGGAGACGAACTCAGAATGGGCAGAGCGATATTTATTGTCACAATAAATTAAGGGAGAAAACTCTATGAAATACTGTGAATATACAAACGCAGGGATAATCCGCACAATAAATCAGGATAGTATTCTTTCACTCTCGATGAACGACTCGGGGCTTTTTGTCGTTGCCGACGGAATGGGCGGACATATAGACGGAGAGATTGCCAGCAAGGCTGTTAAAAAAGCCTGTCAGAAATGGTGGAACACATCTTTTATGGAAAATTCAGATATGGATTTTCTTCTTGCTGTTGAAGAAATCGAGTCGGCGATTGAAGTTGTCAACAAAAATCTCATAAAGAAAATGGAAGGCACGGGGAAAATCTGCGGAACAACCGTTGCCGTTGTTTTCGTTCATAAGGGTGCTTATGCTGCTATCAATATAGGCGACAGCAGAATATATCTTTCGAATAAAAAAGGTGTGAGAAAGATTTCATTCGACCATACGCTCAATTCCTTTGAGGAGATAAAGAATGTCGACCTTTCTGAAAAGGACAAACTCACTCAGGCGATAGGCGCAAAGGAAGAACTCAGCTGGTACTGCGCGACGGATACACTCAAAGGCGATGAAAAATTCTTTATCTGCACAGACGGCGTTTATAAATACACAGAAGAGGAAGACCTTTTTTCTGCAATAAAGAATTACTCAGAAGAGGAAGAGATAAAGAAAGAAATCGAAAAGCAGGTTATCTTAGGCGGTGCGCCTGATAACTTCTCTTTTGTCGCGATAGATATGAGAAGAGAAAAATCGGCGATTTCAAAAAAACCTCTTATCATCGTTTCGGCGATAGCGGTTGCACTTTTCATCATCTTTGCGGTAATTTTTGCGGTTGCCGTTTCGGGCGATAAAGGAGAAAATACACAGACTGTTATGTCTGAAAAACTCTCTCTCGGTCAGAAATTTTTACTTGACCTCGAATATGACAAGGCTGTTGCGGAATTCACAGCCGTTATTGATATCGAGCCTAAGAATGTTGACGCTTATATGGGACTTGCTTCTGCTTATATGGGTATGGGAGAAAAGGAAAAGGCAATTGAAACTCTCGAAAAGGGTCTTATGGAAACAGACGACGAAACTATCAGAGAAAAACTTATGGAACTCAAAACCCCCGAAGAAACAACAGCAGAGGTGACTACAACTCCTGAGGAGACGACGACTGTTCCTGAAACGACAATGATTGTAACTACAACTACTGCTCCTGAAACGACAACAGTAGTTGTAACTACACAAAAAGCAGCAACAATAAAAAAATTCGAATATGAAGATAAGGATATTATAAGTGAATTTGATTCAAATGGAAGAATAATAAAAAGAAGTATCTATAAGAAAGACGGAACACTTTTAGAATACGAAATATATGGATACGATTCATACGGGAATATGTCAGAAGGATATTTTTATAAAGCAGACGGAACACTTCTTCGTTATTTCAGAGAAAAATACGATGAAAACGGAAGGATTGTAGATGCGACTATTAAAGTTTTAGAAGGAACAGCATCTCCAATGGGAATTGTGCAATAATATCTGACAAAATATCCGAATCGGATAAAACCTTACTAACCCACCACGGAGGAAGATTATGTTTAAGCAAGGCGAATTACTCAACGGAACATACAAGATAACAGAAAGCATAGGCTCGGGCGGTGGCGGAGAAATCTATAAAGCCTATCATACCCACCTCAAATGCAATGTTGCAATAAAGCGTATAAAAGATGAGATAAAGGGAAAAATCGATGAACGCACAGAAGTCGATATCTTAACAAAAATCAAACATCCCTTTCTTCCGCAGGTATACGATTTCGTAATAACCGATGAGGGCGAAATCTATACAGTTATGGAATTCATAGAAGGCTCTTCATTTCAGGAACTTATGAAGGACGGCAAAAGATTTACTCAGGCGCAGATTTTAAAATATGCAAAACAGATATGTGACGCACTCTGTTATCTTCATTCAAGAAAACCCGCTATTGTCCACAGTGATATCAAACCTGCAAATATTATGCTTACTCCCGAAGATAATATCTGCATAATAGACTTCAATATCTCGTCGGTACTCAGTGAAGGAGGAGCGTTTGCTGTCGGCAAAAGCGACGGATATTCCCCTCCCGAACAATACATAAAGAAGAACAAGAATTTTTCGCAGGATGAAAAGACTTCTTTCTATGAAACGGATATATATACCGATAAAACTGAAATTGCTCTCGCGGATGAAACAGAGGTTATGCTTGAAACACCGCGTTATGAACAGAAAAAACCTGATACAACAGCTTCATCTTCATATGTTTCAAAGGCAATAGTTTCAAGGGCGATTATCGATGAACGTTCGGATATATATGCTCTCGGTGCGACGCTTTATTATCTTCTCACAGGCAAAAAACCTGAAAAGTCGATAGACCACGTTACTCCCCTTAAAAATGTTGATAAAAAGATAAGAAAAGGCTTTTTGTATATCATCGGAAAAGCTATGCAGAAATCACCCGACAAGAGATATCAGAGCGTTTCTGAAATGATAAAGGATATCGAAAATATCGACAGAATAGAAAGAAAAGAAAAGGGCAAGGGTGTTCTTAAAGTTGCAGGTTTTATAGCACTCGGTCTTGCCATTGTCGGATGTATCGGTGCGCTCATAGGCATTGTTGCAACGGCAGAGCCGACGAAGAAGATTGAAACCTCTCAGGAAGACGCAGGAAAAGAATACAATGCCGACGGAACATATAACGAATATGAATATAATGCAAACGGAAAGGTTTCAAAAAAATTCGTTTACAGCCCTGACGGAAAAATTCTCAAAGAAACAAAATACCATGATAACGGGTCATATGATGTGTATGACTACAATACAAACGAGCAATGCATAAAAGAAAGTTGCTATAATGTAAAAAAAGCACTCAAGCGTTATTTTATTTATGAATATGAAAAAGGAAAGCTGACAAAGAAATATCGTTATAATGTAAATGTATTTAGTATAGGAATTGACAGAATTTTTGAATACGATTCAAATGGTTATCTGGTGAAAGAAAGTGCGTATAACTATGACGAACGTCTTCTTTATTATTATAAATATGAATATGACTCAAATGGAAACATAGTGGAAAAAAGTGTTTACAATTTATACGGAAGAATAGAGAGAAAAACAATATATAATCCTGACGGTAGTGTAAAGAACGAATATACCTATTAACCCACCACGGAGGAAGATTATGTTTAGGCAAGGCGAATTACTCAACGGAACATACAAGATAACAGAAAGCATAGGCTCGGGCGGTGGCGGAGAAATCTATAAAGCCTATCATACCCACCTCGATTGTTATGTTGCCGTTAAACTCATAAAGGATAACATCAAGGGAAAACTTGATGACAGGGCAGAAGCCGATATCCTTAAAAAAATAAAACATTCATATCTTCCTCAGGTTTACGACTTTGTCATCACTGACGATGGGGATGTCTATACGGTTATGGAGTTTATAGAAGGCTCATCTTTTCAGGAACTTATAAACAAAGGAAAGAAGTTTACACAGTCACAGATACTTAAATATTCAAAACAGATATGCGACGCACTCTCTTATCTTCATTCAAGAAAACCCGCTATTGTCCATAGTGATATCAAACCCGCAAATATTATGCTTACTCCCGAAGATAATATCTGCATAATAGACTTCAATATCTCGTCGGTACTCAGCGAAGGAGGAGCGTTTGCTGTCGGCAAAAGCGACGGATATTCTCCCCCTGAGCAGTATGTAAAGAAGAAAAAAAACTCTTTTTCTCAGGATGAAAGAACATCATTCTATGCAACGGATATATATTCAGACAAAACCGAATTTTCGGTTTCTGACAAAACAGAGTTTACAGACGGCACAGATAAGACAGATACAAAAGAATCATCATCATATGTTTCAAAGGCGATAGTTTCAAGATCAATTATCGATGAACGATCGGATATATATGCTCTCGGCGCGACGCTCTATTATCTTCTTACAGGCAAAAAACCTGAAAAGTCGGTAAACTATGTTACTCCCATAAGAAAAGTTGGCAGAAAATTAAGAAAGGGATTTTTGTATATCATCGGAAAAGCTATGCAGAAATCACCCGATAAGAGATATCAGAGTATTGAGGAAATGCTTGCCGATTTCAACAATATAAACGAAATCGAGAAAAAAATCAAAAGAAAAAGTTTTTTAAAAATAACAGGATATACACTCCTTATAATTCTCATTCTGTTATGTATAGTTGCACTTGCAGGGATACTCACATTCAGAGGAACATTGAAAATATACAATAAAGACGGCTCATATTGTCTTGCACAATATGACGAGGATTGGAATCTGATCAGTGATAGTTTTTATGACGAAAAAGATTTGCTCAAGAGCATTTACGAATATGATTCAGAAGGAAAAACTATAAAGCAGGTCAGCTGTAACCCTGATGGAGAAATCGAAACTTACTGGCTTTATGAATATGATGCAAACGGAAACAGAATAAAAGAAAGTTACTATAATGCAGATAACACTCTTCGATTTACCCGTGTATACGAATACAATGTAAGCGGGGATAAACTGTATGAAACTATTTATGACAGTAATGGTATGCTCTATTGCAGTTATAAATACGATGCAAACGGAAACAGAGTAAAAGAAGATACATACAAAGGCGGAAGCGTTTATCTGAATAACAATGTTATTCCCGAATATGACCTGAATGGTAATAAAGCAAAAGAGAAATATCTCAGAGAAGACGGAACGCTTGATTATTACTATACATATGAATACGATTCGGACGGCAATCTGATAAAAGAAAGTTGTTACTTCGGCAATGGAATGCTTGATCATGTATACGAATACGATTCGAATGGAAATAAGATAAAAGAAAATCGTTACTTCGGCAATGGAACGCTTAATGATGTATACGAATACGATTCGAATGGAAATAAGATAAAAGAAAGTCGTTATTACTCAGACGGAACACTTAATTATTATTTGATATACGAATACGATTCAGATGGAAATAAGATAAAAGAAAGTAGTTACAACGAAGAAGGAGCGTTTATATATTACTGTACATATGAATACGATTTAAATGGAAATAAGATAAAACAAAGTTATTACGATTCCGACGGAACGCTTGATTGGTACTTGATATACGAATACGATTCAAATGGAAATTTGATAAAAGAAAGTTGGTACAACGACAACGGAGTGCTTTATGATGTATCCGAATACGATTCAAAAGGAAATGAGATAAAAGAAAGTCGTTATTACTCAGACGGAACGCTTCAGTATACCTACGAATACAATTTAACAGGAAAGAGAATAAAAGAAATCCATTACAACCCTGACGGTAGTGTAAAGAACGAATATACCTACTAACCCACCATGGAGGAAGATTATGTTTAAGCAAGGCGAATTACTCAACGGAACATACAAGATAATAGAAAGCATAGGCTCGGGCGGTGGCGGAGAAATCTATAAAGCCTATCATACCCACCTCGATTGTTATGTTGCCGTTAAACTCATAAAGGATAACATCAAGGGAAAACTTGATGACAGGGCAGAAGCCGATATCCTCAAAAAAATAAAACATTCATATCTTCCTCAGGTTTATGACTTTGTCATCACTGACGAGGGGGATGTCTATACGGTTATGGAATTCGTTGAGGGGATGTCTTTTTCAGAGCATCTCAAAAACGGAAAGACATTCACAAACGCACAGGTTATAAAATACGCAAAGCAGGCTTGTGAGGCACTTTCATACCTTCATACAAGAAAACCCGCTATTGTCCACAGTGATATCAAACCTGCGAATATTATGCTTACCCCCGATGACAATATCTGCATAATAGACTTCAACATTTCGTCTGTACTCAGTGAAGGAGGAGCGTTTGCTGTCGGCAAAAGCGACGGATATTCTCCCCCTGAACAGTATGTAAAGAAGAACAAGACGGAAAAAGCAAAGACAGATAAAACATCAACAATAACAGAAACAGAAATTTTAGGCGAAACAGAATTTGACAGTTTTGAAGAAGATACCTCGACAACAATTACAACCATAACAGAAATCGAGGAGACAGAAGCTGTTACAGATATAGTAGGAGAAGAGAAGGAAGAAACTGATATCACTCCCGAAAAGAGCAACAGTTTTGCCTCAAAGATGATAGTTTCAAAAGCGATTATTGATGAGCGTTCAGATGTTTATGCCCTTGGCGCAACACTTTATCATCTCATCAGCGGAAAAAGACCCGAAAAGTCGATAGATAATGTTACTCCCATAAATAAACTTGATACAGATGCAAGCTACGGACTCCGCTGTATCATTTCAAAGGCTATGGAAAATTCCCCGAAAAAGAGATATGCAAACGCAGGGGAGATGCTTACTGCCCTTGAAAATATTCACAGTATGGAAAAGCTATATAAAAGCTTTACTTTAAGAAACCGCATAATCTATGCCCTTTTGATTTTGGGAACAGCCTTTTTCTCTGTTCTTGCCTTTATGGGATATAAGAGAATTGGAACAGAAAATGCTATGGCATATAAGGAGTATACAGAAAAACTCGTTGTTTTGAGAGAAAAGGGCGACGAGAAAGGTTTTGAAGAAATCTATCAGAAGGCAGAGGCTATCTATAACGACAGACTCGATATCCATTTTCAGAAAGCACTCTTTCTTTTTGAAAGAGGGGAGTATGATAACTGCCTTTCATATATGGATGAAATAATGAGAAATCATCCCGAATATACGGATGATGCCGAAATGGCGGACCTTTTATTCGTTCATGCAAACTGTTATTTTGAAAAAGAGGATTATTCTTCGGCTATCATAAAATACAAATCCGCGATAGATAGAAAATCGGATAACGGAGAATATTACCGCGATTATGCAATTTCTCTCGCGAGAACGGGCGAGCCTGACAAGGCATCGGAAGTTCTGAAAAGGGCGACAGAACTCGGTCTTTCGGAAGAAAATATCTGTCTTGTTGACGGCGAAATAGATTTTGTAAGAGGAAGATATAAAGAGGCAGAAAATTCGCTTTTGAAATGCATATCCGTTTCATCCGATGACTACATAAAACAACGCGCTTATATCATGATAAACAAGGTTTATTCAGAAATGGGTGAAACCGCAAAGAATACGGAAATTCTCGAAAAGGCTTTAAAGGAACTTCCCGAAGAAAGACTTTACAGCATATATGAGCTTCTCTCACAATGCTATCTTGATATGGGAAAAGAAACGGGCGAAAACGACTATTATCTCAAAGCCGTTGACATTTTTTCGGTTATGCAGAAAAAGGGTCTCGGCGGATACAGAGTTTCTGAAAACAAGGCTGTCGCTTACTATACGATAGGCGACTGTGAGTCGGCAAAGGCGGAACTGAATAAGATGAAAGAGGATTTCGGAGAAAATTACAGAACAGATATGTATCTCGCTTTCTGCGAACTTCGTGAAGAGTCTGAAAAAAGCAATAACAAGAGGGACTATTCCGATTTTCTCAAATATTACAACAACGCGAAAAGCCTTTATGAAAAAGAGGCGGAGGATGGTATGACCGATATGGAAATGCAGGTTCTTACGGATACATATCATCAGCTAAAAGAGGGCAACTGGTTTTAAGGAGTTTTAGATATGATTGAATTTATAAAGAATCTTTCTGTCGGCGAGCTTATGTTCTATGGCGGAATTCTTGGCGCAGGGCTCTGCGTTATCGCGATGATAGTGGGAATTCCCCTTACAAACCTCGGCAAAAAGCAGGTTAAGAACAAAATAGACAATGGATTGATTACAGATGAAAAATCAAAAATTTTTGTTATATTGGTAGTTGTAGCAATCCTTCTTATTGTCGGTGGGATGATAATAACAGTACTTACAGTCAGAAATAACTCTACACAAACGGTGGCTGAATCAGAAAAAATATCTATTGGTCAGAAATTCCTGCTTGATTTTGAATATGATAAAGCCGTTGCGGAATTTATTGGAATTATCGAAACAGAGCCTAAGAATGTTGACGCTTATATGGGTCTTGCTTCCGCTTATATAGGTCTCGACGATAAGGAAAAAGCTATCGAAATCCTCGAAAAAGGTTTTGCAGAAACAGGTGATGAAAAAATCAAGAAAAAACTCGATGAGCTGAAAAAGGTTGAGGAGATGACTACGACAACTCCCGAGGTAACTACAACCTCGCTTGAAACAACAGTTGAGGAAACAACAACTCCCGAAGAGACGACAGTTGCGACAACGATTGCCCCGAAGGAGACAACAACAGTTGCAACAACTGCTCCGAAAAAACCAAAAACAGAAAGAAAAGACAACAAAGATGGTTCGTATTTAATACACGAATACGATGCAAACGGAACTTTGATAAAAAGAACTTATTACAATGTTGACGGAACGCTTAATTTTATACAGGATTACAATGAAAAAGGGGACACGGCAAAATTATGCTATTACAACGCTGACGGAACTCTAAAGAACTACAATATATACGAATATAGTGCTAATATGCACATAATAAAGCATTATAAATCCGACGGAACACTTAATTATGACTGGATAAACGAAACGGATTCAAATGGAAAACTGATAAAAGGGCATTATCGTAAAGCAGACGGAACGATTGACTGGACGCATGAATACGATTCTAATGGGCGTGCTGTAAGAGAAAATCATTACAACGCCGACGGAACTATCAAGTATTACTATATATACGAATACGATTCAGATGGAAAACTGATAAAATCAACTGCATATGATGCAAAAGGAAATGTTCTATAACCTCCCCGAAAGGACTTGAAAAATTATGGCATATATATTTTATTTCAACTTCAAAGAAAATGTTTATGAATACCCGTTGCCTGCTGTCAACAACAGGGTCATAAGCATTGATATATCCGAATTCTCATCGGAAAAAGGCGTTATAAATCTTGAAATCTTTGACGGCGTATGGAAACTTCTCCCCTCAGAAGATTTCAACTTCTCAGTGAACAACTCAATAATAACAGAGAAGAAAATCGAAGACGGCGACAAAATCACAGCGAAGAAAAAACGCGGAAAACTCACCTTTATGATTTTTGCGCTCAAAGCCTCTGAAAACACAAGCGTATACAGAAAATGGTCGCTCGAAGGGGTAAACAGGGTTACTGTCGGTATGGATGAAAACTGCGATATCGTCTATAAAGAACAGTTTGTCAGCCATAAACACGCAACTATCGAAAGAAAAGGCTCGGGCTTTTTCCTTACAGACAATTCAACAAACGGAACATTTTTAAACGGCTCGAAAATATCGGGCGAAACCCCTCTTTCTATCTTTGACACAATATACATACTGGGTCTTAAAATAATCTTTTTAGGCGAATATATAGCAACAAACAAGATTTTGGAACTCGGCGTTTCGCTTACTGAAATATGCGATATAAACAACGATTATGAGCCTTATGAGGATGAATCCGACTTTTCTCGTTCACCGAGAAGAATAGAGCCTCTCGATGAAGAAGTAATTGAGATAGAATCCCCTCCCTCACAGCATAAGGCTTCGAGTCAGCCTCTTATTTTCATAATAGGTCCTTCGGTAACAATGCCACTGCCGATTATGATTTCTGTCATCATAAATATGATGTCATCGGGTAACACATCAAATCCGCTTATGTATTTAGGAACGGTAATTTCCGTTGTATGTTCGGGATTCATAGGCGCAGGCTGGGCACTCGCACATCAGTTCTATAACAAGAAGACAGTCAAAAAACAGGAAGAAGCAAGAGTAAAGGCATATGGCGAATATATTGCAAAAAACGAAAATCTTCTCTCTGAAAAACAGGATAAGAACAAGCGCATTATAGACGAACAGTTCTTGTCATCCGATAACCTTATGAAAAAGGTTTTCAAGGATAGGACTTTTTTATGGAACAGAAACATAAACCACGCCGATTTCTCGAAAATCCGTTTCGGAACAGGCTCTGTAAAACTTCCTAACGGAATATCTGTTCCCAAGGAAAGATTTTCTATGAATGACGACGCCCTTGCCGACAAGCCGAGAGAGCTTTTCGACCGTTACAACACAATGGAAGACTGCGCATATACCGCAAGACTCAACGACAGCAAGATATGGGGCGTTATCGGTGAATATAAGAATGTTATGAATATCGTCAATAACATCGCCGTTCAGCTTTCGGCGCTCCATAGTTACAGCGATATCAAGATAGCGCTTCTTTGCAGAGAAAACGAAAAGGAAAAATATCTCTGGATGAAGTGGCTTCCTCATATATTCTCATCCGACAGAAAAGTAAGAATGTTCGGATGCGACAGCAACTCTTTAAAGAATGTATGCAATTTCCTCGGCGGAGAACTCCGTTCAAGAGAGGAGAATGCAGAGGGTGCATCATCAAAGGATTTAAGATTTCTCCCTCATTATTTCGTTATCTGCACAGATAAATCCATCCTTGAAAAGAACAGTCTTTCAAAATACATAATGAATAATTCCGAGCTCGGTTTTACATTCATTCTTGCATATGAAAAGATGGACAAACTCCCCAATGAATGTAAGGTTATTATCCAGCATGACGAAACATACAGCGGAATATATTCGCTTTCATCAACTATCGACGAAACAAACTCTGTAAACTTCGATAATGTTGATACAAAATACGCAGAAAAATATGCAAGAGCAATAAGCGGACTTTATCTCACAGAATTCACACAGGGCGAAATCCCCGCTTCTATCGACTATCTCGATATGCTCGGCATAGGAAAATTCGAACAATGGAACCTTATCAGAAAATACAAGGAAAACCGTTCTTATGAAAGCCTTGCTTCGTTTATAGGGGTAGGAACAGGCAACCGCCCCGTTGTTCTTGATATCAGCGAAAAGATGCATGGCCCTCATGGTCTTATTGCGGGAACAACAGGCTCGGGTAAGAGTGAAACGATACAGACATTTATTCTTTCGCTTATTTTAAATTACAGCCCCGATGAAGTTGCGTTTATCCTTATTGACTATAAGGGCGGAGGAATGGCAGCCGCTTTTGAGGGAATACCTCACCTTGCGGGAATTATCACAAACCTCGGCGGAGATACGGGAGAGGGTGAGATTGACGAAAACCTCACAAGGCGTGCGCTTATCTCGATAAAGAGTGAAATAAAGAGAAGACAGCAGATTTTCAACCGCTATAAAGTAAACCATATAAACCAGTATATAAAGATGTACAGAGGCGGTGCTGTCAGTGAAGCATTACCCCATTTAATTATTATATCGGACGAATTTGCAGAACTTAAACATAAACAGCCCGAATTTATCAAAGAACTTGTCAGCGTTGCCAGAGTAGGAAGAAGTCTCGGTGTTCATCTTATCCTTGCAACACAGAAACCCTCGGGCGTTGTCGATGAAGAAATCTGGAGTAACTCGCGTTTTAAAATCTGTCTTAAAGTTCAGGACAAGCAGGACAGTATAGGAATGCTCAAACGCCCCGAGGCAGCATATCTTGTCAATACGGGACGCGCTTATATGCAGATAGGAAACGACGAAATTTTCGATATGTTCCAGTCGGGATATTCGGGAGCTGAATATATTCCTACAGATGAATTCGTTTCTTCAAAGGATAAGGAAGTCATTATGATTGATATCGACGGAACCTATCTCGAAGAAAACACAATGACAGGAAAGGGAAATCAGACAGGTATCTCACAACTTAAAGCGGGTATTGATTATGTAATAAACGTTTCGGCAATGAGTGGTTTCAAACCGACAAGAAAACTCTGGAATGAATGTCTGCCTTCGCTTATCGGTCTTGATAAACTCGATGTTTCGGGCATTGATTTCAAAAGCGGACTCATCTCCTGCTATGGTATCATTGATAATCCCGAAAAACAGTCACAGTATCCTGCTGTCGTTGATGTTTCAAAGACATCTCATATACTTGTTTCGGGTATGTCAGGTTCAGGAAAATCAACATTCTTACAGACAATGGTATATTCTCTTGTTTCAAGATATACTCCCGATGAAATACAGTTCTACTTCATAGATTTTTCAAGCAGAACAACAAGAAAATTTGAAAAGCTTCCTCATTGCGGAGGAGTTGTTTTTCAGGAACACAACGAACTCATAGAAAGACTTTTCAGACTTCTTGAAAACGAATGTGATGAAAGAAGAAGAATTTTCGATAAGGCAGATGCGGGAAGTTTCAGCGAATACACAAAGAAGAACAAAATGCCTATGATACTTGTTGTAATCGACAATTACGCAGGTTTTTCAGAAGGCTATCCCGAACTTGTGGAAAAACTCGCAGGTTTTTCAAGAGACTGCCTTAAATACGGCATCCAGCTTGTTATTTCAGCGAATAATACAAACGATGTGAAATACAAGACAATGCAGAATATCGGATATAAAATCGCACTCCGCCTTTCAGACCGTTATGGATATAACGAAATACTCGGCGGTGCGCCCGAATTCACACCTTCAAAATATGCAGGCCGTGGTCTTGTAAAAGAAGACGGTATTTTAGAATTCCAGACAGCTGTTCCGTTTGAAATCGAAGATGAAACAGAACGCTCAGAAAAGATGATAAAAGAATTTTCAGATATCGCAAAGAAATACAAGAAACACACTCCCGCAAAGAGAATTCCGTCTATCCCCAAGGATGAAATATATGCTGATTTCTATGAAAAGAATAAGGCAGATGGTATGATTCCTTTAGGATACGATACAAACGATATTTCTTCGGTTTCTCTTTCAAGACGCGACACATTCTGTCTTGCTGTCGGTGCTTCTGAAGAAAAGAGTATATCAATCGCATTCAATAATCTTTCATACTGTGCGAAACAGTCGGGCGCTGTTGTATGGTATTTTAAAACATCGACAGATATGCTCTGTAAACCTGAATATGTCGACAGGGTTTATACACATTCAGAACTTGAAGATTTCCTCAGAACAGTTCAGAAAGAATTTGAAACCGCTTCTGAAATAAGAGGAAAATATAAGGATACAATGTCTGTAAACGCTATGGAAGAAAAGGTTGTCGAAGAAAAGAATATGCTTTATATATTTATCGACAATATGGCAGAATTCCATAAGATAGTCTATAACCAGAAGAACGATTCTTCTTTTGCCGAGGTTATAGAAGAAACATTCAGATACGGCGAAAAGAGAGGAGTAAGTTTCATAGCGGGATTCGGCGCTGACAGTTATATCGACGCTGTTCATGGGGTTATGTGTAAGAATTTCCTTCTTAACAAGACAGTCCTTCATATCGGCGGACATCTTGACCAGCAGAAACTCTATTCTTCATCGTTACCCTATAATGTTCAGAGTAAATCTCTTGATTTACAGACAGGCTATTTCTTCAACGGAACAACCGAAAGACAGATATTCATACCATTGTCTGAACGAGGTGAAAACGATGCTTGATGTTTATATCTATGATGCAGACATTTCAAGGCATACCACAGTTCAGAGTTATTGTTTCAGATTTTTTATGAAGAAAAATCTTACATCCGAAATAAAATGCATAACAGCCGACGCTATGGAGGCGGGCAGGATTTTTTCGGAAGAAGAGAAGCAGGCGGTTTTCATAATAAGCTGTGATGAACATTCGGATTTTCTTATAAAATCAATGAGAAAGGGAAACGCAGAAAACTATCTCATAATCGTTGCAAATGATTTTTCCGATATTCTCACATATCTGAAACCGGGGCATAAACCGTCAGGATTTATACTAAGACCCATGGAACCTTATGACATAGAAAAACTTATGGGCGATATAATTTCTGACTATGAATCCAAAAAAGAAAAAACGGTTTTTGACTGTTTTGTTTTCAAGATGAAGTCAACGGAATACAGCATTCCGTTTGACTCGATAATATCCTTTGAAAGCGGAAACAAGAAGATAAAACTGAAAACCGCCGAAAAGGAATATTCCTTTTACAGCACATTCGACGATATACAGAACACCCTCCCCGACGGGTTTATAAGGGTACATAAAAGTTATATCATCAATATGGCGCATATAAAAGAGATTCATTATGCCGATTCTGAAATTATTTTAAGTGGTGGCACAAGCGTTTATTTTTCAAGGACATACCGCAGTATTGTCAGAGAACTTTTCAACATAAACGCAGAAACAGTCTCATAGGAGGAAATTTATATGACAAAGATACTTGTTGAAATAAATTGCCCCTCAACCGCAAGAAACTATGAATTCTGGATTTCAAAGCAGATGATTGTGAAAGATGTTATAAAAATCTGCAAAGAAGAAATCTGTATGACAGAGGGCAATAAGAAGATTTTCAACGATAACGAAAATATGGTGCTTTTTTCACAGAGGCTCCGTATTCCGCTTAATGAAAACTATACCGCAACCGAAGCGGGAATCATAAGCGGAGATAAACTCATGATTGTTTAAAAGGAGACGAATTTTATGAAGAAGTCTAGTATTATTATAATTGTAATCGTAGCAGTAGTATGTCTGGTAGGAGGAATAGCATTGCTTTCTCCTGTTATTCCGGGAAGAACAGAAACCATTTACAGTGACAACGGATACAAAGAAGTAAACGAATATGCTCTTAACGGAAATTTTCTGAAAAGCAGCTTTTATTATTCCAGCGGAGAATTGGATTATTTCTGCACTTACGAATACGATTCAAGGGGAAATATGATAACAAAAAATTATTTCCATGGCGAAGATATGCTTTACAGATATTTCACTTATGAATATGATATAAGAGGAAATATGACAAAAGAAATTATGCATAAACCAAGCGGTTCAGTTGAGGGCTACTATCTGTATCAATATCACCCCAATGGAATCCAGTCGGTAAAAGAATATTATAGCGACGGCGAACTCTATAGCCATTCGGAATATGATACAAACGGTGTCATATCGAAAGAAACCAAGTATCTCAGCGGAGAAATCTCATCCGAAATTGAATACAACGAACTTGGACAGGAAATAAAATACAATAGTTATTATAATGGGAATTTTACCGGTTACAGAACATATGCATATAATGAGAAAGGGAAAAAAGTACAGGAGACAGTTTACGATAAAAACGATAATCTGAAAGGATTTATAGTATATGAATATCATCCTAACGGAGTAATGAAAGAAAAAGCTCTCTGTGATATAGACGGCACTGTTAAAGGTTCTATTACTTATGATGAAGATGGGGATGAAATCGATACTTATGTTAACTATGATTACGACATTTTAACAGGAGAAAAAATAAGATAACAAAAAGCAACCATCAGGATTTATACTAAGACCCATGGAGCCTTATGACATAGAAAAACTTATGGGCGATATAATTTCTGACTATGAATCCAAAAAAGAAAAAACGGTTTTTGACTGTTTTGTTTTCAAGATGAAGTCAACGGAATACAGCATTCCGTTTGACTCAATAATATCCTTTGAAAGCGGAAACAAGAAGATTTTCAACGATAACGAAAATATGGTGCTTTTTTCACAGAGGCTCCGTATTCCGCTTAATGAAAACTATACCGCAACCGAAGCGGGAATCATAAGCGGAGATAAACTCATGATTGTTTAAAAGGGGACGAATTTTATGAAGAAGAAAATTTTAAGCGTTTTTATATTATCTGTTCTCACATTAAATCTCACAGCCTGTATTCCGTCAATGAGAGATGTGAAAGGAAATATCGAAAGAAATTCTGAGCAGACAACGGCAGAAACAACAACAGCAGAAACAACAACGGCAGAAACAACAACGGCGGAAACAACAACCGTTGAAACAACTGAAGAAACAGAAGCTCCGTCTGAAGAAATTCCACTTGAACTCGGAACATCAGAAGGCGGAGTGTATGAAAACAGATCCATAGGCATAGGATTGGAACTCAACGAAACATGGACAATTCTTACTCAGGAAGAAATAAGTAAAAACACAGATAGCAATCAGGAAATTATGAAAGAATATTACGATGGAGATTTTGATATAGACAAACTGTTTGAGAATGATAATGTATTTGATGATATGGTTGCTCAAAATAATAACGGAGACACGATAGCCGTATCTATCGAAAAAATTTCTCCCTATGCTTATGCTTTATATACCGAAGAAGATATTTTCGAACATAGTCTGCCGATGCTTGATGAAATGTATACGAATACTTTTACAAATATAGGGTATGAAAAAGTAACTGTATCCTATTCAGATGTATCAACGATAGATATTGACGGAAAATCATTTTGTTCGGTTGACATTACTATAAATTTAAACGATATTCTTGATGTTCATCAGTTTATAATAATAAAAAAATTTGTCGGCTCTTACTATGCAACTATTGCAATAAATTCTTATGATAAGAATGTAATCAACGATTTTCAGAATTCGTTATATATTGTTGAATAATCAAAAAAGGACAACCCACAAAGGTTGTCCTTTTCTTTTTCTTTACCCCTCTTTACATCCCATTAAAACGCTTGCCGAGAATTTTCCGTTTTCGGCATTTGTTGAATAGGAGCCGTTGTATTTTTCAGCGATGTTTCTGACAATATTCGTTCCGAGACCATGAAGGAATTTGTCTTTTTTCTGAGTGGTGAGTTTTTTAGCCTTTTCTTCATTAAGGCAGGAATTTTCACAGCATATAGCGATAGTCCCCTTTTTGCATACGCAGTCAAGCGAAATCTTCTTTTCACCCTTTTCTATGCGGTCACATTCCTCAATGGCATTGTCGAGCAGATTTGTGAAAACCGAAACGATATCCATAGAGTCGATATCTATCTTTTCGGGTAAGTTTATTGAAGTTTCAAAGATAATTCCCTTTTCTTTGGCTATCGCTTCTTTGCTTGAAACAGCGGCGTTTACTATGTTGTTTTCGCAGTATTCTATTCTCTTTACATCATATGAAGATGTCATCTCTCCGACATATTTTTTAAAGCCCTCTGTATCGTTGTTTTCAGAAAGGATACGAAGCGCCTGAATGTGATTTTTTATGTCGTGATTCATCTTTCTTATCGTCTGCTGATTTTTTTCAAGCGACGAGTAATAGTCAAACTGCAATTTTGCCTGCTGATTGAGAAAAGCCTCTCTCTGTTTATAGTTTGAGTTGAGGACGAATGTAAGAAGAATCGCATAGAGAATTGCCAGAGGAATTATTATAACAAAGAACATTGTCGGATATTTGAATTCGCCTGACATAGAGAAGTCTTCAACGATAAAAACAATAAATCCGGGAAGTTCGAGGCAGACGAAAAAAGCAGAAATGATTATCGAAACACTTTTCGGCGGGGTGTAGAGTCTTCTTATAAGAGGACAGATAAGATATATCGGCAACAGAAAAGAAACCATATTGATAATCTGTCTTAAAGTGAATTCAAAGAGAACAATAGCGTCGGAATAGCCGTGTGCCGAACAGATAAAATCGGCAACATTCGCTGTGTCATAGATAAATCCTGTTCCGAGATGAATAACCGCACCGCCGAGATTCATAAGAAAGAATCCCGATATATATTTCCATTTTTCTTCCTCATAGTTCAGCGCCGCATAGATATACAGCGTCATATAGTAGATAATGCTGAGGATAAAAGGTATCATAAAGTTTGACGGATATGAAGGGTCTGTCAGGAATCCCGAAAAAATACTGCCTACGAATTTGATTGTAAATAATATAGGAAGAATAGTTTTTGAAAACCTTCTGGGTGGCATAAAAATATTCATCGCAGGAAAATAGAAGCAGGTGTCATAAAGCAGCTGTGCTATATAAAGTATATCCCCTGAATAAAATTCTGACATGTCTTTTTACCCCTCTTTACACCCCATTAAAATGCTTGCCGAGAAGATTCCGTTTTCGGCATTTGTTGAATAGGAGCCGTTATATTTTTCAGCGATATTTCTGACAATATTCGTTCCGAGACCATGAAGGAATTTGTCTTTTTTCTGAGTGGTGAGTTTTTTCGCTTTTTCTTCATTAAGACAGGAATTTTCACAGCATATAGCGATAGTTCCCTTTTTGCATACGCAGTCAAGAGATATCTTCTTTTCACCCTCCTTGATTCTGTCACATTCCTCAATGGCATTGTCGAGAAGATTTGTGAAAACCGAAACGATATCCATAGAGTCGATATCTATCTTTTCGGGTAAGTTTATTGAAGTTTCAAAAATAATTCCCTTTTCTTTGGCTATCGCTTCTTTGCTTGAAACGGCGGCGTTTACTATGTTGTTTTCGCAGTATTCTATTCTCTTTACATCATATGAAGATGTCATCTCTCCGACATATTTCTTGAAGCCCTCTGTATCGTTGTTTTCAGAAAGGATACGAAGCGCCTGAATGTGATTTTTTATGTCGTGATTCATCTTTCTTATCGTCTGCTGATTTTTTTCAAGCGATGAGTAATAGTCAAACTGCAATTTTGCCTGCTGATTGAGAAGCGCTTTTTCGCGTTTGACATTTGAACTTAAAACCGCACTGAAAAGAACGGTATATGTGATTACAGCAGGAAGAACGATAACGAAGAATATGGTAGGATATTTGAATTCTCCCGTCAAGAAAAAGTTATTTACAAAAAGAACTATAAACCATGGGATTTCTATCAGAACAAAAACAATAGAAAAAATCATAGAGAAAGCTGTGGGTGGATTATATCTTTTGAATAATGGCGGAGCTGCAATATAAAGCGGAAGAAGCAATCCCGTTGTATCAAGACATTCTCTGAAAACATATTCCGCAACAACAATGGCATCGGAATAGTTATCAGAGGCGAGAATGAATTCCGTTACATTTGTAGCATCATAGAAGAATGTAATCATCGCCGAAATGGTTGTTGTTGCGAATGCAGAAAGAAAATAATATGAAAGATAACGCCATTTTTCGTTGCCGTAATTTATAATCGCGTATATGTAAAGTATTGCGTAAAAAAGAAACGACAGAACGAGCATTATATAGATGTCAATCTGATATCCGTCATTTGAAAGCAGGTTTTTAAATACATTTCCTATAAACTTTGTTATAAAGAAAAGCGGAATAAGAATTTTCGAGAATCTTTTCGGCGGACATACAATCATTATCGCGGCGAATTCAACAATCGTCGTCAGAAAATTCTGTAAGACATAAACTACATCCCCTGAATAAAAATATTCTGAAAGTATCATATCCTAAACCCCTCTGCACATGAATTTTGCGAAATCGGTTTTTGTTGAATCGGAAAAACTTCTGCTTATAGGAACTTCTTTTCCGCCCTCAAAAACATATTTGTTTCTGAAAATTTCAGAAACCTTATCCATATTGACAATAAAGCTCTTATGGCATTTTGTGAAGCCTTTTTCCGAAAGCACATCATAAAGCCTATCAAGATTTTCAAGCGATACAAAGGATTCATCCTTTAAGAAAACGGTTGTTGTTCTTCCCGTTCTCTCACAATAGAGTATATCGCATATTTTCAGAACGCGTTTTCTGTCTTTTGATGAAACAGTTATAAAGTCGTTTTTCTGAGCCTCTTTTTCGTTGACAGCCTTTTCAATCGCTCTTGGAAGATTTTTATCCATATCGTCTTTGAGAACGAAATATGTATGGTCGGTTGAATAGACATCAGATGCATATGATATATGATTTGTAAGATAGATTATTCTGCAATCGGGGAATTTTTCGTTGAGTATTCTCGCAAGGTCAATTCCGCTTTCCTTATCCATTTCAATATCAAGAACGGCGATATCCATATTTATTTCAGAAATTTCAGCAAGTGCCTCAGCGATGGTTTTCGAAACGGTTACATTCAAAATACCCTTGTATTCAGCCGTGATCATCTTTTCTGTTTCAGAAAGAAAAACTTCGTTATCATCGCATAAAAGAACATTATACATCTTATATCACCTCAAAACATAATACAAGGAAATTATATCATTTTTCGTCGGAATTAGTCAATAGAAAATAAAGGATACTCCTTTGGAGTATCCTTTATTTTCAGTTTATCTTCTTGAGTTTAAAAGTTATCTTTGCTGTGATTTTCGGGTTGTCTCTTTTAAAGCGTTTTGCGATTCGCTTTATTATCATATTCGCATTGTCTTCTGTTGCCGAGGCGATGAGGATTGCATACTGAGAAAGGCTTATTCTTGTGAAGACATCACTGCTTCTGAGAGAGAATGTTATACAGTCGATAAGTTTTTCCATAACCGAAGATAATTTCTTTCCGCCGAGCATTCCGCCGTTTTCATCCGAAACGCTTAAAACGCATAACTGAACGGGTCTTCCGTCTCTCGATGAGGCTTTCTTTTCAAGCTGATAGATGTATTTGAAGAATTCGTATTCGCAGTAAAAAGCACCAACAACATCGTCGTCTTCATTTAAAATAGCAGTAACCTTGTCGAAATCGAGTGAAACATCATGACAGTCATAAACCGTTTCTTTATAAAGCTGTAAGAATTCTTCCGAGGGGTTTACGCCGAGTTTGTTATAGAAAATATCTATCGCTCTGTGATAAAGGTCTCTTGCGGATTTTTTATCGCCGAGTTCTGATAATGCACGGATTTCTATAGCATAGATAAATTCGTCATACTGATCTATAAGAAGCGCTTTTCGGCATAAAGCGATTGTTTCGTTGAATTCATTGTTTTCAAATAAAAGGTCTAAAGCAAAATAAACCGCTTTGATATAAAGTGAGTGATAGTATGCCGAAATGGGAGCTACCCAGTTTTCTCCGTTCTGAGAGGGGAGATAATCGCCCTTATAAAGTTCCATCGCGGAGAGGACCATATCAACTCTTTTGCGGTAGTTTTCCTTCGAAACAAAAGCCTCGTTGCAGAGTGTTTCAAACTTTTCTGTGTCTATATCCGCTTTTATTTCATTGTTCCATCTGTATCCTCCGGGACAGCTTACGATAAGGTCTTTTCCGACGGGCGAGAAAGAAGCGAGCGTATCACGCAGTCTGCAAAGCTGTGTTTTCAAAGCAGAGGCGGGATTTGAACTGTCGTCATATAAAAGCTCTATAAGTTCATTCTGTTGGATTTCTTTTTCTCTGAAAGTTATTATGTATTCAAGAAGTGTCCACATATTTCTTGAACGACGCGAGGTTTCATCGATTTTCTTGTCGCCTATCCTTATTGAGAAGTTTCCGAGCATTGTGATTTCTATATCGCTCACGATTAAAACCCCTTTCTTTTGTGATTGTTGCACAATGAGAGTCTGCGCTGATTGTAAAATTCATAGAAAAATTTCGGCAGTTACTTTAAATGCGCGAATTGTAACCCGTCTGCAACCTTATGCAGATATAATAAAGCCATAACAAACACAACAGTTAAATACCTGCCAGATTGATTTGATGTGTTAATACCGAAACGGTATCGGTTTGGGTCCCCTCCCGAGCCGGTATTGTTTTATCCAGACGAAATAGTATTGCGCCATCATATATGAATTGAGGTTACACGACACAGTCGGGTAACCTCATTTTCGTTCTTAAATTAAGTTTACTGTAAAAGTGCAAGCGCTGCGTCTGTTGCAACATTTCCGTGAGCAGCAAGAGTGTTTTCGGGCTTTTCGGCAGCAGTCTGCTTCAGAGCCTTCATAAGTTCGATTGCTTCTTCTCTTGAATTGATCTTGCTTGCGGCTGCTTCCTTGTTTGCGTTTGCAACTTCAGAAGTAAATTCTGCCTTGTCAGCAGATTTCTTTTCAACAAACTTTATAGCGTCAGAGGCATTTCCGGCTTTTTCCGCCTTTTTGCCTGATTCAACGCCCTTCATACCGATATTGGCATTGTTAAGAACTTCACCCGAAGTAATCTGATCTATAGCCATAAAAAAATACCTCCTTGTAATAAATCTCATATCATAGAACACGGACTCTTATCCGTATAGATATTCTATCACAAATCATCCCACATTGCAATAGTTATTTTCAATGAGCATCATATTTTTGTGACATTTTTCAGTATGACGGCAATTTTTAGGGCAAATTTAACTTGAAACGGCAAAAAGATAGTGGTATACTATATTATGTATAACTTTGAGTATAATATTATGAGGTGATTTTCTTGCAGAATTCCATAAAAAAAGTAATAATAATCACGGCGATAATAATAGCCGTTGTAATAGCAGGAGCGACCATTGCCGTTGGTCTTCTTTTAAAGGGAAACGACAAGCCCGTTTCTTCCGATAATCCCCCCGCAGTAACGGATGTTACAACTTCGGGCGATGATGTTTCAGATATGACATCGGGCGAAAATACAGTCCCCGATACAACAACAGAAAACGGAAACAATAACGCTCCCTCATCCTCTGAAACACAGGGAACAGAAAATACTCCTTCTCCCGAAAGCGTTACAAAATCAGGTCTTTCAGCGGGCGCAAAACTTGTTTCTTCATGGGATAATAACGGACAGATAAATTCACAGTTTGATATAACAGTTTCAAACAACGGCTCTGAAAATGTTTCTTCATGGACAGTTGAATTCGATGTTCCCGCGGGGTCAACACTTTCAGGAAGCTGGAACGGAAACTACTCGATAGCAGGAACAGTTCTTAAAATAACAGGCGATCAGAACAACTCAAACATCTCCGCAGGCGGAACTTCAACAACAGGATTTATTATCGTTTCTCCCTCTGCTTTTGATATAAAGGAAATCAGAGTAAACGGTGAAAAGGTCAAGGTTGATGTTTCATCGGGAA